>NZ_JBHXSK010000003.1:0-381921 GCF_042716195.1 Streptomyces sp. NPDC058683
GGCCCAGGGCCACCTCCCGGCGACGGCGACCCCCGAGGACCGCCACCACCTGGCACACGCCGCCCGGCACGGCCTGCGCCACATCCCGCCCGCCAACCCGGCCGACGTCGATCTCGCCCCGATCGCCCCCGGCGAGCCGGTGCTGCTGCGCGGCCTCGGCCTCAACTTCTTCGACCACCTCGCCCTGCTCACCACCGGCCGGGGCGGCCGTTTCACCCGCACCCCGGCCGGCGGCCTGCGCTACACGCCCTCCGGCCGCGAGCCCCGCCTGTACGCGGGCTCCCGGCGGGGCGTCCCCTACCAGGCGCGCGGCGACAACGCCAAGGGCCCGTACGGCCGGCACACCCCGCTGCTGCTCACCCCCGAGGTGATCGCGGGCCTGCGCAAACGCGCGGACTCCGGCGAGGCGCCCGACTTCCTCGCGGAGGTCTGGCCGCTGGTCGCGAAGGAGGTGGAGACGGTCTACTACACCGCCCTGACCGGCGACCCGGACCTCACCGAACGCTTCCTCGCGGCCGACGGCCGGCCCGCGGAGACCGCCGTCCTCGACGGGTCCGGTGTCCCGGAGGCGGACCGCTGGTCCTGGGAGCGCCTCCAGCACCCGTACGGGGAGCGGGAGTTCACCGGTCCGGCGGACTGGCGCGACTGGCTCCTCGGGCACCTCCGCGAGGACGCGGCACAGGCCGCCCTCGGCAATGTGCGCGGCCCGCACAAGGCGGCCCTGGACGTGCTGCGCGACCTGCGCAACGAGATACGGCTGGTCGTGGACCACGGCGGCCTGGCCGGCGCCTCCCGGCGGGCCCACCTGGACGGCTGGTACACGCCGCTCAACGCGTTCCTGTCCATCGGCCCGCCCCGCCGCCGTGTCGAGGAGCTGACCGCGCTGCTGGCGGCGGGCGTGGTGGAGGTGCTGGGTCCCGGTCTGGAGGTGGGCCGGGCGGACGGCGCGTGGGTGGCCCGTTCCCCGGCGGTCCCCGGCTCGGCGGTCCGGGTGACCACGCTCATAGAGGCCCGCCTCCCGGAGCCGGACCTGCGCCGTACCGCCGACGAGCTGCTGGGCCGGCTGCTGCGGGAGGGCGCGTGCCGCCCGCACCGGGTGGACGGCCACCAGACCGGGGGTCTGGACGTGACCCCGCGCCCGTACCGGCTGATCGACCGCCACGGCCTGCCGCACCCGAGACGGTTCGCCTTCGGCGTGCCCACGGAGGGCGTGCACTGGGTGACCGCGGCGGGCGCGCGGCCGGGCGTGGACTCGGTGACCCTGTCGGACGCCGACGCGATCGCACGGGCGGTGCTCCGGACGGCCGCGCCCGAGGCGGGAGAGCGGCCGGTCCTGCCGGGTGCGCGGAACACGCCGGTGGCCGTTTAATCCTTTGCCGATTCGCCAACCCCCCCCGTGAAACTCCTGTCACACCCCCCGCGTACGCTGTATGGCTGACGTCGGGGGGCGCAACAGGACAATCACGGGGGAACCGTCGTGTGGGAAAGCATGGGGTCGCTGGAGGCCGGGCCATGGATATACGCCATGGTGGCCCTCTCGGTGCTCCTTGATGTGTTCCTGCCGGTCCTGCCCAGCGGTGTCCTGGTCATCACCGCGGCCACGGCAGCGGCGGCGGGCACCGGGGCGGCTCCCGGGCACGTCCCGCACGTCATACCCGACATCCTCGCGCTGACCTTCTGCGCGGCCGCCGCGTCGGTCCTCGGCGACCTGGTCGCCTACCGGCTGGCCTGGAGCGGCGGGGCCCGCCTGGACCGTGCGATCGCCCGCTCCCGGCGGCTGAGCAGCGCGCAGGAACGTCTCGGCGAGGCCCTGACCCGGGGCGGCGGCGCGCTGGTCGTACTCGCCCGCTTCGCCCCGGCCGGCCGCTCGCTCGTCTCCCTGGGCGCCGGCGCGACCCACCGCCGCATCCGCGACTTCCTCCCCTGGTCCGCCCTGGCGGGCCTGACCTGGGCGGTCTACAGCGTCGCCCTCGGCTACCTGGGCGCCCAGTGGCTGGGCGCGACCTGGCTGGCGACGGCGGTCTCGGTGGTGGCGCTGTTCGGGGCGGGGGCCGGAGCGGGGTTCCTGATGCGAAGACGCCCGGCCTGATCCGTCACGCGGGCGATCGAGCCTCAACCGGCGGCTTCGCGCACAGCCTGCCCCCGTACCTCCAGTCCCCCGAGCAGCTCGGCGGTAGCCGCCGCCACCGCCTCCACCGCCCGCTCGAACACCTCCCGGTTGTGCGCGGCCGGCGCCCGGAACCCGGACACCTTCCGCACGTACTGCAACGCGGCAGCACGGATCTCCTCCTCGGTGGCCTCCTCGGCCAGCTGAGGCGGACGCAGGGTCTTGATACTCCGGCACATGTCCCCAGTCTCCCGCAGCTCCCCTCCCTCCTGCGAGGATCGTCCTGTGGCGGCCACCGCACCCGGGGCCGACCGACGAGAGGACAGCCCGATGACGAACACACCGAACACGCCGGACACCCCGGACACCGCCGACGCGTCGGCCTTCCCGGACGGCCCGGACAGCGCACCCGGTCCCCGGCTCACCGTCGCCGTTCTGGGTCCCGGTGGCGTGGGCGGACTGCTCGCGGCCCTGCTCTCCCGCGCCGGCCACCGCGTGCTGTGCCTGGCCGGCGACGAGACGGCCCACACCCTGCGTACCGCCGGAATCCAGGTCCGCAGCGGCCTGTTCGGCGACTTCACCGCCGCCGTGGAGGCCGACACCGCCCTGCGCGAACCGGTCGACGCCTGCCTGATCACCGTCAAAGCCACCGCCCTGGACGCGGCCCTCACCCGGATCCCGCCCACGGCCGTCGGCGACGCCCTCCTCGTGCCGTTCCTGAACGGCGTGGAGCACCCCGCGCTGCTGCGTGCCCGCTACGCCCCCGACCTCGTGGCCCCCTCGGTGATCCGCGTCGAGTCCACCCGCCCGGCCCCCGGCCTGGTCGAACACACCAGCCCCTTCGCGGAGATCGACCTGACCGGCGCCAAGGTCCCCCACCCCCGCCTGGAGGCCCTGGCCGGGGCCCTCACCGCGGCCGGCCCTGCCACCCGCGTCCTGGACGACGAGACCACGGCCCTGTGGGCGAAGATGTCGTTCCTCGCGCCCTTCGCCCTGCTCACCACCCGCTACGGCCTCCCCCTCGGCGAGACCCGCACCCGGCACCGCGACGAACTGGCCTCGCTCGTCGCGGAGACGGCCGCGGTCAGCCGCGCCTGCGGCGCCCCGGTCGACCCGGCCCAGGCCCTGGCCCGCTACGACGCCTTCCCGCCCGCCGCCAAGTCCTCGATGCAACGCGACGCGGAAGCCGGCCGCCCGCTCGAACTCGACGCGATCGGGGGCGCGTTGCTGCGGGCGGCGGACCGTCACGGGGTACCCGTGCCGGTGACGGCCCGTATCGTGCGGGAGTTGCGCGAAGCCGGGCACTGAGCGGGTCGAGCGAGGTCGGCTGCGGTCCGACGCTCCGAAGGGGCGCGGGGTGCGACGCTCCGAAAGGGCGCGGGGTGCGACGCTCCGAAGGGGCGCGGGGTGCGACCGGCCAGGTCGGCGCCGCAGCCGAACGACGGCACATCACCGCGCCTCCGGCGAAGCGCTCAGCGGCGCTCAGCGGCTGTCCCGCCCGGGGGTCCGGGCGGCCGCGATGAAGGAGGCCATCTTCTCGCGGCTCTTGACCCCCGGCGCGGTCTCGACACTGCTGGAGACGTCCACGCCGTAGGGGCCGAAGGCCTCGATGACACCGGCCACGTTGTGTTCGTCGAGGCCGCCGGCGATGACGACCTTCCCCGGCACGTCCGCGACCCAGGCGGGGATGTCGGCGAACACGCCGCTGCCCGCGCTGGCGTCGTAGAAGAAGTACTGGAGGGCCTCCGGCCGCTCGGGCGGGGTACCGGAGGCGAGGGCGAGGTTCGGGACGGCGGCGGTCTCGTAGATCTGGACGGTGTCGAAGTGCTCGGCGACCCCGGCCGTCTCGGCGTACGTCAGGGCCACGGCGAAGACCGGGATCCGGCCGCGGGCGTACCCGGCGAGTTCCACCGCCCGCCCGGGCGGGCAGTACCGCTTGCTCTTCGGGGTCACCACGATCCCGACCGCGTCGTACCCCAGCTCGACGGCCCAGTCGATCTGCTGCTCCTGGGTGAGCCCGCACACCTTCACGAACGTCGACTGCCGCCCACTCATCCTGTCTCCTGCTCCGTCCTCCCGCCGGGCGGGAACGCGATCTCCGCCCCCAGGCTCTCACCCACGGGCGGGACCTTGTCGGTGCGGATGACGAGTCGTGGCCGTGGCCGTGGCCGTCGTACCAGCCCGGCCGTCTCGCCGAAGCCCAGAGGTATTGTCGAGGTGTGGCGGATCTTCTGCCCACCGGGATGCCACGGGACTCCGAGCTGGTGCGCGCCGCGTGCGGGGGCGACGCCGGTTGTCTCGGGCTGCTGCTCGCCAGACACCGAGCGGGTATGTACGCGGTCGCACTGGCGCTGCTGGGCCACAGCCAGGACGCCGAGGACGCTCTGCAGGAGGCGGCACTCGTCGCGCTGCGCCGGATCGGGGACATCCGGGATCCCGAGGCGGTCGGCCCGTGGCTGCGGATGGTGGTGCGCAACGTGTGCCGCAGCCAGCTGCGCAGGATGCGCGCGGTTCCCGTGGCCGATGTCGCGGAAGCCGTCGCGTCGGACCGGTCGGACGGTCCGACGGACCCGGCGGAAGTGCTCGACCGGCACGCGCTGCGGGACTGGGTCTGGAGCGCGCTGGAGGACCTGCCCCCGGGGCAGCGGCTGGTTTCGATGCTGCGCTACTTCACCGACGTCACGTCCTACGAGGACATCGCGGCGCTGTGTGCCACGCCGGTCGGAACCGTGCGCAGCCGGCTCCATCAGGCCCGCGCGAAGCTGGCCGAGGCGCTCTTGAACTCGGCCGACCGGGCGCACGACGACGCCACCGCCCTGAGCGCACTGCACCTCAGACTGGCCGACGAGACCATCGCGTCCGCCCACCGGGGCCAGCTCGCCTCGGCACTGTCCGAGTGGTGGTCGCCGCAGGCGGACGTGACATGGCCGACCGGCAGGCACACCGGCATCGACTACCTGCCCACCGCGTTCGACCATGACCTGTCCGACGGCGTACGCCACGAGCTGCTGAACGTGGTGGCCAGCCGTGAGGTGGTCATCTGGGAGGCCGCGATGCACAACCCGCCGGAGGACCCGTTCCACTGCCCGCCGGGCGTCGTGTGGGTCCACTTCCTGGACCGGGGCCGCGTCGGCAGAGTGCGCCTCTACCACCCGCGCCACCGCTGACGACGCATCCGGCGCATCGGCGCATCGGCGCATCGGCGCATCGGCGCATCGGCGCATCGGCGCATCGGCGCATCCGACAGAGAAATCCGGCGGCCGATCGAACTTCCCCGGCCCTCACCGCATCGTGCGGGTATGAACACAACGAACCACAGTCCCGGCACCGGGCGGCCCCCGGGAGCCGCCGTGGGTGAGACACGGACCGTCGTCGTCGGCGGAACACGCCAGGTCTACCGGGTCGCGGGTGCGGGACCGGTATGCCTGGTGCACTCCGGAGGCCCCGGCGTGCACCCGGAATACCTGCGGATGCCCGGACTGCACGGCGGGCTGACCCTGGTGTACCTGGACCCGGTCGGTTCCGGCGACAGCGACCCACTGCCGGACGGGGACTACTCCATGTCCCGCTACGCGCACTTCGCCGAAGCCGTCCTCGACGACGTCGGCGCCGCGACCGGGTACTTCCTCGGCCACTCGCACGGCGGCTTCGTCGCCCTCCAGTTCGGCCTCGACCACCCCGAGCGTCTCGACGGGCTGGTCCTCTACGACACCGCGCCCGTGACCGGGGAGGAACTCATGACGACCGCGACCGAGAGGATGGCCGCCTTCGTCCGACGCTGGCCGGACCGCCCCGAGGCGGCCGAGGCGGGCCGGATGTGGGACTCGGCTCATGTCGCGCGGAACCTGGAGATCACCGACGACGAGTCGCACCGGCGCTACCTGGACGGCATCCTGCCGGCCTACTTCGCCGACCACCGCAGGACGGTCGACCGGGAGGGAGACTTCTCCCCAGCCGTCACCCACGACCCGAACCGGCTCCCGGTCCGCTGGGACGTACGGGACCGGCTCGGCACGATCGACGTGCCGGCGCTCGTGGTCGTCGGTACCCACGACTTCGTCTGCCCGCCCCGCTTCGCGTACGAGATGCACGCCGGCATGCCGGACGCACGGCTGTGCGAGCTGCGCGACAGCGGCCACTTCGGGCACATCGAGGAGGCGGACGCGTTCACCGCCGCCGTGCTGGACTTCGTTCGAGAGACACGAGAGAGGGGAGACCGGGCATGAAGACCACCGTGCCGGTCGGCCTGGCCGAACAGACCGAGATGGCCGCATACACCGACTTCGCGACCGGCGCGCCGGCGCCGGTGCGGGAGGAACTGGGTATCGGCTCGCTGCACGTCGGCCCGGCGCTGGCGCTGGCGATCCGGGAGGACCCGAGCCGCTTCTTCAACCGGGCCGGGGGGTTCGGCCCGGACCAGCCCGCCACCGCGGACGTCTCGACCCGGGTCTGCGACTTCTTCCGCGAGCAGGGCGTGCCCCAGGGCTCGCTCATGATCGCGCCGCCGCTGCTGCCCTCGGACTGGCCCTCGACCGCCGCAAGGCTGCGCCTCACCGAGGGCAGCCGGTTCGCCAAGCTGGGATGCGACGTCGAAACCGCCCTGTCCGCGACCGACGGGGTCGCCGCGCTCGGCCCGGGCCTGCGCGTCGGGATGGTCGAGCCCCACCAGGCGCGCGAGTGGGCCACCGTCATGATGACCACCTTCGGGTTCACCGCGCCGGCCATGGCCGACATGGCCGCCGCCTGCGTGGGCAGGCCGAACTGGCGGCAGTACGCCGCCTGGGAGGGCGAGCGGATCATCGCGGTCGGAAGCCTCTTCGTGAACGGCGAGTGCGCCGACATGTTCGGCGGAGCGACGCTCCCCGAAGGCCGCGGCCGCGGCGCCCAGTCGGCGCTGCTCACCGCCCGCGTCCGGGCCGCCCGGGCCGCGGGCTGCCGATGGCTGGTCGCCGAGACCGGCGCCGAGGGCCCCGGCGAACACAACACGTCCCTGCACAACATGCTGCGCGCCGGCTTCGAGCCCCTGTACGAACGGGTCACCTGGCTCTGGCGCGCGCAACAAGGCCGCTCGAACGCATGAACCCCACGAACCAACTCGCCACCTAAAATCGAACAGGCGTACCATTGCCGCGTGGCTGCGACCTATGACTTTCCGAGTGACCTCCTCGCCGGTCAGGAGGAGCTGCATCAGGTCCGGGCCGAGCTGTCGGCCCTGCTGAAGCGGCTCCCCTGGTCGGTCGAGCCGCTGGACGGATTCAGCGACGGCGGCGGCTGGCGCAAGGTGGAGCGCCCCGCCTCCCCGGGCTGGACCGAGGACGAACAGGCCGAGGTGGAGAAGCTGCGCCGCCGCGAACACGAACTCGCCGTCTTCGTCAGCGGGCACCGCTTCTGGGCGGAGGTCACGGCACCGGACCGGGTCGACGCCCGAAGCCGCCTCAAGCACGCGCGCGAGGAGGCCTGAGAACACGAGAGGACCCCGGCCGCACCGGCCGGGGTCCTCTCATTCACGTGGGCGCGGACGGTTTCGAACCGCCGACATCCTGCTTGTAAGGCAGGCGCTCTACCCCTGAGCTACGCACCCTGAACGAGTCGACAGCCTACATTGCCCGAGGCGCTGTCCCGCAAACCCGTATCCGGGCCGGACCCGCCGGGAAGTACCGCGGACCGATCCCGCGAACCGCGAACTGACCGGCCCGTGTGTTCGTCTTTTACTGGTGGGAGAATGTGAGGACCGCCAGCACACTGGGGCGCACCGCGGCACGGGAGAGGGAGAAGTGACGGCGACATCGGCGACTTCGGCGGCATCCGAGCAGTCGTACTCGCCCCCCGAGCGGGACCGGCGCACTCCTCTCCGGGACGTTCTCACCCTCGTGAGCCTGCCGTTGCTCGCCGTGCTCGTGGTGCCGGGGGCGTTCGCCGGGGGCGGTACCCGGCGGTGGTTCGGCGGGCGCGCGGAGAGCCAGCGGGCCGAGGCCCAGGCGGCCAAGGACGCCGCGGCCAACGCCTTCTACGAGCTGGACACCGCCCAGCGGGATCTGCGGATCTCCATAGAGACCATCTCCGCCGTCGACGACACACCGGCCGCCCGCCGTGCCGTCTCCGACTTCGAGGCGCTGGGGCGGCGGATCGACGAGGTCAGCAACCGCTACATCCAGGCCATCGACGCCTACGACCTGGACCGGGACGACCTCGAAGCCTCGGTTGCGGCGCGGGCGCGCGGGGAGATCTCCGGGGCCAAGGACGAGCTGGTCCGGGTCAAGGGGGAGCTGGACCGGTTCGGGGAGTCCCTCGGGCCGCTGCTGGGCAAGGCCGAGACGCAGCTGGCGCGGCTCGCGCCGGCCGTGGAGCGGGCCCGGCAGGCGCTGCTGGCGGCCAGCAACGCGCTGGATGCCGTGCGGGAGACCCGGATCAGGGCCGATGAGCTGGCGGCTCGGCTGGCCGCGCTCTCGCCGGATCTGACGAAGCTCAATCAGGGCGCGGGTCAGCATGGTGTGCAGGCGACCCTGGAGCGGGCGGGGCGGGTGCAGCGGGAGGCCGAGGCCATCCGGGTCGAGGCGGAGCGGCTGCCGGAGAAGGCCGCCGAGATCGATCACCGGCTGGTGAGTCTGCGCACCCGCGCGCAGGCGCTGACCACCCGGGCCGGGCAGGTGGACCCGGTGCTGAGCGAGCTGCGGCGGCGGTTCTCGGCCGCCTGCTGGCAGGATCTGCAGCAGGTGCCCCGGCAGGCCGCGGAGAACGTCCGGCAGGCCGAGCAGAAGCTGAAGGAGGCGCAGGCCGCCCGGGACGCGCAGAAGTGGGCGGACGCCACCTCGCTGCTGTCGACCGTGCGGGCGCTGCTGAACGGTACCGACGAGGCGGTGTCGGCGGCCGGTGACCGGCTGGCCCGGCTGAACGCCGTGCAGAAGGATCCGCAGGCGGAGATCGAGCGGACCCGGTTCGCGATCCGGGACGCGCAGCGGCTGGCGATGTCCGGGCGCAACAGTCCCGATCCGCGGCACGCGCGGCCTCTGGACGACGCGGTGGCGCGGCTGGAGCGGGCGGTGGGGACGCTGGAGGGGCGCCATCCCGACTACTGGCACTTCCTGACGGAGACGGAAGCGGTACGGGCGTCGGTGGCGCGGGTGGTCGGGCAGATCCGGGAGGACCGGGGCACCGCTCATCCGTGAGCCGTTGCCGACCGGTCGGCGCGGGCGGATATTGGGTAGAACCCGCATTCGAGATCAGGAGGCGGAGATGGCCTCACACGTAACGCACCCGGGGACGCGGCGGCGGATCATGTTCGACGAGGCGCTGCCCGTCGACCACCGCCTGAACAGGGTCTACCGGATCGGGGCGGGCCTGATGGGCCTGTTCCTGCTGGCCTTCGGCATCCTCGGGCTCACGAACAACATCGGGTTCTTCGACACCGGCGGCAACACCGCGATCGGTCTGAACACCAACGGCGCGCTGAGCGTGCTGTCGATCTGTGTCGGGGTCCTGCTGTTCGCCGGGACGGTGATCGGCGGGAACTTCGCGTCCACGTTGAACATGGTGCTCGGTGTGCTGTTCATCCTGAACGGCTTCCTGTTCCTGGGCCTGCTCGACACGGACTCGAACTTCCTGGCCTTCAGGATCCAGAACGTGCTGTTCAGTTTCGTGGTGGGCATCGTGCTGATGGTGTTCGGGATGTACGGCAGGGTCAGTACGAACCTGCCGCACGACAACCCGTACTGGCGGGCCCGCCACCCCGATGCGGAACAGCGGGCCGTCACCTCCGGTGATCAGGTGCGGTAGGCGTAGTAGTACGCGTTGGGGTACGACGCGATGAGGCTCGCCACCGACCTGCGCAGGGTGTTGTTCGAGTGGTACGTGACGTACGGGACGCCGTTGCTCTTGTACGTCACGATCATGGTGTGGTCCTTGGACCCGTCCCGGTCGAAGTCCATCTGGAGGACGTCGCCGACCTCCAGTTGGTAGACGTTGGCGAGCGGGGTGGTCCGCTTGGAGTTCTGGGCGAACCAGGACCACTCGTTGACGCCGACGAACGAGTCGGACTGGATGTCGGCGGTGCCGAACCACTTCGTGTAGTCGTAGACGTAGCCCGGGGCGTGCTTCCAGCCGCCGGCCTTCAGGGACTGGCTGACGAAGTTGGTGCAGTCGCCGCCGTCGGCGTGGCCGTTGAAGTCCGGGTAGTCCTTGTTGTAGACGTTCCAGTACTTCTCGGCGTAGGTCGCCATGGCCTTGTAGTCGTACGTGGTGCTGGTCTTCGGGACGGCCGCCGGGTTGCGGGTGGTCGCCGCGCGCGGGGCGTTCGGCATGGTGTCGCCGTCGTCGCCGGTGGCGGGCGCCTTGACCGAGGGCTTGGACAGGGTGTTGACGGCGAGGCCCCCGTCGTCCGTGTCCTTGATGGTGCTGAGCTGCCAGGTGCCCTGCTGGTCGGCCTTGAAGGTCAGCTCGTGGTGGGACTGGAAGCCGGTGGTCTTCGGCGCGTTGCCGGTGGCCTTCGCGTAGGTCAGCGTCGTGGTCTCGGTGACGTCTGCCTTGGCGGTGCGGCCGGTGACGCGGGTCGCGTCGAGCGTGACCCGGGTGTTGCCGGCGCTGTACGTCTCGCCGAGCTCGGCGAGGCTGTTCTGGCGGCCGCGCAGCTGGGTCAGCGCGGAGTTCTCGTCACGCGACTGGGTGCTGGACAGGCGGACGTCGCCGGAGAAGCGGGACGTGCTCTGCTTCGTGGTGGCCCCGCGCACGAGGGCCTGGGTGCGGTCGGTGAAGACCGCGTCGGCCAGCTTCTGGAAGGTCGCCTTGGTCGCGGCGTCCACGGTCGGGTCGTCGACGACGGCCGCGCCCGCGCTCCAGTTGGGCACGAGGGCGACGCCGGCGACGACCGAGGCAGCCGCCGCCGTGACTATGGCCGCACGGCTGCGCTTACGGCTCAGTTTTCTGGATTTCAATGGTGTTTCCCCTCTACGCCGGTACACCTACCGGGCGACGGCATCTTCGCACGACGTGTGTGGCTCCTGTGAAGGGGGTTGCATCTGGAGAATCCGCTTGCGGTGCCCCGTACTTGAACCGTGTCACCCGCTGTGGTCACTGCGCCGTGGTCACTTGACGATGGTCGACCAGTCGGCCGGGGCCTGTGCCGGGTCCAGGGAGCGCAGCCGGGCGAGGGTCTCCGGGTCCTGGGCGTCCATCCAGTCGGAGAGTTCCTTGAAGGAGACGCACTTGACGCCCTTCTTGGTGCAGATCTTCGGGATGATCTGGTCGATGGCCTTCATGTAGATGCTGCCGTTCCAGTCCTCGAAGTGGTTGCCGATGAACAGCGGGGCCCGGCTGCCGTAGTAGACGCGGTTGAAGCCGTTCATGTAGGAGTTGACGGTTTCCTGCTCCCAGGTGGCGTACTGGGACGAGTCGCCGTCGACCTCTCCGTTGGACTGGTTGTAGAGGAAGTTGAAGTCCATCGACAGGGCCTGGATGTTGTTGCCGTAGGGCAGCAGCTCCAGCGGGAAGTTCCACAGGCCGTTCTTCTTGGACGGCCATATCTGGTAGTCACCGGGGGAGCTGGCGTCGTACTTCCAGTTGTAGCCGTACTTCTGCAGGGCCTTGAGCAGGTTGGGCTGGCCCTCCAGGCAGGGGGCGCGGCCGCCGACGACCTCCTGCTTGAAGTCGAAGGGCAGGGCGGGGATGTCCTTGAAGCCGGTGTTGGTCTTCCAGTTCTCCACGAACTTGTAGAACTGGTCGATCTCGCTCTTCCACTGCGCGACGCTCCACTCGCCGCCGCCCTTCTTCTCGCAGAAGTGGCCGTTGAAGTGGGTGCCGATCTCGTTGCCCTGGTTGTAGGCCTCGCGCAGCTGCTCCAGCGTGGTGCGGATGTGCTCGTCGGTGGCGTAGTCGATGGCGGCGTCGCCCGGGGAGTGCATCGGCCCGGTGTAGAGGGACTTCTTGCTCTTGGGCAGCAGGTAGATGCCGGTGAGGAAGAAGGTCATGTGGGCGTTGTACTCCTTGGCCATCTCCCGGTAGTGCGAGAAGAGATGGTCGTCGCCCTCCAGGGCGCCGTCCCAGGAGAAGACGACGAACTGGGGCGGCTTCTCACCCGGCTTGAGCTTCTCGGGCTTCAACTGGTCGGTCTGCGGCCCGGTGTAGGACGTCGAGCCGTCCCCGAGGATCTTGGTCTTGCCGTCCCACTTCGGGCTCGCCGACGCCGACGGGGAGGCCTTTCTGGTGCCGGCGGCGGTGGGCGCCGTGTCGTCCTGTCTGGTGAGCACCAGATAGCCCGCGACGAGGGAGGCCACGACGAGGAAGGCGGCCAGGGTCAGGAACTCCGGGCGGGCTGGACGGCGGTCGCGGGCGGGCGCCTTGCGGCGGTGGCCGCCGGTTGTCGACTTCGTGCGGGGCTTCATGCGGGGCTCATTCTGCGGGTGGTGTGGGGAGCTTCGGGCTTCGGTGGTCAGTCAAGGCCCATGGCCTGTGCCCAGACCGCGTACGGGACGTTGTCGTCGCCGGTGCCGGCGAGTCCCTTGAGCGGGAGCGGCTCCAGGGATTTGTTCAGGTCGATGCGGTAGACGACGACGGACGTGGTCACGGACGAGGCCGTGCCGGTGTACCAGGAGGCGGTGTCCTTGCCGGTGGCGTTGGTGGTACCCGCCTTGCCCACCGCCCCGGCACCGGTACCGGCGGAGGCGGTCGGGTGGGCGAGGCGGAACGATTCGGTGAGCGCCAGCTGGACGTCCTCGGCCACGTCGTCGCGGACCGCTCGGGTCGGCTGCGGGGTGTCGAGGACGACCCGGTGGCCGTTGCGGGTGATCTTGGAGACCGAGTACGGCTCGGTGTGGTTGCCGCCGGCCGCGAAGGTGGCGTAGCCGCTCGCCATCCGGATCGCGCTGGGCGTGGAGCTGCCCATGGACAGCGTCGGCACCTGTGCCCCGATGCTGTCGGCGAGCAGCCCGGAGGCCACCGCGGTGGACCGCACCTTGTCGAGCCCGGTGTCCATGCCGAGTTGCATGAACGGTGTGTTCACGGACCGGGCGAGGGCCTGGGCCAGGCTGATCTGCCCATAGGACGTCCCGTCGTCGTTGTTCGCGTGGACCTTCTTGCCGCTGCGGTCCCAGTACGGCCCGTCCGGTGTCGTGACGGGGACCTTGTCGTTGCCGTCGTAAAGGGTCTCCGGGGTGACCGAGGTGGCGGCCCCGCCGCGCTCCTTGTGGACGCCGTTCTGGAGCCCGGCGGCATAGACGAAGGGCAGGAAGGCGGTACCGGCCGGGACGGTGGTCGAGTTGGACTCGTTGTAGCCCTGCGTACGGTGGTCGGGTCCGCCGTACACGGCGACGATGCGTCCGTCGGTGGCGACCGAGGCGGCGCCGTAGTGCGCGGCCTTCGCCAGCCCCGGGTCACTCTCCTTGGCCGCCTTGCGGGCCTTGCTGACCGCCTTGGTGAGGGTGTCCTCCTTCTTGCGGTCGAAGGTCGTGTAGATCTGGTATCCGCCGAGGTCGAACTGCTTGTCCGAGATATGGGCGGACTTCTTGGCGTACTGCTGGGCCAGTTCGACCAGGTAGTCGCTCTGGCTGCCGGTGTCGTAGACCTTGTTGTTCTTGATCGGGTCCGGGAAGGTCTTGTACGTGGCCCGTTCGGCCGGCGACAGTTTGCCGATCTTGACCATCCGGTCCAGGATCCAGGACCAGCGCTCCACCGCCCGCTGGTGGTTGGCCTTGCTCAGCGTCGGGTCGTAGAGCCCGGCGCCCTTGAGTAGTGAGGCGAGCATGGCGGCCTGGCTGGCGTTCAGATCGCCGACGTCCTTGCCGTAGTAGGCCTGGGCGGCGCGCTGGATGCCGTACGTCCCCCGGCCGAACCAGCTGGTGTTGAGGTAGCCCTCCAGGATCTGGTCCTTGCTCATCCTGTTGTCGAGCTTGAGGGAGATCATCGCCTCGGTGAATTTACGGCTCACCGTCTGGTTCTGTGTCAGATAGACGTTTTTCACATATTGCTGGGTAATGGTGGACCCGCCCTCGGTGTCCCCCTCACCAACGGTGCGATACAGGGCCCGGGCTATGCCTTTGACCGAGATACCGGGGTCGGAGTAGAAGCTCTCGTTCTCCGCCGCGAGCACCGCCCAGCGCACGTCCACCGGTATGTCCTTGAGCGGCATGTCCTGCCGCTGCACCCAGCCGGTCCGGGCCATCGGCGTCCCGTCGGACCAGAAGTACACGTTGTCCTGCTGGGTGGCGTACGTGTTGAGGTTGGACGGTATGTCCGTGGCCGCGTAGGCGACGACGAGGAACAGCCCGGTCAGGCCGATGCTCCCGAAGAAACCTCCCAGCCACTGCCGCCAGGACGGTATCCAGCGCCGCCAGCCGGTCCGGCCGGGCCGCGGGTACTTCGGCCGCAGCTTTTGCGCGTACGGGGCCAGTGGCGCGAGTCGGGGCCCCACGAGGGCCCGGAGTCCCGCCACCGCCGCCAGCACGCGTTCACGCGGCGACGGGCGGGCGCTGCGGCGCCGCTCGGCACGGCCGCCCGAGGCCGACGGCTCCGGCTCCGGCTGCCGTTGCTCGGGCACCCGGATCTGCATCGTGACGTCCGCCCGCAGGGCGTCCACCTTCAGATGCAGGGTCTCGTCATGCCTCGGCGGATCCGGCTTCTTCCGCCGCTCCCCCGCGCGGGGCGCCGGGATGTCGCCCGCGCCCTCCCCCGCCTTCGCTGCGTCGGCCTTCCCTGCCCGCAGGGCGTGCAGCTCGTTCCAGAGCGCCTCCGCCTTCTGCCGTGCGACTTCCTGCGCACGCTGAGCGTCGTCACCCTTCTGCCGCGGAGCATGCTCCGCCCGCAGGCCGTCGACCTTCAGGTGCAGGGTCGCGTCCGGCTCGAACGGCTTTCGATCCCGGGATCCGGCCTGGTCATGGCCGTCCTCCGGGTCGCCCGTCCGCTCCGATGCGTCCGTCACGACTGCGTCTCCCCTCGCACTCGGTCTTGCGCGCGCGGTTAGACACGACGGGTGGCAGGGCCGCGGTGGGCGCGGCGCTGCGAGCCCCCCTCATCCCCCGGTCTTTCGGCTCCTCGCGGCCAGCTTAAATTATCAGCGATCTTTTCAAAATCTCCGCACAAGTATCGGACAGAAAGGAACACTCATGAAATTCTGAGGTGCAGTGATGCCCATCACTTCCTCAGTACTCCCGTTAGCCTGTCCCCATGCCCCGCTACGAGTACCGCTGCCGCACCTGCGGCGACACCTTCGAACTGTCCCGCCCCATGGCCGAGTCGTCCGCTCCGGCAGCATGCCCGCACGGGCATGAAGACACCGTAAAGCTCTTGTCCACGGTGGCGGTGGGCGGTACGGCTGCCACACCCGCCGCCGCTCCCAGCTCCGGCGGCTGTTGCGGCGGCGGCTGCTGCGGCTAGCCCTCCGTACGGACCGTCTTCAGGAATTCCCGCAGGATTCGTTCTCCGGCCAGCACCCCGCGCTCCGGCAACGCGACGACGGCCGGCCCGGCCCATCCGGCGTCGGCCAACTCGCCGTGCCCCGGGCGCCAGCCACGGTCCGCGGCCAGCAGCAGGTCGGCGTCGAGCAGCGAGTCCCCCGCAGCCAGCGTCAGCTCGGCGCCGGTCCGCCGCGCGACCTCCCGCATCGCCGCGCTCTTCGTCAGCGGCTTCGGCACGGCGTAGATCTTCCGCCCCTGCAACGACACCGTCCAGCCGCGGTTCTCCGCCCACACCGCGAGGCTCTTCACCCACTCCTCGGGCAGCAGCTCCCGCTCCACCACCAGGTAGGCGAACAGGTCCTCGGCGACCCGCAGCTTGCGCAGCCACACCGGGTCGGCGTGCTCCGACAGATACGCGCACACCTCGTCCAGCGGCGCGCACTCGTCGGCCAGCCGCGCCAGCACCTGCCCGTGCCAGTCCGCGTCGGACACCCCGTCCACCAGCAGATGCCCGCCGTTGGCACAGATGGCGTACCGCGGCGCGGGCCCCGGCAGGTTGATCCGCTCGTACTGCTTGCGGGTCCGGGTGGTCGTCGGCACGAAGACGGCCGCGTCGCCGAGCTCGGTCAGCAACCGCGCGGACGTCTCGGTCAGGTACGACAGCGGCCTGCTCTCGTGCACCTCGACACAGAGCAGCCGGGGCGCCCGCGCGTCCGGCATGGTCAGCGCCAGGGCACCCGCCGAGTAGATGAGCGTACGGTCGAGGTCGCTCGCCACCAGCAGCGCCATCAGACGTTCACCGCCTTGCCGTCGGCGCCGGTCGCCCCGCGCGTGTACTTGGGATGGATCAACCCGACACAGGTGTACGGCAGTTCGCCGACCTCCTCCACCGGTACACCGCGCTGTTCGGCCAGCAGCCGCACATGGTCCAGGTCGGCGCCGGCCCCGGCCCGCGCCAGGATCTTCCAGGGCACCCGGCGCAGCAGCACCCGGGTGGTCTCCCCCACGCCCGGCTTGACGAGGTTCACGTCGTGGATGCCGTACTCCTCGCTGATCCGCTCCACGGCCGCCCAGCCCTCCCAGGTCGGTGTGCGGTCCGCGACGGCCAGCTCCTTCACGGCCTCGTCCACCGCGTCCACGACCTCCTCGAACCGCGCCGCGACCGCGTCCAGGAAGGCCACCGACACATCGGCCCCGGCCAGCTCGCGGTAGAACTTCGCGCCGTGGAAGTCGTCGGGACCCACCAGGTCGGCCCGCAGCACGGTCCGCGAGATCAGCCCGGAGACCGTCGAGTTGAGGCAGGCGGAGGGGATCAGGAAGTCCTCCCGGGTGCCGTACGTCCGCACGCACGACCCGGGGTCCGCGAGCACCGCGATCTCCGGGTCGAACCCGGAGACGCCCTCCCGCTCCCCGAACTCCTCGATCGCGTCGGCGAGTTCCCGGGTGATGGCGCCCTTGCCGGTCCAGCCGTCCACGAACACGACGTCCCGCGGATCGTGACGGTCCGCCAGCCAGCGCAGCGCGTTCGCGTCGATACCGCGGCCGCGCACGATCGACACGGCGTAGTGCGGCAGCTCGGCGCCGTACCGGAACCGCGCCCAGCGGCGCATCAGCACGCCCACCGGCGTCCCGGCCCGCGCCAGCGACACCAGCACCGGCCGCGGCGACCGCTCGGCCATCACCGTCTCGGTGACGACCCCGACCGCCTGCGCGAGCCGCGCCGCCGAGGTCTCCAGGGCCGCGTGGAACAACGCCTGGTACTGCTCGCTCGGCTGGTACTCCACCGGCAGCGACTCGGCGTAGTGCGCGCCACCGCCCTGGATGGCCTCCTCGCGCTCCTCGGTCGGCGCCTCCAGCGTGACGTCCGAGAGGTCCTGGAGCAGCCAGCCGACGTCCTCCGGCGGGTACGAGGAGAAGGCGGGGCCTCGGAGGGGCTCGGGCAGCATGGCGGGGCTCTCTTCGGTCAGCGCGGGGACGTACGACGGTACGACCGCGAGCAGGACATGCGGGGCATGCGCGCCGAGCCGGGCCAGCAGGCCGTCCGGGGCGTGCAGTTCGGGGGTGTCGCCGGTGGAGTCGACGAAGACGACCACCGCGTCGAAGCCGGCGCCGGCCACGTTGTACGCGTAGCGCTCGCCGGGGCCGTCGGCGGGGTTGTCGTGGGCCGGGAAGACGAGACGGCTGCGGATGGCGTAGCCGGGGTCGTCGACGGCCAGCACGGGTGAGCGGGTGGTGGTGGAGTACCGCACCTCGGCGGCGACGAGGGGCTCCAGCTCACGGGCGACTCTGAGGGGGGCGTACATCAGCTCCTCGAAGCCGAGGGTGAGTACGCGGCGGGCATCGGAGGGCAGGGCCTCGGCCAGGCGCGCGGCCATGGCGGGGAGGGCCGTTTCGAGGCGTATTCGGTGGGCGGGGGTGAAGCCGTGCCGGCCGCCGTCGGGGAGGCCCCGGGGCCAGTGCAGGTCGACGTGTGTGATGTGCGGGGTGGTGCGGTCGTCGGTCGTCTGCGGGCCGGTGGGGGCTGGTCGCGCAGTTCCCCGCGCCCCTTCAGGGCGTTGCCCTTGAAGGCGACGACCAGTCAACCCACCTAGGGGCGCGGGGAACTGCGCGCTCAGCCCAGACGGCGCCGCACCCGACCGGTCACCCTGCGCGGCACTCTCCTCGTACCGAGCCACCAGCTCCTGCCCCTTTTCCAGAACGCCGTCGGGCAGCTTCACGGACCCCGACGCGCCGGCCACCAGGTCCACCCTCGCGCCGATCTCACCGGCGAGATCCGCGAGGCGACCCGCGTCCGCGGGTGACCGCATATCGACCAGAGCCACCACGACGTAACGTTTCCGCGGATAACGGGCGTGCAGGTCCCTGATCGTGTTCAGGACCGTGTTGCCCGTGGAGAACTCGTCGTCCACCAGGACCAGCGGGCCGCCGCCGGCCAGCAGCGCGGGGTCCTCCGGGAGCAGCAGATGCGAGGTCGCGTGGGAGTGGGACTCCTCGAAGCCGCCGGCCGGGGTGATGCCCGGGACCGGGCGCCGCGTGGAGTGCAGGTAGGGGGCGAGGCCGATGCCGTCCGCGACGGAGTGGCCGAGGCCGGTGGCCGTCTCGGCGTAGCCCACCACGACGGCCCGGGCCGCCTCCTCGTCGCCGAGGAGCTCACGTACCCGTCGGCCCAGACTGAACCCGTGGCCGTACACCACCGCCGGTGACTGCGGCACGTGCTTGCCGAGCACGTTGGAGACCAGCAGGTGGGCCCGCTTGGGGTTGCGGCGCAGGGCCAGTCCGAGCAGGGCCCGCAGACCGTCGTCGCCCACGAGTTCGACGCCGAGCCGCTCGGCGACCCAGCTGCCGGACCAGTCCCCGTTGTTCACTGCGATGTTCATGTGCTTCCTGTGTCGTCCCCTAGGGCCCGTCAGCCGGGGATTCCGGCGGCGAGCAGCTCCACGAAGCCGACGTCCTCGTTGGCCACGCCGAACACCTCGGCCCGCAGCATGGTCCGCTCGGCCCAGGCGCGGTGCGGCTTCACCTCGTTCATCTTGTTCGTGTACGCCGAGCGAAGTACACCCCCACCGCCCCGTTCCGGCCGCAGGATGTCCTGGGCGTCCGAGAACTCCTCGTGACTGACGACCGACAGCGCGTGCACGGGGAGGACGTGCGAGGGGTGGATGCAGGTCTTGCCGAGCAGGCCGTTGGCGTGGTCCAGGGAGATCTCCCTGAGCAGCCCGTCCATGGCATGTTCGATGAGGCGGTCGCGCAGCTCCACGGCCTGCTCCTCCAGGAAGGGGCTGGAGCGGAGCATCGGCTTGAACATGCGCTCGGGGACCCGGAAGTACTCCCAGACCGGCCCGGTCACCGTGAACCCGGTGCCGTCCGCCCGCCCCAGCATGTTCACCACGTCCGCGATCACGGAGGCGATGATCTGCACGTCGTAGGCGGTCATGTCGGGTGCCCGCCGCAGCCCGTACGAGGAGCAGAAATCGGTCACCCCGAGCCTCAGCGCCAGCACCTTGCTCCGATACTTGTCGACGGCGCGGGCGATGCCCTCCAGGGCGTCCACGCGCGTCTCCCGGTACATCAGCTCGGGCGTCTCCAGGACGGGCATCCCGAAGAGCCGGCGGCCGCTGCGCGCCTCGGCTCCGGTCAGCGCCTCCAGGAAGGGGATGCCGCGCTCCTCGGTGAACTTCGGGAACACGAACCCGGACAGCAGCGACACGCTGCCGCCGAGCCGCCGTACCAGATCGGGGATCTGCTCGGGCTCGCGCACCCGGATGAAGAGCAGCGGCAGCTCCACGCCCGCCCGGGCGCGAGCGGCCAGGTCGGCGAACTGGCGGACGAGGTTCGCCTCGCCCGCCACCACGTCCTCGTCGCCGATGGAGTCCTCCAGGCACAGCACCATCGAGACCACGCCGAGTCCCGCCTGTTTGACGATGTCGTCGGCGAGCCGCTCCCGGGTGGCCGGGCTGTACAGCGTGGCGCCCAGGGCCGCGGAGAGCAGCCGGGCCGGGGAGTCGGCGGTGAACTCGCACGGCTCCTGGTGGAAGAGTCGCTGCCGCACCTCAGGTGCGATGTGCCCGAAATGACGCATAAAACTCCCCGCGGCGGCGTAGACCTAGGCTGTGGAATTGGTAAAGGGTGGCCGGTAATAGTACGTACAAAGCCATGTCGAGGGTTCCCGCCGGGCATGAATTCCAGGTAACCCGCCTGTGTCGGTCACGGAGCCCCCCGCGTTGTCGTGACCAGGACCGAGAGGGCAGGATGACCGCATGACGCACGCGATGCTGAAGGGGTCGAACGTCCCCGTGGAGGCCACCACGGTCCGGGCGGTACTGCGCTGGACCCCCGGGCAGGGAGTCCCGGACGTCGATGCCTCGGCGCTGCTCCTCGGCCCCGACGGACGTGTGCGCTCCGACGAGGACTTCGTCTTCTACAATCAGCCCCGGCACCCTTCCGGGAAGGTCTGGCGGCTGGGCAAGAAACGGGTGGCCGAAGGCCTCACCGACACGATCCAGACAGATCTCCCCGGTGTCGAGCCCAACGTCGGCCGAATCCTCCTGGTCGCATCGGCGGACGGCGTCCCGTTCGAACACGTACCCGCCCTGCGCATCCTGCTGTACGACGCCTCGGCTCCCGACGCCGAGCCGCTGGCCCACTTCGACATCAAGCCGGAGACCGGCGCCGAGACGGCCCTGATCTGCGGTGAGCTGTACCGCAGGGGCGAGGGCTGGAAGTTCCGCGCGCTGGGCGAGGGCTACAGCAACGGCCTCAAGGGCCTGGCGACCGACTTCGGCATCTCGGTGGACGAGTCGGAGTCGCTGGAGGAGTTCCCGGCCTCCCAGCCGCTGCCGCCCGAGCAGCCGACCACGGTCCCGGCCCAGCCGGCGTACGGCTACCCCCAGCCGGCCTCACCGGCCTACGGCTACCCCCAGCAGCAGCCCCAGTCGGGCTACGGCTACCCCCCGCCGGCCCCGATCCCGGTGGCGACGGTCCCGAACACGGACTTCCGGCTGCCTCCGCAGGGACCGCAGTTCATCGGGCGGTGACGGTGCCCCCGCCGCCGCCCTACTTCTCCACCTTCGTCTTGTAACCCCGCCCCCACTGCAGCCCCCACCCGTACAACCGGTCCAGCTCCCCCTGGAACCCGTACACGAACTTCACCTCGCGCCGGACGACCAGTTCCCCCTTGACGTTCTCGATCATCACCACCGCACACGACCGGGCCTGCGGATGCCGTTCGTCCAGGCCTATCTCGATCCGCGGCCCGTTGCTGGGGTAGAGCGTGACGATCGCGTGGGTGCGGTCGAACGCCGGCGTCTGGTCGTAGATGTACACGAAGACCAGCAGCCGCTTGATGTTGTCCCGGTGATCAAGGTTGACGTACATCGTCTCGCCGGACGCCGACCCGAACCGGTCGTCGCCGCTGAGCTTGACGTACGGCGGTGCGTTCACGTCCCCGAGCAGGCCGCCGAGCGGCTGTACGACACCCTTGCTCCCGTCGGCCAGCTCGTACAGCGCCCCGAGGTCGAGGTCGACGTTGACCATGCTCTGCCCGTGTCCGAGCACCTCCGGCGGCCTGAGCGCCTTGAAGGGGTGCCGGAACAGGCTGGTCCGCTGTTCGCCGTCGAAGTCGGACGTCCGCATCCGCCAGGCGAGGTTGATGCGCAGGTTGCCGGTGGCCGCGCCCTGCTTCGTCAGGGACACCTGCTGGTGCCGCTTGGTGAGCTCGATGGCGTTGGACGCGGCACTGCCCGAGTCGAACTCGGCCGCCCTTCCGCCCATCAGTCCGTCGAAGAAACCCATTACCGCCCCCAGAGACTTCCGCCGACGCCTCGGGGCGGCCGACCGTGTCGGCCGCCCCGAACAGAGCGTTCCTCGTCCAGAAGGGTGTCACACCCTCCGTTTTCGGCCCGACGAGCCGGTTCAGACGCCGGACGAGACCTCAGCCTTCTCGTCCGTCCCCGCTTTTCCCTCGGCCGCCGCCAACCGCTGGTTGCGTCGTACGGAGGACCAGAACGACCAGCCGATCAGGATGACGCCGACGAGACCGGTGATGACCTCGTGGATCTGGTACTGGATGGTGACCATCAGGATGACCGCCAGCGCACCGATCGCGTAGTGGGCGCCGTGCTCCAGGTAGACGTAGTCGTCGAGGGTGCCCTGGCGGACCAGGTAGACCGTGAGCGACCGGACGTACATCGCGCCGATACCGAGGCCGAGGGCCATCAGGACGATGTCGTTGGTGATGGCGAACGCGCCGATCACGCCGTCGAAGGAGAAGGACGCGTCCAGGACCTCCAGGTAGAGGAACATGAAGAACGCGGCCTGGCCGGCCAGCAGGACCGCCGACTTCTTCTTGCCGGTGCGCTCGGCCTCTTCCTCCGCCTCGTGCTCGCGTTCCTCCTCGGCTTCGAGGCGGTCCTCGAAGAAGCCGGAGAGGCCACCGACGATCATGTAGGTGATCAGGCCGGCGATACCGGCGATCAGGACCGTCTGCGCCTTGTCGACGTGGCCGCCGCCGTGCTGGTGGGCGTGGGTGGCGAAGGTGAAGGAGGTGATCAGCAGGACGATCAGGGCGATGCAGACCGCCAGCATGTCGACCTTGCCGAGCTTGGCCAGCGGGCGCTCGATCCAGCGCAGCCACTGGATGTCCCGGTCCTCGAAGATGAAGTCGAGGAAGATCATCAGCAGGAACATGCCGCCGAAGGCGGCGATCGCCGGGTGGGCGTCGGTGACCAGTTCCTGGTAGCGGTCCTTGTTGTTGAGTGCGAGGTCGACGGCCTCGATGGGACCCATCTTGGCGGTGACCGCGACGATCACGACGGGGAAGACCAGCCGCATGCCGAAGACCGCGATGAGAACGCCGACCGTGAGGAAGATCTTCTGCCAGAAGGCGTTCATCTTCTTCAGGATTCCGGCGTTGACGACCGCGTTGTCGAACGACAGGGAGATCTCGAGGACGGCGAGGATCGCCACGATGCCGAAGGCCTCCCACCCCCCGTAGAAGACCGCGGCGACCAGGCCGAGCGCGGTGATCGCGAACGACCAGCCGAAGGTTTTCAAAAGCACTGGTTACCCAATCATGGTGTGTGGGGGTACCTCCCAGACGGAGTCTGGGGGAGGGTCTCTCCCGCGCCGTACTCGGCTTTACTCATTGTTGACCACGGAGTCTAGAGGGCATCGGTGTCCTACGGCTCGCGCGGGCCCTACATCCGGCTGTGACGGGTGCTACGAGACGTTCACACCGAAGTCGAGAGCGATACCCCGCAGCCCGGAGGCGTAGCCCTGGCCGACGGCCCGGAACTTCCATTCGCCCTGGTACCGGTAGAGCTCGCCGAAGATCATGGCGGTCTCGGTGGAGGCGTCCTCGCTGAGGTCGTAGCGGGCGAGCTCCTGGCCGTCGGCCTGGTTGACCACCCGGATGAACGCGTTGGAGACCTGGCCGAAGGTCTGGCCGCGCTCGTCGGCCATGTGGATGGAGACCGGAAAGATGATCTTGTCGACCTCGGCCGGCACCTTGGGCAGGTCGACCAGAATCGATTCGTCGTCGCCCTCGCCCTCACCGGTGAGGTTGTCGCCGGTGTGCTCGACGGAGCCGTCCGGGCTCTTGAGCTGGTTGTAGAAGACGAACCACTCGTCGCCGAGCACCCGGCCGTCCTTGCACAGGAGCGCGCTGGCGTCGAGGTCGAAGGGGGCGCCGGTGGTGGAGCGGGCGTCCCAGCCGAGTCCGATCATGACGTTGGTGAGGTTCGGTGCGGCCTTGGAGAGGGAGACATTGCCTCCCTTGGCGAGCGTGACGCCCATGGTGCTGGTCCTCCCCTAGCGGTGTTTCTCCGGTTGTCCTGCACGTCCGGCGCCGACCGTAAACGGTGCGACGCCGGACAGTGCGGACTTTCGAACGCCCTCGACGGGCGCCCGGACGGGCTCAGACGTTGACGCCGAAGTCCTGGGCGATGCCGCGCAGGCCGGAGGCGTAGCCCTGGCCGATGGCGCGGAACTTCCACTCCGCGCCGTTGCGGTACAGCTCGCCGAAGACCATGGCGGTCTCGGTCGAGGCGTCCTCGGACAGGTCGTAGCGGGCGATCTCGGCGCCGCCGGCCTGGTTCACGACGCGGATGAACGCGTTGCGGACCTGACCGAAGGACTGCTGGCGGTTGTCGGCGTCGTAGATCGACACCGGGAAGACGATCTTCTCGACGTCGGCGGGGACCGTGACCAGGCTGACCTTGATCACCTCGTCGTCGCCCTCGCCCTCACCGGTGAGGTTGTCACCGGTGTGCTCGACCGAGCCTTCGGGGCTCTTGAGGTTGTTGAAGAAGACGAAGTTCGCGTCACTGCCGACCTTGCCCTCGGCGTTCAGCAGCAGTGCGCTGGCGTCGAGGTCGAAGTCGGTGCCGGTGGTGGTCCGGACGTCCCAGCCCAGACCGACGAGGACCGCGGTCAGGCCGGGGGCCTCCTTCGTCAGCGATACGTTGCCGCCCTTGCTGAGGCTGACTCCCACGAGTCCTCCCTTGTGGTGTCCAGGGGCGGGAAGCCCCCGTGGTGCTTCGGATACCGGATCAACGATTCGATCCTAGTGACGGGTTCCCGCCCCCCGCAGGCCCTGGACCCCGAAGAATTACCGGGTGTCGGCCCTGTCGACCCCTAGGGGATCGACGAACGGTCCACGAAGCGGTCTACAGGGCGTCGAGCGCCTTCACGTAGTCGTTCAGGTCGCGTGCGTCCGGCAGTCCGTTGACCACGGTCCACCGGACGACGCCCTCCTTGTCGATGACGAAGGTGCCGCGGACCGCGCAGCCCTTGGCCTCGTCGAAGACGCCGTAGGCGCGCGAGGTCTCGCCGTGCGGCCAGAAGTCGCTGAGCAGCGGGTACTCCAGGCCCTCCTGCTCGGCGAAGACGCGCAGGGTGTGGATGGAGTCGTTGGAGACGGCGAGCAGCTGGGTGCCGCGGTCCTCGAACTGGGGCAGGTTGTCGCGCAGCTCGCACAGCTCACCGGTACACACACCGGTGAAGGCGAACGGGTAGAAGAGCAGCACGACGTTCTTCTCGCCGCGGAAGTCGGACAGCTTCACGGACCGGCCGTGGTTGTCCTTGAGCTCGAAGTCGGGCGCCTTGTCGCCGACCTGGATCGCCATCGCTGCATCCCTTCGTAAGGGGCTGTTCGGGTGAGGACACCCTATGCGGCGACGTTCGCGCGGCGATCACGGCAGACCGGCGGACGGACCGGGACACGGTCCGTCCGCCGGCCGGGGCTCAGCGCTTCTTGGCGGCGCCCTTCGGGGTCAGCAGCCGGCTGCCGTTCCAGTCCTTGCCCACGCTGACGCTCTTGGTCTGCGAGAGGCCGGCGGTCGTGGCCGCCTCGCCGATGTCGCTCGGCTCGACGTAGCCGTCACGGCCCGTCTTCGGAGTCAGCAGCAGGATCCAGCCGCCTTCCTCCATGTACGTGACGGCATCCACCAGCGCGTCCGTCAGGTCGCCGTCATCCTCACGGAACCACAGCACCACGGCGTCGGCCACGTCGTCGTAGTCCTCGTCCACCAACTCGGTGCCGATGGTGTCTTCGATGGACTCGCGGAGTTCCTGGTCGACGTCGTCGTCGTAGCCGATCTCCTGGACCACCTGGTCTGGCTGGAACCCCAGCCTGACGGCAGGGGTGGTCCGCTCCTCCGCGTGGTCCGCGGTCGCGCTCACGGGTTGCCTCCTGATCATGTCTTGTTGATTAACTCAGCCACGCGCGTGCGCGAAGCATTGGCCGTAGTCCACACGGGCGGGACGGATCGCGCAAGTACCCGGCCGTTCAGACCGCCGAAACGGTGACGATCCCGGCCGTGTCGCCGCAACTCCCGGCACCGTATCGCAGACAGGTGTGGCACACACCACTCCCTTTTGCCCGCTATGTTCCTTTCGGAATCATCCTCACATACGACGGTCGAACGAGTTTGCCAAGCACGTCACACCCCGGGCGTATCGTTGCGTTTTGGCCGGGACCGAGTTACCTCACGGTAGAGATGACGTGCGCTGCCCCGAGGTGGACGATGGACAGCGGTGCGGGGAAACGCAGGGATTTGCAGGAAAACGCAGGGAATCAGTGCCCCTCTGACAGGTAAGGAACAGCGTGGCTTCCGGATCCGATCGCAACCCGATCATCATTGGCGGCCTTCCGAGTCAGGTTCCTGACTTCGATCCCGAGGAAACCCAGGAGTGGCTCGACTCGCTCGACGCCGCCGTGGACGAGCGCGGCCGGGAACGGGCCCGTTATCTGATGCTCCGCCTGATCGAGCGCGCCCGCGAGCGGCGCGTGGCCGTGCCCGAGATGCGCAGCACGGACTACGTCAACACGATCCCCACGCGCGCGGAGCCGTTCTTCCCGGGCAACGAGGAGATCGAGCGCAAGGTCCTCAACGCGACCCGCTGGAACGCGGCCGTGATGGTCTCCCGTGCGCAGCGTCCGGGCATCGGCGTCGGCGGCCACATCGCCACCTTCGCCTCCTCGGCGTCCCTCTACGACGTCGGCTTCAACCACTTCTTCCGCGGCAAGGACGACGGCCACGGCGGCGACCAGGTCTTCTTCCAGGGCCACGCCTCCCCTGGCATCTACGCGCGCGCGTTCCTGCTCGACCGGCTCGGCGAGGAGCAGCTGGACGGCTTCCGCCAGGAGAAGTCGAAATACCCGAACGGCCTCTCCAGCTACCCGCACCCGCGCTCGATGCCGGGCTTCTGGGAGTTCCCGACGGTGTCGATGGGCCTCGGCCCGATCGGCGCGATCTACCAGGCGCGGATGAACCGCTACATGCACGCGCGCGAGATCGCCGACACCTCGAAGTCGCACGTCTGGGCGTTCCTCGGCGACGGCGAGATGGACGAGCCGGAGTCGCTCGGCCAGCTGTCCATCGCCGCGCGCGAGGGCCTGGACAACCTGACCTTCGTCGTCAACTGCAACCTCCAGCGGCTCGACGGCCCGGTGCGCGGCAACGGCAAGATCATCCAGGAGCTGGAGTCGGTCTTCCGGGGCGCCGGCTGGAACGTGATCAAGCTGGTCTGGGACCGCACCTGGGACCCGCTGCTCGCCCAGGACCGGGACGGCGTCCTGGTCAACAAGATGAACACGACCCCCGACGGGCAGTTCCAGACCTACGCCACCGAGTCCGGCGGGTACATCCGCGACCACTTCTTCGGTGACGACCAGCGGCTGCGGGCGATGGTCGAGCACATGAGCGACGACCAGATCCTGCACCTGGGCCGCGGCGGCCACGACCACCGCAAGATCTACGCGGCGTTCAAGGCGGCCACCGAGCACAAGGGCCAGCCGACGGTCATCCTGGCCAAGACGATCAAGGGCTGGACGCTGGGCCCGAACTTCGAGGGCCGCAACGCCACGCACCAGATGAAGAAGCTGACGGTCGCCGACCTCAAGGGCTTCCGGGACCGGCTGCACCTGCCGATCTCCGACCAGGAGCTGGAGTCCGGCCTGCCGCCGTACTACCACCCGGGCCGGAACTCGGAGGAGATCCAGTACATGCACGACCGGCGCAAGGGGCTCGGCGGCTACGTCCCGACCCGCGTCGTGCGCTCCCAGCCGCTCGCCCTGCCGGACGACAAGACGTACGCGACCGTGAAGAAGGGCACCGGCCAGCAGTCCATCGCGACCACCATGGCCTTCGTCCGTCTCCTCAAGGACCTCATGCGGGACAAGGAGATCGGCCGTCGCTTCGTCCTGATCGCGCCGGACGAGTACCGCACCTTCGGCATGGACTCCTTCTTCCCGAGCGCGAAGATCTACAACCCGCTCGGCCAGCAGTACGAGGCGGTCGACCGCGACCTGCTGCTCGCCTACAAGGAGTCCCCGACCGGCCAGATGCTGCACGACGGCATCTCCGAGGCCGGCTGCACGGCCTCCCTGATCGCGGCGGGCTCGGCCTACGCCACCCACGGCGAGCCGCTCATCCCGGTCTACGTCTTCTACTCGATGTTCGGTTTCCAGCGCACCGGTGACCAGTTCTGGCAGATGGCCGACCAGCTGGCGCGCGGTTTCGTCCTGGGCGCGACCGCCGGCCGTACGACCCTGACCGGTGAGGGCCTCCAGCACGCCGACGGCCACTCCCAGCTGCTCGCCTCGACGAACCCGGGCTGCGTGGCCTACGACCCGGCGTACTCGTACGAGATCGCGCACATCGTCCAGGACGGCCTGCGCCGGATGTACGGCGGCGACGCCGAGCACCCGCACGGCGAGGACGTCTTCTACTACCTGACCGTCTACAACGAGCCGATCCAGCACCCGGCCGAGCCGGCCGACGTGGACGTCGAGGGCATCCTCAAGGGCATCCACCGGATCAGCGCGGGCACGGGCGGCACCGTCCCGGCGCAGATCATGGCGTCCGGTGTCGCGGTCCCGTGGGCGATCGAGGCGCAGCGGATCCTCGCCGCGGACTGGAACGTGAAGGCCGACGTCTGGTCCGCGACCTCGTGGAACGAGCTGCGGCGCGAGGCCGTGGCCTGCGAGGAGCACAACCTCCTCCACCCGGAGGAGGAACAGCGCACCCCGTACGTGACGCGCAAGCTGGGCGTCGCCGAGGGTCCGTTCGTGGCCGTGTCCGACTGGATGCGATCGGTTCCGGACCAGATCGCGCGCTGGGTGCCGGGCACGTACCAGTCGCTGGGCGCCGACGGCTTCGGCTTCGCCGACACGCGCGGCGCGGCACGCCGGTTCTTCCACATCGACGCGCAGTCGATCGTCGTCGCGGTGCTGACCGAGCTGGCCCGTGAGGGCAGGCTCGACCGCTCGGTGCTCAAGCAGGCCATCGACCGGTACCAGCTGCTGGACGTGACGGCGGCGCACCCGGGCGCGGCGGGCGGCGACGCCTAGCCGCTGCGCTCGGCTTCGGCCGGGGCGGGCGGTGCGGGCGGTGGGGAGCTGCGGCGACGTCGTGGCTGATCGCGCAGTTCCCCGCGCCCCTTTGGGGCGCCCTTCGGGGCGCGGATAGTGCCTACGATGCCCCCATGGAGGAACAGTCCGCGCAGGCGCGTTGGGAACAGCTCACCCAACGGCCGTTGCTGGCGCTCGCGGTGGCCTTCGCCGTCGCCTACGCGCTACCGATCGTGGACAGTTCCGCAGGGCATGTCCTCACCGCCGCGTGCACGGTGGCGGAGTGGGTGGTGTGGGGTTCGTTCGCTCTCGACTACCTCGTACGGCTGGCCCTGGCGCCCCGGCGCAAGGAGTTCGTGCGGACGCACTGGATAGACCTGTGCGCGGTGGTGCTGCCGATACTCCAGCCGCTGCGGCTGCTGCGGCTCGTCGCGACGCTGACGCTGGTGGGGCGGCGGGCCCGGATGGCCTCGCAGATCCGGCTGACGACGTATGTGGTGGGCGCGGTCGTCGGACTGCTGATGTTCGGCTCGCTGGCCGTGCTCTCGGTGGAGCGGGACTCCCCGAACGGGAACATCCGCACGCTGGGTGACGCGCTGTGGTGGTCGTTCACGACGATGACGACGGTGGGGTACGGCGACCACGCGCCGACGACCGGACTGGGCCGGATGATCGCGGTCGGCCTGATGCTGTCCGGGATCGCCCTGCTGGGTGTGGTGACGGCGAACATCGCGACATGGTTCATCGCCCGGTTCGAGAAGGACGACGTGGAGGAGCGCCGGCAGACGGAGGCGATCGCCTTGCTGACGGAGGAGGTGCGGGCGCTGCGGGCCGAGGTGGTCGCCCTGCGGGAGGACGGGGTGGGGGCCGAGGTGACGGCGTTGCGCTCACCGGCGCTGGCCGGGTGCCGCTGCGCCCACCCGTGCCGCCCCAGCGGCACGACTGCCCGCAGCTAGGGAGAGACGGCGGGCGAAGCGCCCCGTCAGGGGCGCGGGGAACTGCGCGACCGGCCCCCACCGGCCCCCACGCTAGAGCGATACGCCACCCAGCCACAGCAGCGCCAGCACCGTGTCGATCGTCCCCAGCACCACCGCCACCAGCGCCGGTACGGAACTCTTCGGGTTCCATATCCGGCCCATGGAGACCCAGCCGCACACCAGTGCCACCGGCCCCAGCACGATCCCCAGCGTGAAGAATCCGGCGACGGCGCAGATCGTGCCGACGATGCCCAGCGTGTCGCGGTCCAGCCCGGCCCGCGCACCTGCCCGGCCGCGTGAACGGGGGTACCCGCGTGTTCGTTGCCCGAAGCTCGCCATCATCAACTCCTCGGTCTCCGTGACCTGTTCGGGTTGATGACCGGGTACCCCTGTTCCGCGTCCGCAGACCTGCCAACGCGCTGCCCCCCTCCGGCAGCGCGCCGCGGCCCGGGTGTCCTCCCATGCCCTGCGGAAGACGTGACCCACTGTGACCTGCGGCGCGTACCGAGGGCGAGGAATCTTTAGCGGAGTCACCCTGATAGGGGAACTCCACCCCTGAAAAACGGACATATCGGCCCGGCGTGTTGCGCTAGATGTGGCCGACGCCCGCGCCGCTCTCCGCGTTCTCGCCGCGCTTGGTGAACAGCGCGACCAGGATCGCGACCGTCGCCACACCCGCCGCGACCAGCGAGGCGAGGCTCATGCCGGAGATGAACGTGTCGTGGGCGACGCCGGAGATCTTCGCGGCGATCTCCGCGGGCGTCCCCTCGGCGACCGGCGCGACACCGACCTGCACCGCCTCGGAGGCCTGCGCCAGCTGCGCGTCGGTCAGCTTCGGCAGCCCCGCGTCGGCCCAGTTGCCCGGCAGGTCGCTGTCGACCTTGGAGGCCATCACGGCGCCCAGGACGGCCGTACCGAGGCTGCCGCCGATCTGCATCGCGGCCTGCTGGAGACCGCCGGCCACGCCGGACAGCTCCATCGCCGCGTTGCCGACGATGACCTCGGTGGCGCCGACCATGACCGGCGCGAGGCCGAGGCCGAGCAGGGCGAACCAGATGGACATCACGCCGCTGCCGGTGTCCGCCTTCAGGGTGGACATGCCGTACATGGCGATCGCGGTGGCCGCCATGCCGCCGGCCAGCGGGATCCGCGGGCCGAGCTTGGTGATCGCGGCGCCGGCCAGCGGGGAGCCGACGATCATCATGCCGGTGAGCGGAAGGAGGTGGAGGCCGGCGTCGACCGGGTCCATCCCGTGCACGTTCTGCAAATAGAACGTCACGAAGAACAGGCCGCCCATGAAGGCGATGGCCATCAGGACCATCAGGACCACGCCCGCGGAGAGCGGGACCGAGCGGAACAGGGTGAGCGGGATCAGCGGCTCCTTGACCCTGGTCTCCCAGAAGGCGAAGAGCGCGAAGCCCAGCACGGACGCGGCGATGAACGTCCACGTCAGGCCGGCGCCCCAGCCCCAGCTCGGCGCCTTGATGAGCGCCCAGACCAGGCAGAACATCGCGCCGGAGAGCAGGGCGATGCCGAGCAGGTCGAAGGAGCGCGGGGCGTTCTCGGCGCGGTGGTCGCGCAGGATCAGCACGCCGAGGACCAGGGCGATCAGGCCGACCGGCACGTTGATGAAGAACACCGACTGCCAGCTGACGTGCTGCACCAGCACACCGCCGAGGATCGGGCCGCCCGCGGTGGAGGCACCGATGACCATGCCCCAGATGCCGATCGCCATGTTGAGCTTCTCGGCCGGGAAGGTGGCCCGCAACAGGCCGAGCGCGGCCGGCATCAGCAGCGCGCCGAACAGGCCCTGGAAGACGCGGAAGGTGACGACCAGGCCGATGCTGTCGGACAGGCCGATGGCGCCCGAGGCGGCGGCGAAGCCGACGACGCCGATCAGGAAGGTCTGCCGGTGGCCGAAGCGGTCACCGAGCTTGCCCGCGGTGATCAGGGAGACCGCGAGGGCGAGGAAGTAGCCGTTGGTGATCCACTGCACCTGGGCGAAGGTGGCGCCGAGGTCCTTCTGGATCGCCGGGTTGGCGATGGCCACGATGGTGCCGTCGAGGGCGACCATCATGACCCCGACGGCGACGGTGATCAGGGTGAACCAGGGGTGGCCGCGCAGGCCGGAGGCCGGCGGCTGTTCCGGCAGGGCTGTAGGTGTTACGTCCCCCGACCCCGCCGTGTCGATCGTGGTCTGACTAGTCATACGATCGAGGCTAATGACAGCCACTGACAGTTGACAAACGAAATCAGTAGTCAGTAACTGTCAGACATGGAAACGTTGCGCGAACGCAAGAAACAGCGCACCCGGGACGCGCTGCTGCGCTCCGCGCTGGAGCTGTTCGTGACCCAGGGCTACGAGCACACCACCGTCGACGAGATCGTCGAGTCCGTCGACGTCTCGCAGCGCACCTTCTTCCGCTACTTCGCCAGCAAAGAGGACGTGGCCTTCTTCGTGCCACGGCTCACCGAGGCGCACTACGTCGAGGCGGTGCGCCGGCGCCCGGCCGAGGAGCCCCCGCTGGAGGCGCTGCGCCGGTCCGTCATGGACAGCTGGGACAGCATCGAGGAGGCCATCGAGCGGTACGTCCCGGTCGAACTGCTGATGCGCACGTACAAGATGATCGAGGCGACGCCGGTCCTGTTCGCCGCCCATCTGCGGCGCCAGTCGGAGACGGAGGAGGAGATCGCACGGATCGTCGCCGAGCGGGAGGGCGTCGACCCGGACACCGACCCGCGGCCCCGGCTCGTGGTCGCCGTGTTCGGCGCGGTCATCCGGGTGACCGAGCGGCACTGGTCGGTCGGCGACGACTTCAGCGTCACGGCGATCCGCGAACTCACCGCGTCCTACCTCGATCAGGTGGGACCGGCGCTCACCGGGAACTGGCGCGAGAGCAACGAGAACTGAGAGAGCCTCGAGAGCCGAGACGGACCGCACGAGCCGAGATCAGCCACGTGTTTGCCAAAACGTGATAACTGTCACTCGGTTACCGCGAGACCCCTTCGTTCTCCTAGTGTGTCCTCCCAGTGACTTCCTTCGACACCTCCCCGCCACTGAACGTCTGGCGCGCGCTGCTGGCCCTGGCCGTGGTGTTCGTGATGCTCGCGACCACCGGCTGGACGGCCATGCGCGCGCACCGCGAGACCACCGCCCTGCAGACCTCCCTCGACAAGTGGGAGCACGGCAGCCTGCACGGTCTCCACCTGCCGGACCCGGAGGCGTCCCCGGCGCGGCTCACCCGTTTCTTCGCCACGCTCACCGTGCAGGAGCGCGACCGGCTCGTGCACCGCTACCCGCTCGCGGTCGGCAACATGAACGGCGCCCCGGCCGGCCTGCGCTACCGGGCCAACCACATCGCCCTCGACCAGCAGCGTGCTGTCGAGAAGAAACGTATGCACGACCCACGGCTCACCGCGGCCGGGCAACAGGACGCGGGCCGCCGGATGCACCGCTACGAGGCGCTGATGGCCAAGGGGCGGCAGATCCTCGCCTTCGACCCGGACGGCAGCGGCCGGGTCGCCGAGGTGTTCGGCGACCTCACCAGGGCCGAGCGGATCTCCGTCGTCGTCCCCGGCGTCGACACCGACCTGCTCACCTTCCAGCGGACGAACCGCCAGTACACCGCCCCGGTCGGCATGGCCAAGGCGCTGTACAGGGCGGAGCACACGGCGAGCCCCGCGACCCGTACGGCGGTGATCGCCTGGGCCGACTACACCGCGCCCGACGGGCTCGGCGTGGGCGCGGCGACCGGCACGGCCGCCGAACAGGGCGCCGTACGCCTCAACGCGCTGCTGCGCGCGCTGCCCGGCACGGCACCGGTGTCGATGTTCTGCCACAGCTACGGCTCGGTGGTCTGCGGGGTGGCCGCGCACGGCATGCCGGACCGGGTGTCCGACATAGCGGTGGCCGCCAGCCCCGGGATGCGGGTCGAGAACGCCTCGCACCTGGACACTTCCGCCCGGGTGTGGGCGATGCGGGACGCCACCGACTGGATCCAGGACGTCCCCTACATGGAGTTCGGCGGACTCGGCCACGGCGCCGACCCCGTCTCCTCCTCCTTCGGGGCGCGGGTGCTGTCGGCGCACGACGCACAGGGACACGCCGGCTACTTCGAGCCGGGCACGGACAGCCTGCGCAACCTCGCCGACATCGGGGTTGGCGCATACGGCGCGGTGACCTGCGCCCACGACGATGACGGGTGCCGGGCGGGTTTGTCCGGCACGTTGATGGCCGGACGCGCGTAGAGACAGCAGGAAGTGCGGTATGCGCGGGGATGGGACTGAGAAGCACGTGCCGCATACGATGAGCCGCATGGGTGACGTACTGGCCGGATTTCATGCCGCCTGGGAGTTCGAGTCCGACTCCGTGCTCATCCGCTACGAACGGGGGATTCGAACACCCAAGCTCTTCCAGACGCTGGGTGAACGCCGGGTGCCGTTCGCCGCGCTCGCGGGGGTGACGCTCACTCCCGGCAAACGCGGCACGGTGGTCCTGCGGGCCGAGCCGCGCCCGGGCGCCGATCCCCTGGTGGAGGCGGCTGCCGGGCAGCTGAAGGACGGCAGCGACCCCTACCGGCTCGTCCTGCCCGCCGAGCGGGAGACCCTCGCGGAGTACTACGCCGACGAACTACGGCCGCTGCTCACCGAGTCCGCGTCCGAACCGGCCGAAAGGTTTCTGGTGGCCGCGCCCGAGGCGCCCCGGCAGTTCAAGGCGTACGACGGCAAGGCGAGCTTCGACGGCAAGGCCGTGCACTTCCGCTGGTCGTGGACGGGCGCGTCGACGGCCAAGTGGAAGGCCGGCGACCAGCGCTTCGCGGTGGCCGACCTGGGGGGTGTGGAGTGGCGGTCCCCGGAGGTCTTCGAGGGGCATCTGCGACTGCTGCGCCGCGGGGACCTCACGGGGGCGGCACCGGCGGTCCCGGCCGACCAGGATCCGGCGACCGTGGTGTTCGGGCTCGGATACGGGCCGGTGCACGAGTCGCTGCCGTTCGCCGCGGCCGTCCTGGAGGCGGTACGGGCGAAGGGCGGGGCCGCGCTGCCGTCGTCGGCGGGGCGCCGGGACCCCGCCGACATCGCGGAGCGGATTCGCCATCTCGGGGAACTGCACCAGGCGGGGCTGGTCACCGACGAGGAGTTCGCCGCGAAGAAGGCGGAGCTGCTGGCGGAGCTGTGAGGGCGCCTCAGCTCCTGCCCGTCCCGTAGAAACTGATCTTCCGGTCCAGCACCGAGAGCGTGTCGTGCAGCTCCGCGATGCGGCCCAGGACGTCCCTGCGCGTCTGTTCCAGCAGCTCCCGGCGCTCCTGGTAGGTGCCGTCGCCCTCCCGCACCAGCTCCGCGTACCGGACCATGTCCGCCACCGGCATCCCGGTCAGCCGGAGCTTGGTCACGAAGTCCAGCCAGTCCAGGTCGCTGTTGCTGTAGCGGCGCTGGCCGGTGTGGGAACGGTCGATGTGGGACATCAGGCCGATCCGCTCGTACCAGCGCAGGGTGTGGGCGGTCAGTCCGGTGAAGGCGACGACCTCGCTGATCGTGTAGTGGTCCTGGCCCTCGGGGCGCGGATGCTTCCGGGGAGCGGCGGTACAGCTGTCGGCGAGCGTGGGGCCTTGCTGCTCGGTGGGAACCGCGGTCGAGGTCTGCATCACCGTCATGACCCAACGCTATGACCTTCGAGTGCGCTCGAAGCAAGCGGAACCCGGGAAGACGGTAAGAAATCCGCGCGACGCGAGGGACGGCCGCTGACTACCGTGCGCGGGTATGAGTCTCGTACGCCGTGCCAGGCCCGAGGACGCACCCGAAGTGCTGCGCCTGCGCCAGATCATGATCGACGCACTGCCCGGTGGGGACGCCTCCACCCACTGGCACGCCCTGGCGCTGCCGGGGCTCCGGGAGCGGCTGGGCGAGCCGGACGGGGACTTCGCCGCGTTCGTCGTCGACCACCCGGACCGGCCGGGGGCGCTGGCCGCGCTGGTCGTCGGGACCCTCGACTACCGGATCGGCAAGGCGTCCAGTCCGCACGGGCGCTCCGGGTACGTCTTCAGCGTGGCCACCGACCCGGACGCGCGCCGCCGCGGGTACGCGCGCGCGTGCATGGCGGAACTGCTGGCCTGGTTCCGCGAGCGGGGCGCCGGGCAGGTCATGCTGACCGCGTCGTCCGAGGCGGAGCCCCTCTACGCCGCGCTCGGCTTCGTCCACAAGCCGGACCCCACGATGATGCTGACGCTCTGATCGGCTTAGGCTCGTCGGCATGTCCTTGCAGAGCCTTGCGTTGATCGAGAACTGGCCGGTTCCCACCGCCGCGGCGGGTGCCGTGCGGGCCGACGGGACGGTCCTGGGCACCCATGGTCCGGCCGGGCAGCGCTTCCCGCTGGCCTCCGTGACCAAGCCGCTCGCCGCGTACGCGGTGCTCGTCGCGTACGAGGAGGGGGCGGTCGAGCTCGACGAGCCCGCCGGGCCGCAGGGGTCGACGGTACGGCATCTGCTCGCGCACACCTCGGGGCTGGCCTTCGACGAACACCGGGTGACGGCGCCGCCCGGGGAGCGGCGGCTGTACTCCAACGCCGGGTTCGAGGTGCTCGGGGACCATGTCGCCAAGGCGACGGAGATTCCGTTCGGCGAGTATCTGCGGCAGGCGGTCCTCGAACCGCTGGGCATGACGTCGACGTCCCTCGAAGGCTCACCGGCGAAGGACGGCGTCTCCTCGGTCTCCGACCTGCTCCGCTTCGCGGCGGAGTTGCAGGCGCCGAGGCTGCTGGACCCGCGGACGGTGGCGGAGGCGACGCTGACCGTCCAGTACCCGGGGACGAAGGGCGTGTTGCCGGGGTACGGCCACCAGAACCCGAACGACTGGGGTCTGGGCTTCGAGATCCGGGACTCCAAGTCACCGCACTGGACGGGTGCGTCGTCCTCGCCGCGGACGTTCGGTCACTTCGGGCAGTCGGGGACGTTCCTGTGGGTGGACCCGGAGGCGGGGGCGGCGGGCGTGGCTCTGACGGACCGGGCGTTCGGGCCGTGGGCGGTCCAGGCGTGGCCCGTGTTCACGGACGCGGTGCTGGCGGAGCTGCGGGGCTGAGGTGGATGTCCTGGGTCAGGGGTGACATGGGCCCGGGGCGGAGGGGTCCGGGAGATAGGCGGCGCGTTCCGATTCCGTGAGGTCGCGGTGCACCGCCCCGCAGATCTTCTCGACGGCCTCCCGCGGACCGGGCAGCGAGACCTGCCACAGCTCCACGCCACCGGCCTTCCCGCCGACCGCGAGCCGATACCCCTCAGGGCCTTCGGCGCCGAATGCCAGAGCTGCCACCCGGCCGAGCGAGCCGGTGAGTACCTGACGGCTGCGGCCGGTGGCCGTCTCCCACACCTGTACGACTCCGGAGCGGCCGCCGATCGCGAGAAAGCGGCCGTCCGGGGAGAACACGGCGGCAAGCACGCCGTCGCGCGCATCGAGGGTTCTCAGCGACCGCCCTGTGGCGACGTCCCGAAGCTGCACGCCGTCGCCGTGGCCCGCGGTGGCCAGAACGCGGGAGTCCGGGGAGAAGTCCAGCGGTCCGCCCGCCGTCGGGTCCAGGGTGGTGAGCAGGTCGCCGGAGGCGGTGTCCCACACCCGGGTCGCCCTGCCGTCCACCGCGGCCAGCGTGGTTCCACCACGGGACAGCAGCAGCGGGTACCGCAGGTCCGGGTGCCCCTTGGCGAGGTCCGGCGCCGACCTGTTCGCGCCCGTGGCGGTGTCCAGCACGGTGACGCCGTCGCGGTCACCGTCGCCCGGCAACGCCACCGTGCCGCCGTCCGGGCTCAGCACCGCGTGCGGCGACCCGGACGGGCTGGTCCCGAAGGCGCGTTTCGCACCCGTGACCACGTCCCGCACCGCCCAGCCCTCCTCGTCCGTGGTGACCGTCAGTGGGTGGCCGTCGTCGTCGTAGACGGGGGTCGCCCGCAGAGCAAGGCTGTCGTACACGGCGCGGGGCTCGCCCGTGGTCGCGTCCCAGACCCGCGTCTCCTGCTCTCCACCGCCGACGAGGTTGCGTCCACGGCGGTCGAAGCCCAGGCGGAAGTCCCCCGTCGAACCGAGCGAAGGGGTGGTCAGGGCATAGGGCTGCAGCCCGTCGAGCTTCCACACCCGTGCCTCGTCACCGTCGCTCGTCACCAGCGTCCGGCCGTCCGGTCCGAAGGCCATGCCGTAGGTCATGTCAGCCGTATGGCTGCTGGGGAAGGAGGAACGAAGCTTGCGCGCGGGTACGTCCCACAGTCTGACGCTCGTGTCGTAGGCAAGGGAGGCGACCGTGCGGCCGTCGGGTGCGAAGGCCAGGCCCCCGACGGACACGTCGGGCCCGCTGAAGGTGGCCCGGACCCGTCCGGTCCGCACGTCGACCAGGCTGACCCGGCCCGAGGTACTGCCCGCCGCCAGGGTGCCGCCGTCCCGGGCGAAGGCCAGTGAAGTGACCACGCCGGCGGTGCCGTCCGGGCCGGCCGCCACCGTACGCTTCCTGCCGCTCGCCAGGTCGAGCAGCACCACACCCGCCCCGTTGCCGCTCGTGGCCAGGGTCCGCCCGTCGGGGCCGACCACCGCGGCGGGGTCGTTCAGCGGCAGGCCCGACGTGGGCACGGCGGTCGAGAAGTTCGCCCGGACGGCGCCGGTCGCCACGTCCCAGGTGCGGGCCCGGTCGTCCCGCCCGAGGGCCGCGAGGGTCCGGCCATCGGGTGTGAAGCCCAGCACGCGAGGGTCCGCGCCGGAGGGCAGGGGCAGCGAGACGGCCGCCGTGCGACCGGTCCGCACGTTCACCAGGCTGACGCGGTCCGGCCCGCCGACCGCCAGGGTGCGGCCGTCCGGGGCGAACGCCAGAGCGGTCGCCGAGCTGTCGGCCGTACCGCTTCCGGTGTCGTTCGGGCCGGACTCCACGCTCAGCACGCGCCGCCTGCCCGATGCGAGATCCCACAGCTCGACCTCCGTGGTACCGCTGCCTCTCGGCGGGGTGTCCGCGGGCCGTGTCACGGAGGTGCCAGGCCTCGTCAAGGTCAGGGGCCGCTGAGTGGGGCCCCCGTTCGTCGCCGCGCCCGCGGGCAGCACGGAGGGGCCGCCCGTGCTCGCGGTGGCCAGCGTCCGCCCGTCCGGGCTCAGCGCCATCGTGCCGCCCGCGTCCGGCAGCCGCCGTTCCAACGGCAGGCCGGCGGCAGCGTAGAGGGCCGCCCGGGACTCGGGGGTGTCCTTCGTCCGGTACGCCTGGACGGCCAGCAGCGCGGCCAGGTCGGGCTCCGAGTCCGACAAGGTGCGGGACTGGGTGGTGAGCTGGCGGGCCTGGGCCAGTCGTTCCGCGTCGAGAGCGTGCTGCCGCTGTGCGAAGGCCAGCGAGGCCGCCAGGACGGCCAGCACGAGAGCGCCGCCGAGGAAGGCGTTCAACCGTCGTGCCCGGCGCAGCCTCGCCCTGCGGTGGGCAGCGCTGGTCGAGAGGTAGGCGGCGGTGCGCTCGGGAAGCCGTCGTTCGACCGCCCACTCCAGGCCTTCGGCCAGGTCGGAGCCGTCGAGCAGGTCGTCGTGACGGTGCTGCCGATCGGCCCAGCGTGCGCGGCGCTCGTCGGCACGGCGGAGCCAGTCGTGAAAGCGGTGGTCGCGAGCGATCCAGTCGCCGAGCGCCGGCCAGTCGCGGATCAGCGCGTCATGGATCAGCTCCGCGACCGGCTCCCCGTCGTCCGGCCGACCGGCGGAGCGGCGCCTGCCGGTGCTGACGACCCTGCGGCGGGCCAGCTCCGCCACCACGTCGTCGGCGTCCTCCTCCAGCTCCCGCAGGACGGCCAGCGGCACCCGCTGCCGTACGGCGGGAATCTGGCGTTCGTCGTCGGCGGGCCGCACCAACGCGGTCAGCAGTCGCTGGGCGACGGGGCGGTGCTCGGTGGGCAGCGCGTCGATGGAGTCCTGGCACCACAGGCGCAGCGCGCCGGTGACCTTTCCGATGTCCCGATAGGCCGCATGGGTCAGACAGCCGCTCTCGTCGAGGCGCTGCCACAGTCTGTTCAGGGCGAGTTGGAGGGCCGGCAGCAGAGTGACGGGCGCCGCGCCGGCCGTGCCCCTGCCTGCGGACCCGGTGACGAGATCCGCCACGATCAGCTGCGCGAGGTCGCCCTCGAAGCGGGCGCCGACGGCGGTGGCAGGACGGGTGACGATGTCGTACAGCTCACGGCGGTCGAGCGTGGCGGGCACGTTGACCACACCGTGGCGCAGCTTCTCCAGCAGGCGGGGGGCCGATGCGGCCAGGCGGGGATAGAAGTCGTCCCGCACGACCAGGAGCACGGTCAGCGCGGGGACGGAGCCGATGGCCTCCGTGAGGAGTTCGACGGCGTCGGAGGAATCGAACAGCAGCTCCTCGAAGTGGTCGACGACGAGGAGGATCCGATCGTGTCCGGGCTCCGCCCCCAGCCGGCCTCGGACCGCCTCGGTGAGACCGCCCGCCCGCGCTCCGGCCGACGGTTCGAGGCCGAGTTCGGCGATGAGGTCGAGGCCGGACCGGACCATGACGGGTAGCCAGCGGTCGCTTCCCGGTCGCCGTGCCGCTTCCAGTGCGGGCAGCACCCCGGCCCGCACGAGCGACGACTTCCCGGATCCGGACGGCCCCAGGAGCAGCACTCCGCTGCCACGACCGGCTTGTTCGGCCAGCGCGTCCAGGACCGCGTCCACCGCCCTGTCCCGGCCGTGGAACCAGCCGGCCTGCTCCTTGCCGAAAGGCTCGAGGCCGGGGTACGGGCACTCGTCGGCGACTGCGAACTCCGTCCATGCCCGGCGCAGGGCCTGGACGGCGGTCGCGTAGGCGATGTTCTGACCCCGCCGGTGTGCGTCGGGAACCACGATGGACGTGATCATGCCGATCACGCGGCCGGTGGCGTCGTCCACGACCGGGCCGCCGCTGAAGCCCGTCGTGAGGTCGTTGGCGTCGGTCAGTTGAAGGACGGGACCGACGCGGTCGTAGGTGATCACATCACCGGCGACGGCGGTTCCGAAGTGCCCGCCCGACAGGGCCTGCGGCGGAAAGCCGAAGGACCGCACGGAGTGCGAGCGGCACCCGTCCGAGAACCCCAGGGGGAGAACGGGGACGGATGTCACCGGGCTGTCGAGCCGGACGATCGCGATGTCCTCGGCCTCGGGATCCCGCCAGGCGTCGGGCAGCACCAGCCCGGTCGGACGCGGCCTCCCGTCGGCATGGGGAAAGGCCAGGGCGATCGGCCGGCCGGGACCGCTCCCGGCCATCCGTACGACATGGGCACAGGTCGCCAGCGTGTCGTCGGCGACGAGGAATCCGGCGCCGGCGACCGTGCCGTCGTGACCCAGCACCTGCGCGACCGACTCCTGGAAGGGCGGGTGCATCAGGCGCCGGAGGACGGAGCACCCTGCGGTGTACGACGAGGGGAGTCCGAGGTGCCGCCGTCGTTCGCAGCCGTCACGTCGTGCGGTTCGTCGTTGCGCCACACCATGCGGACGGTGACATGGCAGCCCGTCTCGGCCTTGGTGATGACCGCTCCCGCCTGTGCGGACAGGTCCACACCGAACTCGACCTCGACCTCGTCGGGGCCGGCCTGGCGCAACTGCTCGAGTATGACCCGGGCGGTGTCCCGCACCGGCCCGAGCGTCGCCTGGAGGGTGGCGGGCAGTTCCCCGATGACGGACCCGAGTCGTCCCGCCTTCACCGGGCCCTCGGCGCCCGTCGCCCCTTCGAAGAGAATCGAGCCCCCGCCCTCGAGGGGCATCCGCACGATGTCGTCCACTGTCGTTCCCGTCCCCGCACCCGGGCTTCAGCTCGTGGTGCCGCCGTGTCGCCTGATGTCGGGCTCGATGGTACGGCCGCCGTGCTTCAACTCCAGAGGATTTCCCGGCTGGTTGGAACCGACTCCGCCCCTGGACCCCGGGGTGCGCCCCGACGACGGAAGGCGGCAGGACAGAGAGGCATCACGCCCCCATCTCCCAGATCAGCACCTCGGCCACGGTCACTCCCTCCGCCTCCAACCCCAGTGCCCCCGCCACCCGCACCGCGTCCCCCGCCCCCAACTTCTCCCCGCCCACCCGCACTTCCCCCCGCACCACGTGCACGTACACATACGCCCCGTCCGGAACCGCCGTCCGCTCCCCCACCCCCAGCCGGCGGACGTGCAGCATCGCCGCGGCCTCCGGGACGGCGTACGGCGTCGAGTCGGCGATGCCGCGGACGATCTCGTACGACGGCTCCCCGCCGGGGCGTACCGGGGCCAGCCACATCTGGACGAAGGCCAGGGGCAGCTCCCCGTCGTTGCGCTCCACGTGGCGCACGCCCCCCGCAGCGCTCAGCCGCTGCACGTCACCGCGCCGCACCACCGTCTCGTTGCCCGCCGAGTCGCGGTGGGTGAGCTCGCCCTCGACCACCCAGGTCACGATCTCGGTGTGGCTGTGCGGATGCTCGTCGAAGCCGGCGCCCGGTGCGAGGCGCTCCTCGTTGCAGGCGATGATCGCGCCGAAGCGGAGGTTGTCGGGGTCGTAGTGCGGGCCGAAGGAGAAGGCGTGGCGGGACTCGATTCCGTCCGCCCGGTCTCCCCCGGGGTAGCGCTCGGCCGCACGCCGTACGTCCATCACGGAACCACCGTAGACCGCAGTGGGCACCCGGCGGCGCATGCTCCCGTCCGGATAAGGCAGTCTTGTCCCCGTGCCCGAACCCGTAACGCGCAAGTCCGACCCCTCGGCTCATGCAGTCCACCAGCACTCCGCGACCCTGAAGCGGCTGGAGAAGTCGTCCGGCAGCCTCGCCGCCCAGGCCATCGCACGGATGGACGAGACCCTGCCGTGGTACCGGGCCATGCCCCCGGAGAACCGCTCCTGGATCGGGCTCGTCGCCCAGGCGGGTATCGCGGCCTTCACCGAGTGGTTCCGGCATCCCGATGCTCCGCAGGCGATCTCGACGGACGTCTTCGGGACCGCCCCTCGCGAGCTGACCCGGGCGATCACGCTGCGGCAGACCGTGGAGATGGTGCGCACCACCATCGAGGTCATGGAGAGCGCCATCGACGAGGTGGCGGCCCCCGGCGACGAGAGCGTGCTGCGGGAGGCGCTGCTGGTCTACGCCCGGGAGATCGCCTTCGCCACCGCCCAGGTGTACGCCCAGGCCGCCGAGGCACGCGGTGCCTGGGACGCCCGGCTGGAGTCGCTGGTCGTCAACGCGGTGCTGAGCGGGGAGGCCGACGAGGGGGCGGTGAGCCGGGCCGCCGCGCTGGGCTGGAACTCGCCCGAGCATGTGTGTGTCGTGCTCGGCACCGCGCCCGACGGGGACAGCGAGCTGACCGTCGAGGCGATCCGGCGGGCCGCCCGGCACGCCAAGCTGCAGGTGCTCACCGGGGTGCTCGGGGACCGGCTCGTGGTCATCGCGGGCGGCAACGACAACCCGCTGGCCGTCGCCAAGTCGCTGATCGGGCCCTATGCCGCCGGGCCGGTGGTCGCGGGGCCCGTGGTGTCCGATCTGCTGGCCGCCACCCGGTCCGCGCAGGCCGCCGCCGCGGGGCTCAAGGCCTGTTCCGCCTGGCAGGACGCACCGCGTCCGGTGCTGGCGGACGATCTGCTTCCGGAGCGCGCCATGGCGGGCGATCCGGGTGCGCGCGAGCAGTTGGTGGAGGAGATCTACAGACCGCTGGAAGAAGCGGGTTCGGCACTCCTGGAAACGCTGAGCGTCTATCTGGAACAGGCGAGCAGCCTGGAGGGCGCGGCCCGAATGCTCTTCGTCCACCCGAACACCGTGCGCTACCGGCTTCGACGTGTGACTGACGTCACCGGATGGTCGCCGTCCGATGTACGATCCGCCTTCACGCTGCGGATCGCACTGATCCTGGGGCGTCTGGTCGATGGAGATCCCCAGCCATAGGATTTTGTCGGGGGTCCACAAAACCCCCTCGTGTTCTTCGTCCTTGTCCCCACGGGCGGCCGTGGGGCTCCCCAAGAGAGAGTGTGAGAGTGCTCGTACTCGTCGCTCCCGGCCAGGGCGCCCAGACGCCCGGCTTCCTGACCCCCTGGCTCGAACTCCCCGGTGCCCAGGACCGTTTGCGTGAATGGTCCGACGTCATCGGGCTCGATCTGGTGCACTACGGCACGAACGCCGACGCGGACGAGATCCGGGACACCGCGATCGCGCAGCCGCTGCTCGTCGCCGCCGGGATCCTGTCCGGCGCGGCACTCGGTGCCATGACGGACATCGCGCCGGGCGCGGTCGCGGGGCACAGCGTCGGTGAGATCACCGCCGCCGCCTTCGCGGGCGTCCTGGACGACACCGACGCGCTGCGCCTGGTCCGCAAGCGGGGTGTGGCGATGGCCGAGGCCGCCGCGATCACCGAGACCGGTATGTCGGCGCTGCTCGGCGGCGACCCGGACGTGTCGGTCGCGCACCTGGAGAAGCTGGGCCTGACCCCGGCGAACATCAACGGCGCAGGGCAGATCGTCGCGGCCGGAACCCTGGAGCAGCTCGCCGCGCTGAGCGAGGACAAGCCCGAGGGCGTCCGCAAGGTCGTCGCCCTCAAGGTCGCCGGCGCCTTCCACACGCGCCACATGGCGCCCGCGGTCGAGAAGCTGGCCGAGGCCGCCAAGGAGCTCATCCCCGCCGATCCGAAGCTCACCTACGTCTCCAACCGGGACGGGCGGGCCGTCACCTCCGGCGACGAGATCGTGGAGCGGCTGGTCGGGCAGGTCGCCAACCCGGTCCGCTGGGACCTGTGCATGAACACCTTCAAGGAGCTCGGCGTGACCGCCCTCCTGGAGGTGTGCCCCGGCGGCACCCTGACCGGCCTGGCCAAGCGCGCGCTGCCCGGGGTGAAGACGCTGGCCCTGAAGACCCCCGCCGACCTCGACGCGGCCCGCGAGCTCATCGCCGAGCACAGCTGAATTAGGAGCCCACTGCGATGTCGAAGATCAAGCCCAGCAAGGGTGCACCGTACGCGCGCATCCTCGGCGTCGGCGGCTACCGCCCGACCCGCGTGGTGCCCAACGAGGTGATCCTGGAGACGATCGACTCGTCCGACGAGTGGATCCGGTCGCGCTCCGGCATCGAGACCCGGCACTGGGCGGGCCCGGACGAGACCGTGGCCGCGATGTCCATCGAGGCCTCCGGCAAGGCGATCGCGGACGCGGGCATCTCCGCCGAGCAGATCGGCGCCGTGGTCGTCTCGACGGTCTCGCACTTCAGCCAGACCCCGGCCGTCGCCACCGAGATCGCCGACAAGCTGGGCACGAACAAGGCGGCCGCCTTCGACATCTCCGCCGGCTGCGCGGGCTTCGGCTACGGCCTGACGCTCGCCAAGGGCATGGTGGTGGAGGGTTCCGCCGAGTACGTGCTCGTGATCGGCGTGGAGCGGCTCAGCGACCTGACCGACCTGGAGGACCGGGCCACGGCCTTCCTGTTCGGTGACGGCGCCGGCGCGGTCGTGGTCGGCCCCTCGCAGGAGCCGGCGATCGGCCCGACGGTGTGGGGCTCCGAGGGCGACAAGTCGGAGACCATCAAGCAGACCGTGCCCTGGGACCGGTTCCACGTCGGCGACGTCACCAACCTCCCCCTCGACAGCGCCGGGAACATCAAGTTCCCCGCGATCACGCAGGAGGGCCAGGCGGTGTTCCGCTGGGCCGTGTTCGAGATGGCGAAGGTCGCCCAGCAGGCGCTGGACGCGGCCGGGATCAGCGCGGACGACCTGGACGTCTTCATCCCGCACCAGGCCAATGTGCGGATCATCGACTCGATGGTGAAGACTCTCAAGCTGCCGGAGCACGTCACGGTCGCCCGTGACATCCGCACCACCGGCAACACCTCGGCCGCCTCGATCCCGCTCGCGATGGAGCGGCTCCTGGCGACCGGCGAGGCGAAGAGCGGCGACACCGCGCTCGTCATCGGGTTCGGGGCGGGTCTCGTCTACGCCGCCACTGTCGTTACCCTCCCCTAGGCACTCCGTGCCGGATCATGCATCCGGTACCGGAAACGCCGCCAGCAACACCGCAGCAACCGTCTGGAACATCTAAGAAGGAGCGCCTGACATGGCCGCCACTGAGAAGGAGATCGTCGACGGTCTCGCCGAGATCGTGAACGAGATCGCCGGGATCCCCGTGGAGGACGTCCAGCTGGACAAGTCCTTCACCGACGACCTGGACGTCGACTCGCTGTCCATGGTCGAGGTCGTCGTCGCCGCCGAAGAGCGCTTCGACGTCAAGATCCCGGACGAGGACGTCAAGAACCTGAAGACCGTCGGGGACGCCACCAACTACATCCTCAAGCACCAGGACTGAGTTCCCGCCGGGTCCCGGGCGGCATGCCCGGGTACCCGGCAGGTTCCCGGACTGCGAGGCCCCGCCACCCGGCGGTGGCGCCGTCGAATCCCGTATCCGTTGGAGAAAGAATTCCCGTGAGCCCGACCAATCGCACCGTGGTCGTCACCGGTATCGGCGCAACCACACCGCTGGGTGGCGACGCAGCTACGTTCTGGGAGGCCCTGACCGCCGGCAAGTCCGGTGTCCGCCTCCTGGAGCAGGACTGGGCGGCCGAGCTGCCCGTCCGTATCGCGGCGCAGATCGCCGTCGAACCGGGCGAGATCATCCCGCGCCCGCAGGCCCGCAAGCTGGACCGGTCCGCGCAGTTCGCGCTGATCGCCGCCCAGGAGGCCTGGAAGGACGCCGGTTTCACCGCCAAGGCCGGTGAGGACTCGTCCGCCAACCCCGACCGGGTCGGCGCCGTCATCGCCTCCGGCATCGGCGGTGTGACGACCCTGCTCGACCAGTACGACGTGCTCAAGGAGAAGGGCGTACGCCGTGTCTCCCCGCACACCGTGCCGATGCTGATGCCCAACTCGCCGGCCGCGAACGTCGGTATCGAGCTGGGTGCGCGGGCCGGTGTGCACACGCCCGTGTCGGCCTGCGCCTCCGGCGCCGAGGCCATCGGGTACGCCATCGAGATGATCCGCACCGGGCGTGCGGACATCGTCGTGGCCGGCGGTACGGAGGCGGCGATCCACCCGCTGCCGATCGTCGCGTTCGGCAACATGATGGCGATGTCCAAGAACAACGACGACCCCGAGGGTGCGTCGCGTCCCTACGACTCCGGCCGTGACGGCTTCGTGCTCGGTGAGGGCGCGGGCGTGATCGTCCTGGAGTCCGAGGAGCACGCGAAGGCGCGCGGGGCGCGGATCTACGTCGAGGCGGTCGGGCAGGGCATCTCCGCCGACGCGCACCACATCACGCAGCCGGAGCCGTCGGGCAACGGCATCGCGCAGGCGCTGCAGAACCTGCTCGACAACACGGATCTGAAGCCGGCCGAGATCGTGCACGTCAACGCGCACGCGACGTCGACGCCGCAGGGTGACGTGGCCGAGATCAAGGCGCTGCGGAAGGTGTTCGGCGACGACGTCGACCACATGGCCATCTCGGCGACCAAGTCGATGACGGGGCACCTGCTGGGTGGTGCGGGCGGTATCGAGACCGTCGCGTCGATCCTGGCGCTGGTGAACCGTACGGCACCGCCGACCATCAACCTGGACAGCCTCGACCCCGAGGTCAACGCGGACGTGGTGCGGGATGAGGCGCGTGCTCTGCCCGAGGGGCGGATCGCGGTGCTGAACGACTCGTTCGGGTTCGGTGGGCACAACGTGGTGCTGGCGTTCAGGACCGTGTGAGGTTCGTCGCCGTGAACGGCGTGTGGCCCGGACTCCTTGTGGGAGTTCGGGCCACAGTGCGTTTCGTTGTCGGCTGACGGTCGGTGGGGGCTGGTCGCGCAGTTCCCCGCGCCCCTAAAAGAAAGGCGCGCTGCACGAGCGCCCCTTTAGGGGCGCGGGGAACTGCGCGATCAGCCACGACGGCGCCGCGGACGGCATCCGGCGGCGTCAGACCACCTGGTGGAGCCAGCGGACCGGGGCGCCTTCTCCCGCGTAGCGGAACGGCTCCAGTTCGTCGTCCCAGGGCTTGCCGAGGAGTTTGGAGATCTCGGCCTCCAGGTCGGTCTCGCCGCGCCGTGAGCGGGTCATGGCGGCCCTCAGACGGTCCTCCGGGATCAGGATGTCGCCGTGGATTCCGGTGACCGCGTGGAAGATGCCGAGGTCGGGGGTGCAGCTGTAGCGCTCGCCCTCGGCCTTCGCGCAGGGCTCGGCCGTGACCTCGAAGCGCAGCAGGTGCCAGCCGCGCAGTGCGGAGGCCAGTTTGGAGGCCGTGCCGACCTCGCCCTGCCAGGAGAACTCGGAGCGCCAGGTGCCGGGAGCCGCCGGCTGCCGGATCCAGTCGAGGTTGACGCGCGTGCCGAGCACCCCGGCGACGGCCCACTCGACGTGCGGGCACAGCGCGCGCGGCGCGGAGTGCACGTACAGAACTCCACGTGTCGTCACCGGAACCTCCGGGCAGAGCGGGACATCTTGCTTGCTGGCTGGCGGCAGTGGCACGACGGCCGCGTTGATGGCGAGGCTACCGTGCGGCGGCGCAAGGAGTGTGACGTACCGTCGGTCCCACTGCCAGGAAACCCCTGCCATTCACCCAGGGGGACGCTTGTACGGGGGTGGACCGTTGCAGGGCGGGGGGTGGGAACTCCCGTGCGTTGTTATGAAGGGGGACGAACCAGCCGACCTGACCAGCCGACGGAGAGGACCAGCGGGGTATGCGCAAGCAGCGACGCCGGCGTTCGCGTGCCCTGATCGGTGTCGTCGCCGCGACCGCCGCGCTGGGGCTGGCCGGATGCGACGTGATCGGCGGTTCCTCGGGGGGCGACGGCGGCCGGACGCGTGCCGCGCGGACCGTGCCGGTGTGGGACCGCAGCCCGGCCTCGATCGCGGCCGTCGGCGACTCCATCACCCGCGGCTTCGACGCGTGCACGGTGCTCTCGGACTGCCCGGAGGTGTCCTGGGCGACCGGCACCAGCGACCAGGTGGACAGCCTGGCGGTACGGCTGCTGGGGCGGGCGAAGGCGGCCGACCACAGCTGGAACTACGCGGTGACCGGCGCCCGGATGGCCGACCTGTCCGGGCAGATGGCCGACGCGGTGGTGCGCAAGCCGCAGTTGGTGACGGTGATGGCGGGGGCGAACGACGCCTGCCGTACGTCGGTGTCCGCGATGACGTCCGTGGCCGCCTTCCGCGCCCAGTTCGAGGACGCCCTGGGCACCCTGCGCAAGTCGCTGCCGAAGACGCAGGTGTACGTGTCGAGCGTGCCGAATCTGAAGCGGCTGTGGTCTCAGGGGCGGACCAGTCCGCTGGGCAAGCAGATCTGGAAGCTGGGCATCTGCCCGTCGATGCTGGCCGACGCGGACAACCTGACCAGTGCGGCGACCGTGCGCCGGGACCGGGTGCAGCAGCGCGTCGAGGACTACAACAAGGTGCTGGCGCAGGTCTGCGCCAAGGACCGCCGGTGCCGTTTCGACGGCGGGGCGGTGTACGAGTACCGCTTCGGCACGGACCAGTTGAGTCACTGGGACTGGTTCCATCCGAGCACCGACGGCCAGTCGAAGCTCGCCGCGATCGCCTACCGGACCATCACGGCGAAGGATCCGGTGGACTAGACCCTTGGCTTAGGGTTTCCCCCATGAGCGAACTTTTCGGCACACTTTCCGACGGCACCGAGGTGCACCGCTGGACGCTGGAGCGTGCGGGGACCCGGGTGCGGGTGCTGTCGTACGGCGGCATCGTGCAGTCGGTCGAGGTACCGGACCGGGACGGACGGACGGCGGACGTGGTGCTGGGGTTCGCCGGCCTGGACGGCTATCTGGAGCACCCGGGCCCGTACTTCGGCGCCCTGGTCGGCCGTTACGCCAACCGGATCGCACACGCCCGTTTCCCGCTGGACGGCGTGACCTACGCCCTGGAGCCGAACAACGGGCCCAACTCCCTGCACGGCGGCGCCCGCGGCTTCGACAAGCGGGTGTGGGAGGTCGAGGGCGTCGGGCACGGGGTGCGGCTGACGCGGGTGAGTCCGCACGGCGAGGAGGGCTTCCCGGGGCGGCTGGAGCTCACGGTGACGTACACGCTGGACGCGTCCGGCGCGCTGCGCGTCGCCTACGAGGCGGTCACCGACGCGCCGACTGTGGTGAACCTCACCAACCACAGCTACTTCAACCTCGCGGGCTCCGGGAACGCGGGCGGCCATGAACTCCGGATCGCCGCCTCCCGGTACACCCCCGTCGACGGCGACCTGATCCCGACCGGGGTCCTGGCGGACGTCTCCGGCTCCCGTTTCGACTTCCGGACGGCCCGCAAGGTGGGCTCCGGCTACGACCACAACCTGGTCCTCGACAAGGGGGTCACGGACTCCCCCGCCGAGATCGCCGAGCTGCACGATCCGACGTCCGGCCGCACCCTCACCGTGGCCACCACCGAGCCCGGCGTCCAGCTCTACACGGCCGAGCACCTGACCGGCCCCTTCGCCCCGGGCGACGGCATCGCCCTGGAGACCCAGCACTTCCCGGACGCCCCCAACCGCCCGGAGTTCCCGGGCACCCGCCTCGACCCGGGCACGGTGTACCGCTCGGAGACGGTGTACGGCTTCGGGGTGCGGGACTGACGGTCCAGCCGCAAGCCCCGGTCCAGGGGTCAGGTCCCGGACCGGGGCTGCTCAAGGGGGACTGGTCCCGCATCAGACCTTAGCCGCGCCTGTGAGACGACGGCCGGTGATCGCCCACCTCACAGGTATCCCGTACGAACCCTTCACAAACCCCCCGGGAGCCGCCGCACCTCCCGAACACCCCGGGGAGACGGCGCGCCCGCTCCCGCGGCGTGGACCACACCGCGCCCCTCAGGCGATACTGCGGCCCGAACGGCACCACGCACCCCACTGCGACGGAAGGCCAACTCCCGTGACTTCGCTGCGCGTTCGGATCGGTGTTCTTGGAATCGCCCTGCTGGCCGGGGCGCTCGCCCCGGGCGCCGCACACGCGGCTGCCGTGTCCTCCCCGTCCTCCCCGTCCTCGTCCTTGCCGTCCTCCCCCACCGTCGAGGAGCAGCGGCTCGACCGGGCCGTGCCGCAGGAGATACTCCGGCGGTCCGGGTTCGACGCCGTGGCGCCGGGGTTCGCGCGGGCGCTCGACGGCGCGCACTCGTACGCGCAGGCCCGGCGGATCGCCGTACGGGACGGGTCCGCGTTGTGGCGGCGGGCCGTGGACCGGGCGCAGGGGCGGGGGCCGGTCTCCGGTGATCTGAGCCGGGACGACGACCGGCCGCTGTACTGGGCGCGGCTGGGGATGACCCGGGACGTGCGCGCCTGGGAGCCGGGGTTCGGGCTGAGCGAGCGGCAGCGGGCGGCGCTGCTCGACGTGCTGGAGCGGACCTCGCGCGGGCAGACCGACATCCGGTATCCCGGCAAGGGCGTGCGGCGGATCCTGGTCACCGGGTTCGACCCGTTCACGCTCGACCGGGACATCCGGATCTCCAACCCGTCCGGGGCCAGCGCACTGGCCCTCGACGGCACGGTCGTGCAGACGGCGCAGGGGCCCGCGCGGGTCGAGACGGCCGTCTTCCCGGTGCGGTGGGACGACTTCGCGCAGGGGACCGTGGAGCGGACGCTGCGGCCGTATCTGCCGAAGGTGGACCTGTTCACGACCGTGAGCCAGGGGCGGGTCGGGCGGTTCGACGTGGAGCGGACCAACGGGGCCTGGCGGGGCGGGTTCCCCGACAACGACAACCTGAGCCGGACGGAGACCGTCCCGGTCACCGACCCGGCCTCGCAGCCGCAGTGGACGACCACGACCCTGCCGTACGCGGCGATCGTGGCGGCGCCGACCGGGCGGTTCCCGGTGTACGACCACACCGAGGTGACCGAGATCCCGGCGGGGGGCACGACGGCCGTCGTACGGGCGGACGGGCCGACTCCCGGGTCCACGGCACGGGCCGGGGGCGGCGGGGACTACCTGTCCAACGAGATCGCCTACCGGGCCACGCTGCTGCGCGACCGGCTGGGGCTGCACGACAGCCTGCCCGGCGGGCATGTGCACACGCCGGTGCTGCAGTTCGGGGCCGGGAACACCACCGAGGTGACCGACCCGGAGTTCGTGCGGAACCGGGTGGACATCATCGACCAGGTGCGGGCGATCGTGACCGTGGCGGCGGACGCGACCCTCAGGAAGTGACCCGCCGGTCCTGGTCCTGGTCCCGGTCCTGATCCGGGTCCTCCTGTGCCGTCTCCTCGCCCAGCAGGTCGCGGGCGAGGAGGGTGGCGCCCGCGACCGCGCCGGGCATCAGGAACACCGCGACGAACGGGACCAGGAAGGCGAGGGCCAGCGGGGTGCCGAAGCCCCACACCAGGGTCCTGCGGGAGCGCAGCAGGGCGAGCCGGGCGCGCAGGTCGACGCCCCGGCGCTGGAGGGCCACGGCGGCGAGTTCCTCGGTGAGGAAGAAACCGGTCACGAAGAAACCGATGACTGGTACGACGGTCTGCCCGACGAGGGGGAGGAAGCCGAGGGCGAAGAGCAGCAGGCCCCACAGGCCGGCCCGGACCAGCACGCGCAGGCTGTCGCGGGCGGAGATCCACAGCTCGCGCCAGAGCGGCAGCCCGGACTCGGGCGCGGTGCCGTCGGGCGAGACGTCCGCGTCGACCTTCTCGGAGAGGGTCTCGTAGAAGGGCTGGCCGACCAGCAGCGTGACGGCGGTGAAGGTGAGGACGGCGAGGAGGAGGCCGAGGGCGAACAGCACGGCGGTGAGGAAGCCGCGGAAGAGGCCGAGCCAGGGGCTGGACCAGTCGTCGGCGAACGGGGTGGCCCAGGCGACGAGGTCCTCTCCCCATATCGCGAGGGCGACCAGCGCCGCCGCGTAGAGGACGAGGGTGATCAGGCCGGGCAGCAGACCGAAGCCGTACTGCTTGCCGTGCCGGCCGACCCACCGCTGGCCCTTGAGCAGATATCCGAAGCCCACCCCGAGATCACGCATGGTGAAGACTTTACCGGCGTGGTCCCGGGGCACAGTGGGGGCATGAACCCACCGGGAGGCGGTGCCGCCAAGACCTCCTGGTCGCTGTTGAGTCGATCGGGTACGTCCCGCCGTACCGATCTGAGGAACCAGCAGGGCGTTGTTCACCATGGGAGCTGCCCGCGGCGGCTCGGTTGAGGAGAGCGGATGACGCAGGAGATCACCGTCCGGGGCACGGTCGCGGAGGGCTTCGAGGCGGTGCGCGAGGAGTTCGCCGCCTTCGTCGCCGGCGAACCGGCCGACTACGAGGGACAGTTGTGTGCGTACGTGCACGGCCGGCGGGTTGTCGACCTGTGGGCGGGCGAGGGGTCCGACGGGGACTCCCTCTACGGCGTGTTCTCGTCCACCAAGGGCGCCGCGCACCTGGTCGTGGCGATGCTGGTGCAGGACGGCACGCTGGAACTGGACCGTAAAGTCACCTACTACTGGCCGGAGTTCGCCGCCGAGGGCAAGGGCACGCTGACCCTGCGGGATCTGGTCGCACACCGGGCGGGGCTGATCGGCACCGACACCGGGTTCAGCCCGCAGGAGCTCAACGACGACCGGGCGATGGCCGAACGCCTCGCCGACCAGCGGCCGTTCTGGCGCCCGGGCACGGCCTTCGGCTACCACGCCCTGGTCATCGGCGCGCTCACCGGCGAGGTGGTACGGCGGGCGACCGGCCGTACCCTCCAGGACGTGTACGAGGAGCGGGTCCGGGCGCCCTACGGCCTGGGCTTCTTCCTGGGCCTGCCGGCCGCGCACGAGCCGCGCTTCCGCACGACGCAGCCGATGCGGCCCACCCCCGAGCAGCAGGCGCTGCTCGACTCCGGCCCGTCCGGCCCGTGGACGCTCGCCGGGATCGCCTTCAACGAGCACGCGGCCGACCCCGTGGACCTGGCGGCCCTGCCCAACGACCCGCGGGTCCGTGCCAGGGGCCCGGCGTCGTTCGGCGGGGTGGCGTCGGCGCGCGGCCTGGCCGGGATGTACGCGGCGCTGCTCAGCGAGATCGACGGCAAGGCCCCGCTGCTGAAGGAGGACACGGTGGCGGAGTTCGGCCAGTTCCACTCGGTGGGCTACGACCTGGTGGCGCGCACCCACAAGTCGTACGGCCTGGGCTTCCAGGCGACGGCCGACACCTGGCACCCGTTCCTGGGCGCGGGCACGATCGGCCACAGCGGCGCGGCGGGATCGCAGGCGTTCGCGGACCCGCGGAGCGGGGTCGCCTACGGCTACACGCGCCGTAGGCTCGCGTTCCCGGGAGGAGCGGCACCGGAGAACGACCGGTTGGCAAGAGCGGTGCACCTGGCAGCTCGGGCCGGCTGAACGCGCCCGGCACACGAGAGGCCGCACCCCACGTCCAAGGGTGCGGCCTCCGTACAACGCAACGACGGATCTCAGTCGTTCGTCACGCCGGTCAGAGCTTTACGATCATCTTCCCGGTGTTGTCGCCGCGCAGGACCCCGAGGAACGCCTCCAGGTTGTTCTCGATGCCCTCGACGACCGTCTCGCGGTACTTCAGCTGCCCGGCGGCCACCCACGGGCCGACCTCGGAGACGAACTGCGGCTGCAGGTCGTAGTGGTCGCCGACCAGGAAGCCCTCGATCCGGCCGCGGGTCTGGATGAGACGGGCGAGGTTCTTCGGGCCGGGGACGGGCTCGGTGCTGTTGTAGACGGAGATCATGCCGCAGACGGCGATCCGGCCGTCCCGGTTCAGCTGGCCGATGGCCGCCTCCAGGTGGTCGCCGCCGACGTTGTCGAAGTAGACGTCGACGCCGTCCGGGGCGGCCGCGCGCAGCTGCTCGGCGACCGGGCCGTTCTTGTAGTTGAAGGCCGCGTCGAAGCCGTACTCCTCGACCAGCAGCTTGACCTTGTCGTCGGAGCCGGCCGAGCCGATCACCCGCGAGGCGCCCTTGAGCTTGGCGATCTGGCCGACCTGGCTGCCGACGGCGCCGGCCGCGCCGGACACGAAGACGGAGTCGCCCTCCTTGAAGGAGGCGGTGCGCAGCAGGCCCGCGTAGGCGGTGAGGCCGGTCATGCCGAGGACGCCGAGGTACGTCGACAGGGGCGCCGCCGCCGCGTCGACCTTGACCGCGTTCTTCGCGTCCATGACCGCGTACTCGCGCCAGCCGAAGAAGTGCAGGACGTGGTCGCCGGCCGTGATGCCCTCGGCGTTCGACTCGACGACCTCGCCGACCGCGCCGCCCTGCATGACCTTGCCGAGCTCGAAGGGGGCGGCGTACGACTTGGCGGCACTCATTCGGCCGCGCATGTACGGGTCGACGGAGAGGTACTTGTTCCGCACGAGCACCTGCCCCTCACCCGGCGTCGGGACCTCCGCCTCGACCAGGGCGAAGTCCTCGGGCTTCGGCCAGCCGACGGGACGGCTCAGCAGGTGCCACTCGCGGTTGATCATGACGTGCGCCTTTCCTAATTACTTCAGTACCTGAAACAACCATGCTCCTTAATATTTCAGGATGTCAAGTAACCGGGTACTCTTGGGCGCATGTCGTCCTCACAGTCCAGTCCAGCGAAGACCCAGCGCCCCGACGCCCTGACCTTCGAGGTCGTCGAGCTGATCGGGGATGTCGTGGCCCGTTTCTACGCGGACTACGAGGAGGCGGCCGGCGAGCACGCGCTCACCGGGGCGCAGGCGCGCCTGCTCAGCCTGCTCTCGCTGGAGCCGCTGCCGATGCGGAAGCTGGCACAGAAGCTGAAGTGCGAGCCGTCGAACGTGACGGGGATCGTGGACCGGCTGGAGGCGCGGGGGCTCGCTGAGCGGCGGCCCGACCCGGCCGACCGCCGGGTGAAGCTGGCCGCGGCGACGGACGAGGGCCGACGGGTCGCCCGCGAGCTGCGCGACGGGTTGCGCTTCGCGCGGGAGCCGCTGGCGGGGCTGTCGGACGCGGAGCGGCTGTCGCTGCGGGATCTGCTGCGGCGGATGCTGGACGCGTAGGGGGCCGCCGCCGAGGCCGGCGGCGGCAGCCCCTCGGACGGTTACGCGAACTGGCCGGGGCGGTAGTCGCCCGCCGGCTGCTGGAAGATGACGTTCAGCCGGTTGTAGGCGTTGATCAGGGCGATCGTCGCCACCAGCGCGATGAGTTCCTCTTCGGTGTAGTGCTTGGCCGCGTTCGCCCACACCTCGTCGGGGACCCCGCCCGCCGCGTCGGCGGTCCGGGTGCCCTGCTCGGCCAGCTCCAGCGCGGCGCGCTCGGCGTCGGTGAACACGGTCGCCTCGCGCCAGGCGCCGACCATGAGGAGGCGCTGCTGGGTCTCGCCGGCGGCGGCCGCGTCCTTGGTGTGCATGTCGAGGCAGAAACCGCAGCCGTTGATCTGGCTGGCGCGGATCTTGACCAGCTCCAGGGTGGCGGCGGGGATCGACGTCTCCGCGGCGGCCTTGCCCGCACCGTTGAACGCCTTGATCAGCTTGTTGGCGGTGGGGCTGGCGAAGAGGTTCAGACGGGCTTCCATGGTGTGTTCCTCCGTTGGGTTCAGCGGGATACACACCTATGACGGAACGGGTTCTGCGGATGTGACACGGTGACCGAAGATTTGCCGGGTTTGCTTCGGCAGACCTTCGGGCGTGCCTCGGCGGGCGCTTCTTCTAGCTGCACCACCACAGGAACCGCGTGCACGAGTGGCTCTCCGACGGGGTCGGGGTCGGGTTCGATGTCGTCGGGTTCGCCGTCGGTGTCGAGGCCGCCGTGGAGGTCGGTGCCGCCGTCGGCGTCCTCGTCGCCGTGCCCGCCGTCGCCGACTGGGCCGACGTGTCCTTCGGGGACGCCGACGGCGACTCCGACTCCTTGTCCTTCGACGTGGAGGGGGACGGAGAGGCGGAAGGGTCGGCCGAGGCGGAGCTCGCCGTGCCGGACGCGCCGGACGTGTCGCCCAGGGGCTCGGCCGTCGTACCCGGGGAGGACGTCGACGTACCGCCGTCGGCGGTGTCGCCGCCCGCCGAGGCCGGGCCGGGGCTCGTGAACGGCATGGCGTCCGTGCCGAGTTCGGCGAGGCTCAGGCCGCCCGCCGCCAGGACGCACGCCGCGCTCACGAGCAGGATCCTGCGGCGCCGCCGGCGATGGGCCGCGGCCTTGCGGTCGCGACGGCTCCCGTCGGCCCCGGACGGCTCCTCGCCATCCTCGGCGAGGTTCTCGGCGGCTCGCCCCCGGCTCCGGCCGCCACGCCCGCGCGCCGCCCGCCGCCGGTCCGCCCGGCCACCCGTCAGGGGCTCGTCGCCCTCGTCGTCGTAACCGTCGTCGGCCGCGGGTGCGTCCTCGCGGTACTCCGTCTCCGGGTACGGGGCCTCACCGGCCGTGGCCGGGTCGGGGGCGGCCGCTTCCCGCGCGGACGCGCGTAGCGTTTCGGCCGGAGCGCCGCACCCAGGACAGGCGAGGGCGCCATTGAGGTGCCGTCGGCACGGGTGGCAGTAGTCCATGACGCGGGAAGACTAAGTTCCCCACCGGTCACTTAACCACCCGGCCCTGTGAAGGTTCTGTGGGGGACCGAAAAACCTGTCGAAAGCCTTGTCGAAACCGTTACCCGTTCGACCCATTGACACCCCGACCGCCCCATCCTTACTGTCACGCCAGCATTTCGAACGCGTGACGAAATCTCGAACAGCTGAGGGGCAACTGCCGTGCGCATCACCGGAATCAGCACACACGTGGTCGGGACGCCGTGGCGCAACCTGACGTACGTCCAGGTGCACACCGACGAAGGGATCACGGGAGTCGGCGAGACCCGGATGCTCGGTCACACCGACGCGCTGATCGGCTATCTGCGGGAGGCCGAGGCCAATCACATTCTCGGTTCGGACCCGTTCGCAGTGGAAGACCTCGTACGCCGGATGAAGTACGGCGACTACGGCCGGGCGGGCGAGATCGTCATGTCCGGCATCGCCGTGATCGAGATGGCCTGCTGGGACATCAAGGGCAAGGCGCTGGGCGTGCCGGTGTGGCAGCTGCTCGGCGGGAAGGTCACCGACAAGGTCAAGGCGTACGCCAACGGCTGGTACACGACCGAGCGGACGCCCGAGGCGTACCACAAGGCCGCCCAGGGGGTGATCGAGCGCGGGTACAAGGCGCTGAAGATCGACCCGTTCGGGACCGGGCACTTCGAGCTGGACCACGAGCAGACGCTGTACTCCGTGTCGCTGATCGAGGCCGTGCGAGACGCCATCGGGCCGGACGCCGAGCTGATGCTGGAGATGCACGGGCGGTTCTCGCCGGCGACGGCCGTCCGGCTCGCGCGCGAACTGGCGCCCTTCAAGCCGGCCTGGCTGGAGGAGCCCTGCCCGCCGGAGAACCTGAAGGCGTTGGAGAAGGTCGCCGCCAAGGTGGACATCCCGGTCGCCACCGGTGAGCGCATCCACGACCGGATCGAGTTCCGCGAGCTCTTCGAGAGCCAGGCCGTGGACATCATCCAGCCGGACGTCGGCCACATCGGCGGCATCTGGGAGACGCGGAAGCTGGCCGCCACCGCCGAGACGCACTACGTGCTGGTCGCGCCGCACAACGTCGGCGGGTCCGTGCTGACCGCCGCCTCCCTCCAGGTCGGGTTCACCTCCCCGAACTTCAAGATCCTGGAGCACTTCAACGACTTCGCCGACGCCGACATCAAGAAGGTGGTCAAGGGCGCGCCGCAGGTCGTCGACGGGTACTTCCACCTGTCCGACGCGCCCGGCCTCGGGGTGGAGTTCGACGCCGACGCCGCCGCCGAGTTCCCGCAGCAGCAGGCCCGCTTCGACCTCTGGGCCGACGGCTGGGAGCAGCGCAAGCCCAAGGGGACCCAGTGAGCTCCCAGGTCGTCGTCGAGTCGCCGGGCGTCCACCGGGTCGAGGAGCACACGCCCCGCGAGCCCGGTCCGGGCGAGGCGCTGGTCGCCGTGCACGCGGTCGGGATTTGCGGTAGCGACCGCGAGGTGTACCAGGGGAACCGGCCCGAGGGGTACGTCCGCTACCCGCTGACGCCCGGCCACGAGTGGTCGGGGACCGTCTCCCGGGTGGGGGCCGGGGTGCCTGCCTCGCTCGTCGGGCGCAAGGTCGTCGGCGAGGGGTTCCGGAACTGCCAGGTGTGCGACCGGTGCCACGCCGGTGAGACCACGCTGTGCACGAACGGGTACGAGGAGACCGGGTTCACCCAGCCGGGCGCCATGGCCGCCACCCTCACCCTGCCGGCCCGGCTGCTGCACCCGCTGCCGGACGACGCCGATCTGACCGCCGCCGCCCTCCTCGAACCCGCCGCCTGTATCGCGGCGGCCGCGCTGAAGGGCAACGCGCAGCCGGGTGAGCGGGTCGCGGTGGTCGGCACCGGGACGCTCGGGATGTTCGCCGTGCAGTTCCTGAGGGCGATCTCGCCGGGCGAGCTGCTGGTGGTCGGGACCCGGAACGACCGGGAGGAGCTCTCCCGGCAGTTCGGGGCGACCGACTTCCGCACCAAGGACCAGAAGCTCCCCGACGACTTCGACGTGGTCATCGAGACGGCCGGGTCCGCGTCCGCCGCGCGCACCGCCGCCGCCCTGCTCCGGCGTGGCGGGCGCCTGGTCCTGACCGGTATCCCGGCCGCCGGCGCCGAGGGCCTGGACCCGACCGACCTCGTCGTACGGCAGCTGGAGGTGCACACCGTCTTCGGGGCGCCGCCGGACGCCTGGGCGCACACGGTGCGGGTCTTCGGGGCCAGACTTCTCGACCCGCTGCCGCTGGTCACGCACGAGCTGCCGCTGACCGGGTTCCCGCAGGCCATCGAGCTGGTGGGAGCCGGCGATCCGAAGGTGGGCAAGGTGCTGCTCCGCCCCTAGTCGTACGCCGGCCGCGGCGTGACCTGACCTCGCCGTGGCCGGCGTACCACCAAGCCTTCCGCTACCCCGAGCCGCGAACCTCGTCCGAAATACCGAACAAGAAGGACAGCTTGTGACGACCGACGCTTCCGTTACGGCGGCCCGCCGACCCGGTGAGCAGGCGCTCACCGCACTCGGACTGGGCGCGCCCGCTCTCGACCCCGCCGACGCCTCCGCCCACACCTTCCCGGGCGGCGGCAAGTGGCGCACCGAGATCCCCTCCTGCGAGGGTCCCGAGGCGCTGGCCGTCGTCCTGAAGGAGTCCTCGCGGCTGGACGTGCCGATCCACCGGATCAGCCAGGGCAGCGGTGTGTGGATGCTCACCGACGCCGAGATCACCGAGATGGTCGAGGCGACGAACGAGCGGGACATCGAGCTGTGCCTGTTCACCGGTCCGCGCGGCACCTGGGACATCGGCGGCTCGGTGCGCTCCGACTCGCGGGGAGCCGGACTGCGCGCACGCGGCCACGACGCCGTCGCCGGATGCGTCGAAGACGCGGTACGGGCGACGGAGCTGGGCGTCAAGTGCCTGCTCGTCGCCGACGAGGGCGTGCTCTGGACGCTGCACCGGGCCCGGCAGGCGGGGATCATCCCGGCCGACACCACGCTGAAGGTGTCCGCGCTCGTCGGGCCGGTCAACCCGGCCTCGTACTCCGTCTTCGAGCACCTCGGCGCCGACTCCGTCAACGTGCCCAGCGATCTGACGCTCGATCACCTCACGGAGATCCGCCGGGTGTCCGGCGCTCCCATGGACATGTACATCGAGGCCCCCGACGACCTCGGCGGCTACGTCCGGATGTACGAGGTCGCCGAGCTGATCCGGCGCGGCGCACCGATCTATCTGAAGTTCGGCCTGTCCAGGGCTCCCGGTATCTACCCGTGGGGCACCCATCTGCGGGACGTGACCCTGGACACCGCGCGGGAGCGGGTGCGGCGGGGGCGGCTCGCCCTGGATCTGCTCGCCCGGCACGGCGCGGACGGCGACATGGCCCCGCTCGGCTCCCGGCTGCCGGGAGTTCTCCACCGCTTCCCCACCGAAGTCTCCGCCTGATGCCCGACAGGGACTGCGGGCTGTCCGTGACCGGTCGCGCCCACCCGGCGCGGCCGCGGACCGGCACAGCCCCGCGCCCCTTCGGGGTGCTGCACCGAACTCTCTTACCCCTCTCAACGACGAGAAGAACAGGGACCGACACCATGCGCACTCGTAGAAGCGCCCTCACCCTCATAGCCGGGGCCGCCTCCCTCGCTCTCACCCTGTCCGCCTGCGGGCAGAGCGGCGAGGGCGGCAGCAAGGACGACGGCGGCAGCGTCAAGGGCGCCACCATCGGCATCGCCATGCCCACCAAGTCCTCCGAGCGCTGGATCGCCGACGGCAAGAACGTCGTCAAGAACCTGGAGTCCAAGGGCTACAAGACCAAGCTGGTCTACGGCGAGGACGACCCGGACCAGCAGGTCTCGCAGATCGAGAACCTGATCACCCTGGGTGTCAAGGGCCTGATCGTCGCGGCCATCGACAACAAGTCCCTGAACAACGTGCTCCAGGAGGCCGCGGACGCGAACATCCCGGTCATCGCCTACGACCGGCTGATCCTCGGCACCAAGAACGTCGACTACTACGCGTCCTTCGACAACACCAAGGTCGGTGTCGAGCAGGGCACGTACATCGTGCACAAGCTGGGCCTGGACAGCGGCAAGAAGGGCCCGTTCAACATCGAGCTGTTCGCCGGCTCCAACGACGACAACAACACCAAGTACTTCTTCAACGGCGCGATGAGCGTGCTCCAGCCGTACATCGACAAGAAGCAGCTGGTGGTCAAGTCCGGGCAGACCGCGCTGAACAAGGTCACCACCCTGCGCTGGGACGGTGCGACCGCGCAGTCGCGCATGGAGGACATCCTCACCTCCTCCTACAAGTCCGGCAAGGTCGACGCGGTGCTCTCGCCCTACGACGGCATCTCCATCGGCGTCCTCGCCGCGCTGAAGTCGGACGGCTACGGCTCCAAGAGCCAGCCGCTGCCCGTCATCACAGGGCAGGACGCCGAGCTGGCCTCGGTGAAGTCGATCATCGCGGACGAGCAGACGCAGACCGTCTACAAGGACACCCGGGAGCTCGCCAAGGTCGCCGCGACCATGGTCGACGACGTGCTGAACAAGAAGACCCCCGAGACCAACGACACCAAGACGTACGACAACGGCTCCAAGGTCGTCCCCGCCTACCTGCTGCAGCCGGTGAGCGTCGACAAGAGCAACTACGAGGACGTCCTGGTCAAGGGCGGCTACTACACCGACGCCGAGCTCAAGTAACCGCCGCCCCCTACTGATTGGAAGGCACGACCATGGCGGGACCCGTCCTGGAAATGCGCTCGATCGTCAAGACCTTTCCCGGTGTCAAGGCGCTGTCGGACGTCAGCCTGACCGTCCGTCAGGGCGAGGTCCACGCCATCTGCGGGGAGAACGGCGCCGGCAAGTCGACCCTGATGAAGGTCCTCTCCGGCGTCCACCCGCACGGAACCTACGAGGGCGAGATCCTCTTCGAGGGGGAGCCCTGCAAGTTCGGTGACATCCGGGCCAGCGAGCAGCGCGGCATCGTGATCATCCACCAGGAGCTGGCGCTGTCGCCGTACCTCTCCCTGGCGGAGAACATCTTCCTCGGCAACGAACACGCCAAGGGCGGGTTCATCGACTGGCGGGAGACCCTGCGGCACGCCACGCAGCTGCTGCGCCGGGTCGGTCTCGAGGACCACCCGGAGACCCGCGTCGCCGACATCGGCGTGGGCAAGCAGCAGCTGGTGGAGATCGCCAAGGCGCTGTCGAAGAAGGTGAAGCTGCTCATCCTCGACGAGCCGACCGCGGCTCTGAACGACGAGGACAGCGGCAAACTCCTCGACCTGATCCTGGAGTTGAAGAGCCAAGGCATCACCGCGATCATCATCTCGCACAAGCTCAACGAGATCCGCCGGGTCGCCGACTCGGTGACGATCATCCGCGACGGCCACTCCATCGAGACCCTCGACGTGAAGTCGAAGGAGACGACGGAGGAGCGGATCATCGCCGGGATGGTGGGCCGCGACCTGGACCACCGCTTCCCCGAACGCACCGCGTACGAGGGCGAGAAGGACGCGGCGGCGGCCCTGGAGATCCGCAACTGGACCGTGCGGCACCCGATCGACCAGGAGCGCAAGGTCGTCGACGATGTGTCGATCAACGTCCGGCGCGGGGAGATCGTCGGCATCGCGGGCCTGATGGGCGCGGGCCGCACCGAACTCGCGATGAGCGTCTTCGGGCGGTCCTACGGCCGCTACGCGGGCGGCTCGGTCCTCAAGGACGGCACGGAGATCCGTACCAAGACGGTCGCCGAGGCCGTCGGCCACGGCATCGCGTACGTCACCGAGGACCGCAAGCACTACGGCCTCAACCTCATCGACACCATCAACCGCAACATCTCGCTGACCGCGCTGGACAAGGTCGCCAGGCGCGGGATCGTGGACGAGCACGAGGAGCGGCAGGCCTCCGAGGGCTATCGCAAGTCCATGAACATCAAGGCGCCGACCGTCTTCGAGCCGGTGGGGAAGCTGTCGGGCGGCAACCAGCAGAAGGTCGTCCTCAGCAAATGGATCTTCGCGGGCCCGGACGTACTGATCCTGGACGAACCGACCCGCGGGATCGACGTCGGCGCCAAGTACGAGATCTACACGGTCATCGACCAGCTCGCCGCCCAGGGCAACGCGGTCGTCTTCATCTCCTCCGAGCTGCCCGAACTGCTCGGCATGTGCGACCGCATCTACACCATGGCCGCGGGCCGTCTGACCGGTGAGGTGCCCCGGGCCGAGGCCACGCAGGAAGTGCTGATGCGCCATATGACGAAGGACAAAGAGGTATCGCGATGAGCACGGACGTCACCGCCAAGAGCCCGGCCCCCGCGCCGCCGGGCAAGAGCGGACCCACCGCCGACGGAGGCCTGCTCCGGCTGGTGCTGGACGGACTGCGCCGCAACATGCGCCAGTACGGCATGCTGATCGCGCTCGGACTGATCGTCGCCCTGTTCGCCGTCTGGACGGACGGAAACCTGCTGCTGCCGCGCAACGTCTCCAACCTGGTCCTCCAGAACAGCCACATCCTGATCCTCGCCATCGGCATGATGATGGTGATCATCGCCGGGCACATCGACCTGTCGGTCGGCTCGCTGACGGCGTTCGTCGGCTCCTTCGCCGCCGTACTGACGGTCACTCATCATGTGCCGTGGCCGCTGGCGTTGCTTCTCTGCCTGGCGATGGGCGCCGTCGCCGGAGCCGCACAGGGCGTGCTGATCGCCTACTTCGGCATACCCTCCTTCATCGTCACCCTCGCCGGGATGCTGCTCTTCCGCGGTCTGACCGAGATCCTGCTTCAGGGACAGACCCTCGGCCCGTTCCCGAACGGCCTGCAGAAGATGGGCAACGGCTTCCTGCCCGAGGTCGGCCCGGACACCAACTACCACAACATCACCCTGCTCCTCGGCATCGTGCTGATCGTCGCCGTGGTCTGGCAGGAGTTCCGCGACCGACGCCGCCAGCAGGAGTTCGCCCTGGAAGTGCCGCCCACCCGGCTCTTCCTGCTCAAGCTGGTCGCCCTGGGCTCCGCGCTGCTCGTCGTCACCATGCTGCTCGCCAGCTACAAGGGCGCCCCGATCGTGCTGATCATCCTGGGCGCACTGGTCGTCGGCTACGGCTATGTGATGCGCAACGCGGTCTTCGGCCGGCACATCTACGCGATCGGCGGCAACCTGCCGGCGGCCAAGCTGTCCGGCGTCAAGGACAAGAAGGTCACCTTCTACGTCTTCCTGAACATGGGCGTGCTCGCGGCCCTGGCCGGCCTGGTGGTAGCGGCCCGGCTGAACGCGGCCTCGCCGAAGGCGGGCGTGAGCTTCGAACTCGAAGCGATCGCCTCCTCGTTCATCGGTGGCGCGTCCATGAGCGGCGGTGTCGGTACCGTCCTCGGTGCGATCATCGGCGGTCTGGTCCTCGGCGTGCTGAACAACGGCATGAACCTCCTCAGCGTCGGCACCGACTGGCAACAGGTCATCAAGGGCATCGCCCTCCTGGTGGCGGTCGGATTCGACGTGTGGAACAAGCGCAAGTCCGGTTCGTAGTCAGCTCGGGCCCCGCCGGAAGGCGGGGCCCCTCCTATTTGCAGGAGCCGCACATGGAACTGAACAGACGCACGGTCATCGCAGGAGCCGCAGCGGCGGGCATCGCCGCCACCACCCTCGGCACAGGCACGGCCGAGGCCTCCTCAGGAGGCAGGAAGCCTGTGAAGGAGTCCTTCGGCAAGCTCGCCGACGGCACGAAGATCTACCGCTGGTCGCTGGAGAACGGCGGCACCCGGCTGAAGGTCCTCAACTGGGGCGGTGTCGTCCAGAGCCTGGAGATCCCGGACCGGCGCGGCCGCTACGCCAACGTCTCCCTGGGCTTCGACAACATCGACGACTACGTCGCCAAGACCCCGTACTTCGGCGCCCTCATCGGCCGCTACGGCAACCGCATCGCCAACGGCCGGTTCACCCTCGACGGCAAGTCCTACCAGCTCTCCGTCAACGACGGCGTGAACAGCCTGCACGGCGGCACCCAGGGCTTCGACAAGCACGTCTGGGACGTCGAGCCGTTCACCAAGGGCTCGGACGTCGGCCTCGTCCTGCACTACACCAGCATCGACGGCGAGATGGGCTACCCGGGCACGCTCAAGGCGAAGGTGACGTACACCCTCACCAAGCGCGGCGAGTGGGTCATCGACTACGAGGCCACCACCGACAAGGCCACGGTCGTCAACCTCACCAGCCACGTCTACTGGAACCTCGCCGGCGAGGGCAGCGGCACGATCGAGGACCACGAGCTCACGATCGCCGCGGGCCGCTACACGCCGACCGACTCGGGGCTGATCCCCACGGGCGAGCTGGCCAAGGTCTCCGGTACGCCCTTCGACTTCCGCGAGACGAAGACGATCGGCCGGGACATCCGCGCCGGGCACGTCCAGCAGGTGCAGGCCAAGGGGTACGACCACAACTGGGCGCTGGACAAGGGCATCACGGCCAAGCCGGAGCATGTCGCCACGCTGCGGGAGCCGCGGTCGGGCCGGGCGCTGAAGATCGCGACCGACCAGCCGGGGCTCCAGTTCTACTCCGGGAACTTCCTCGACGGGACGCTGACAGGGACGGGCGGGCGGACCTACCGCCAGGGTGACGCGCTGTGCCTGGAGACGCAGCACTTCCCCGACGCACCGAACCACGCGAACTTCGCGTCGACGGTGCTTCGTCCTGGGCAGACCTATAAGTCCCGGACGATTCACAGTTTCGGGGCCTGAGACAGCGTGGGCGCGGCCGGTAAGGGGCTGGTCGCGCCCACGCGGCGGAGCCGCATATCGGCACAGCCCCGCGCCCCTGGACGGGGCGCTGCACCACCCGGTTCCAAGAAGAAACGTAAACTCACACTTTTTTCACACGGGTTGAACAGCGGTACACACGCCTCCGTACTCAAGGGTGGCCCGTGCTCCCCCGCGCGGGCCACCCAAGACGACGGGCCCGGTCGTCCCCACCGGGCCCGCCTCATACGGAGGTTCAATGGCCGGCAACGTCACCTCGTTGTTCCGCAGCGGTGCGCACAGCCCGTCGATGGCGGCGCTGACCCGTGAAGGGGGCGAGGGTGCCGGTCCCGTTGACTTCTGCATTCCCTGCAATCCGTACTTTCCCACCCCGGCGATGATGGAAACGATGGCGTCCAGACTCAAGGACATCATCACGTTCTATCCGAGCAGCGCCGACACCATCACCGCCGAGCTGTGCCAGCTCCTCCAGCTCCCGCCGCAGGCCGTCGCCATGGGCAACGGCTCCACCGAGCTGATCACCTGGATCGACCACCTGCTGGTCCGCGAGTCCCTCGCCATCCCCGTCCCCACCTTCGGCCGCTGGACCGACCAGCCGATGGAGACCGGCAAGCGCGTCGACATGTTCCCGCTCCAGGAGTCCAACGGCTTCGCCCTCGACCTCGCGCAGTACGCCGAGTTCATACGCAAGCGGGGCACCCGGGTCGCCGTCATCTGCAACCCCAACAACCCCGACGGCGGCTTCCTCCACAAGCAGGCGCTGGTGCAGTTCATGGACGCCATGGCCGACCTGGACCTGATCGTCATCGACGAGTCGTTCCTGGAGTTCGCCGACGCCGAGGCCGAGCCCAGCGTCGTCCAGGAGGCGATGCTCCGGCCGAACGTCATCGTGCTGCGCAGCCTCGGCAAGAACTTCGGTCTGCACGGCATCCGGTTCGGCTACATGGTCGCCAACCCCTCGCTGGCCGGCAAGGTCCGCTCGATGCTGCCGAAGTGGAACCTCAACGCGTTCGCCGAGTACGTCGTCTTCATGCTCAAGGAGCACGGCGCCGAGTACGCGCAGAGCCTGCTCCAGGTCCGCAAGGACCGGCTGGAGATGGCCAGCCAGCTCTCCGTCCTGCCGGGTCTGACCGTCTATCCCTCGCAGGGCAACTTCCTCTTCGTGCGCCTGCCCGTCGGCGCCGAGGGCACGGTGGTCCGGGACCGGATGCTCACCGAGCACCGCATCCTGGTCCGCGAGTGCGGAAACAAGATCGGTTCGTCCAGCCGCTTCCTGAGGCTCGTGGTGCGCCCCGAGGTGGACGTGCGTCGCCTGGTGTCCGCCATGGAGCAGGTGCTCTACGGGTCCAGGAGGGGAGTCGCCGTGCCCGAGCTGGGCAATGGGACCAGCTACAGCTCGGGTACGGCGGCGGTGGACCGGCTGGTGAGCGAGACCAACGGGGCGGGCATGCAGCTCGCGCAGGCCGTTGGCATGGGGCCCGTCCCCGGTCTGACCGCGGCGCCGGCCATGGGGCCGGGTCTCGCCGCCGCTCCCGCCGCCGGTGTCGGCATGCCGCTCCCCGTCGCCGCGCAGCAGGGTGGCGTCGGGATGCCGATGCCGGCGGCAGCGCCCGTCATGCAGCAGCCTCAGCCGATGGTGGCCCAGATGCAGGTGCCCATGCAGGCGCCGATGCAGGTACCACCGATGCAGCCGCCGATGCAGGCGCAGCCGATGCAGATGCCCATGCAGGCCCCGGCGCCCGCTCCGGCCGGGCCCACCCCGACCGGGGTTCCGGCGCGGGGTGGGCTGACCGCCGCGCAGGTGCGGGGGATGACGGCGCCGGCGCCTCCGCCGCCTGGACTGGCCCCGGCGCCGGCCACGGGGTGGCCCAACGCGCAGAGCTGGCCCAACGCGGCGGGGATGGGGCAGGCCGGGTAGGCGCCGTACGGGGTGCGGTGCGAGATCGGGTGCGGCGCCGTCGTGGCTGATCGCGCAGTTCCCCGCGCCCCTTACGGGGCGCTGACCCTTACGGGGCGCTGGCCCTTACCGCGTGCAGCAGTGAGGCTCCCAACGGCAAGGCGTGGCACGCCACCTGCTTGAAGCCGGACTCCTCCAGCAAGTGTCGGTAGTGGGACTCCTCTCGTTCCCGGCCGCCCACGTTGCACAGCATGTGGAGGTCCCAGGCCGCTGCCGTGCTGGCGGGCAACAGGCGTTCCACCAGCAGCAGTTCGGCGCCCGGGCGCATGGCCCGGGCGCATCGGGTCAGGATGGTGCGGCAGCGTTCGTCGTCCCAGTCGTGCAGGACGCGGGACAGGAGGTAGACGTCGCCGTCCTCCGGGACGGACTCCGTGAAGTCGCCGGTGACGAAGGTGCAGCGGGCGGTGAGGTCGGCCAGGTGGATACGGGCCGCCTCCAGTGCCTCGGGTCGCTCCAGGAGGACTCCCTCGACATGGCCGTGGGCCCGCAGTACCCGGCCGAGCAGCGCGCCGTTGCCGCCGCCCACGTCCACCACGCGCCGTACGCCGGAGAAGTCGACCAGGTCGGGGACCGGCGTGAACATCTCCGCGCTCGCGGCCATCGCCCGGTGGAAGAGGTCGCCGAGTTCGGGGTGTGCGGCGAAGTAGGGGAAGTGGTGCTGTCCGTAGCGGTGGGCGAAAGCTTCCTGCCCGGTGCGTACGGCGTACGTCAGGCCGGCGAAGGAGTCGTAGAACGGGCCGCCGTACAGCAGCGCGAGGGGGTGCAGGGAGAACTCGGTGCCGGTGTGCAGGGGCTCGCCGAGGGCGGTGAGGTGGTAGGTGCCGTCGGCCGAGGCGGTCAGCAGGCCCAGGGTGGCCAGGTAGCGCAGGAGCCGGCGCAGGGCGTCCGGATCGGTGCCGGTGTGGTCCGCGAGGGTGTCGGCGTCGAGGCCCGGCCGGGCGGCGAGGTGGTCGGCGATGCGGAGTTCGGCCATGGTGCGGACGGCCTGGGTGGCCCAGGCGCCGGTCAGCACGCCGAGGAGGGAGAGGGTCGCGTCCGGCACCGGGTCGTGGCGGCCGGGGAGGCGCAGTTCGAAGCGGCGGTGGTGGGCGGTGCGGAAGTAGAGGACGGTGACGTTCTCGTGTTGGTTGTAGCCGCCGCCGTCCGGGACCGCGCCGGCGCGTTCGGTCAGCAGGGTGCGCAGTCCCGCCGGGATCACCCGTCCCGGTGCGGTGACGGCGAACGCGTGGTGGGACTCGTGGCCGGCGGCGCGTTCGTCGGCGGCGACCGTCTCCAGCGGGGAGCCGGGCGGCACGGGCAGCGCGAAGATCTCCACGGTGCGCCCGGCGACGGGCACGTGCACGATCCCGACCGGGCTGTCGGCGACGGCCGAGCCGTAGCGCCGGGCCAGCCGTCCGCGGACCACCACGCTCGGTGTGACGGGTCCCGGTTCCAGCCCGGCGCGCCGCAGTTCGCCGGGGAGGGCGTCGAGGGAGGCGGGGAAGACCAGCACGGCGGTGTGGTCGTAGACGAGATGGCGGCAGACGTCGGCCCGCTCCTCGACCGTCAGGTCGGGCAGCAGGTCGGCGAGGACCCGGTCGGTGTCGTGGTCGCGGACGTGGCCGGCCGCGTGCCGGATCCGTTCCAGGTCGGTTTCCGTCAGACATGCTTGAACGACGGAGAGGTTCATGAAGGGTTCCCGTTGATCGTGGGTGGGGAGAAACCGGGGGTTGTGGGTCCCGGGGGTCAGATGCCGGTGTAGTTCTCGGCGAAGAAGTCCTGGTGGGAGCGGGAGGTGCGGAGGCTCTCCAGGCGCGCGTACTGCAGCGACCGCCCGTAGCAGGCCGTGTCGTCGTCGCCGTCGGGGCCGTGCAGCAGGGTGCTCATCCACTGCGAGAACTCGTGGGCGTGCCAGATCCGGGACAGGCAGTCACCGGCGTACCGGGCGAGGCCGGTGCCGTCGCCGCGCAGCAGCGCCGCCTCCAGGGCCCGGGCGAGCGACTCCGCTTGCAGGATCGCGAGGTTGGCGCCCTTGGCCGCCGAGGGGCTGATGAGCCCGGCGGAGTCGCCGGCCAGCCACAGCCGGCCGGCGCCCAGGGTCTCCAGTACGTCGGAGCGCAGGTCGACGAGCGTCTTCTCCAGGACGGCGCCCTCGCGCAGCGGTCCGAACTCGGCGGTCCGCATCCGGGTCGCGAGCTCCGTCCAGATCCGGTCCTCGCTCCACTCGGCGGGGTCGGTGCCGCGCGGGCATTGGAGGTAGTACCGGGTGACGGAGGCGGTGCGGGCCATGTGGCCGGCGAACCCCCGCTCGTGCAGGGCGTATCCGACGGCGGACAGGCTGGGCGGGGCCGCGACCAGTACGGCCAGCCAGGAGACGCCGTGGTCCCAGCGGGCGGTCCGGGTGCCGTGGGCCGTCAGGGCGGCGCGGCCGATGCCCCGGTGTCCGTCGCATCCGGCGACGTACCGCCCGGTGACGTCCGTGCCGCCGCGCATCCGCACCCGGCCGTCGGTGACCTCCTCGGCCTCGGCGCCGAACCGGATCTCCCCGCCGCGCCGCAGGTACTCGGCGACCAGGTCCCGTACGAGTTCCTGCTGGGGGTAGACGGTGTGCGGCTCGCCGAGGCCCAGCTTTCCGTAGTCCAGGGTGAATTCGCCCTGGTCGCTGCGGAACAGGCAGGTCGTGTGGGTCTGCCCGCGGGCGAGCAGGCCGGCCGCCAGGCCGTTCTCCGTCAGGATCCGCACCGAGTGGGGGGCGAGGAAACCGGCCCTGGCCCGGCCCTCCACCGCTGCCCGGTCGCGCCGCTCCAGGATCAGGCAGTCGACACCGCGGTCCAGGAGCAGATTCCCCAGCACGAGCCCTGCCGGTCCAGCGCCGACGATCACCACACCGACCTGTGCTGTTGTCATACCCCGCCCCCGAAGATTCCTTTTGGCCAGGAGGTTTCATATCAGCCGGATCCTGGATACAGGCGGCCAAAGGGGGTTGAAGCGGGATGATTAGCCCGAAAGGGTTGCCCAGGGCGACGAGAGCCGAGAGGCCGGGGCAAACGACACGGTGCCCGTCCGCATCATGCGGACGGGCACCGGATGGAGCGCCGGGCAGGCCTTGCACCTGCATTTCCCCGCAGGAAGCGGGGCGTCTTTCCTTGGACCACCAACGCACTACCAGCCACCAGGTTCTGCGGCGACCGGCTCTGAGAAGATCATACCGTATCCGGCGCGTCCTCCAGCTCCTCGTCGAGCCCGCGGACCAGGCCGCGCAGGACGGGTCCGTACTCGGGGTGGGAGAGGGCGAAGGCCATCTGGGCGACGAGGTAGTCGGCCGGGTTGCCGGTGTCGTACCAGCGGCCCTGGATGACCTGCCCGTACACGGCCCGGCTGGCGGCGTAGGCGTTGATGGCGTCGGTCAGGTACACCTCGCCGGTGCGGTGCTCGTACCAGCGGCGGGTCTGTTCGCGCAGTTCGTCGATGATGCCGGGGGTGATGACGTAACCGCCGATGGCCGCGTACGGGGACGGTGCGTCGGCCGGCGCGGGCTTCTCGACCAGGCCGGTGATGCGCAGCTGGCCGTCGCCGAGGTCCTCCTTGACTATGGGCACGCCGTAGCGCTGGGAGTCGGCGGGGTCCATCGGCAGCAGGGCCAGCACCGGGCAGCCGGTCTGCTCGTAGGCGCGGATCAGCTGCTGGGAGCGGGGGACGTCGGCGACGAACACGTCGTCCGGCCAGAGCACCAGGACGGGCTCGTCGCCGAAGGAGCGGGCGGCGTTCAGCACGGGCGTGCCGTTGCCGTACGGGCCGTACTGGTCGAGGTAGGTGATGTGACCTCGGCGGGCCAGCTCGGCGACCTCCTCGACGGCGTCCGCGTAGGCGGTCTTCCCGTCGGCGCGCAGCTGCTCCACGAGCCCGGGGTTGGGCCGGAAGTGGTCCTGGATCAGGCTCTTGCCGCCCGAGACGACGATGGTGATGTCGGTGATGCCGGAGACCACCAGCTCCCGCACGGTGTGCTCGATCACCGGTTTGTCGCCGACCGGGAGCATCTCCTTCGGCGTGGCCTTCGTCAGCGGCAGCAGACGGGAGCCGAGTCCGGCGGCGGGGATCACGGCCCTGCGGATCGTCGGGGGCATCAGGTCTCTCTCGGTCGGACGGCACGGGGTACACCGACGCTATCAACGGGCCCCGTGCCGTCCGGTGAACGCCGACCGGCCGTAGTCCTTCGTCCAGACGATTTCCGGGCGAAGCAGAGATGAAGGGAGAGTGACGTCCCGGCCGGCCTCCTGCGCCGCCGTGCTCAGCGCGGCGGCTGCGTCTCCGTGGCCTCGGGGACCGCTCCCCGGGCATGCAGGTCGGCGATCTCGGCGGGGCCGAAGCCCAGCTCGGCGAGGATCTCGTCGTTGTGCTCGCCCAGGTCCGGCGCCCGTCTCGCCGGCACCTTCGGCACCCCTCGCAGGTTGACCGGGCTGCTGACGGTCTCCGCCAGCCCGCTGACCCCCTCCAGCGGGACGACGATGTCGTTCTCGCGCAGCTGCGGGTCCCGCGCGGCCTCTTCCGGTGTCTGGATGAGGCTGTAGGTGATGCGTTCCCGGTCCAGCGCGTCCTTCCAGTGGGCGAAGGGCCGCGAGCGGAACGCGGTGTCGAGCAGCTCGGCCAGTGCGGAGGCGTGCCGGATCAGACCCTCCAGGTCGGCGAAGCGGGGGTCCTCCAGCAGTTCGGGGTGTCCGACGGCGCGTGCGAGCCCCTGCCAGCGCGCGGGTGAGGCGACCAGCATGAGCCATTCGCCGTCCGCGGTCCGGTAGGGGTTGTTCAGCGGGTTCGCCGGGGCCTTCCGGTCGTGCAGCTCGAAGGGTGTGCCGTCGGCGAGGGCGCCGGCCACCAGGGTTCCGGTGGCCCAGACGCCCGTGGCGAGCAGGGACGTCCCGACGTTGGCCCCCTGTCCGGTCCGCTCGCGGCGGTAGAGGGCGGTCGTGATCGCCGCGTAGATGGCGATCGCCGTCGTGTAGTCGCCGCTGCCCCAGACCGGGACGGTCGGCGGGGCGCCCGCGTCGCGGGTGGAGGCCAGCAGGCCGCTGCGGGACCAGAAGGCGGTCAGGTCGAAGCCCGGCTGCCGGGCGTCGGGGCCGGTGTCCCCGAAGCCGGTGAGGTCGGCGTAGACGACCCGCGGGTTCCAGCCCGCGACCTCCTCGTAGCCGAGGTGCAGCTTCTCGCGGGTGCCGTGCGGGAAGTTGGTGATCACCACGTCGGCCCACTCGACGAGCCGCTTGAGGACCTCGACGGCCGACGGCGACTTCAGGTCCAGCACCATGCCCCGCTTGTTGCGGTTGGCGAGGTGCCAGCTGTAGTTCGCCTTCGCCCGCGGGCTGGGCGGCACGGAACTCAGCCGCCGCTGGGGGTCGCCCATCCCCGGCGGCTCGATCTTGATGACGTCCGCTCCGAAGTCGGAGAGCACGGTGGCCGCGGCCGGTGCCGCGATGAACGAGGACGCGTCGAGGACCTTCAGGCCGGTGAAGACGGATTCCGTGGTCATCGTCATCACTTCACGAAGGCGCTCAGGCCGCCGGTGACGGCGCGTCCCACGATCAGGGTCTGGATCTCCCGCGTGCCCTCGTACGAGTAGAGGGCCTCGGCGTCGGCGACGAAGCGGCCGACCTTGTAGTCCAGGACGATGCCGTTGCCGGCCAGCAGCTCCCGGGCCCATCCGACGCTCTCCCGCATCCGCACGGTGCAGTACGCCTTCGCCAGGGCGGAGTGCTCGTCCTTGAAGATCCCGGCGTCCTGCAACTGGGCCAGGCGCACCACCATCCCGCACGAGGCGGTGGCATTGCCGAGCATCTTCACCAGCAGGTCCTGGACGAGCTGGAAGCCGCCGATCGGGCGCCCGAACTGCTCGCGTTCCTTCGCGTACTGCAACGCGATCTCGTACGCGCCGAACATCACCCCCACGGCCTGCCAGGCCACCCCGCTGCGCGTCTGGCGCAGGATGCCGGCGGTGTCCTTGAACGAGTTCGCGTTCTGCAGCCGGTTGGCCTCGGGAACGCGACAGCCGTCGAGCACGATGTCGGCGTTCTGCACGATCCGCAGCGCCATCTTGTTCTCGATCTTCGTCGCCGTGAACCCGGGGGTGTCCTTCTCCACGACGAAGCCGAGCACGTGGTTCGTCTCGGTGTCCCGCGCCCAGATGACGACCAGGTCGGCGAAGGTCGCGTTGCCGATCCACCGCTTGGCCCCGTCGAGGATCCAGCCGTCGCCGTCGCGGCGCGCGGTCGTCTTCAGGCCGCCGGCCACGTCGGAGCCCCCGTGCGGCTCGGTCAGCCCGAAGGCACCGATCTTCTCGAAGCGGCTCATCGCCGGCAGCCACCGCTGCTTCTGCTCCTCGGAGCCACAGGCGAGGATCGAGCCCATGGCGAGCCCCGTGTGCACGCCGGAGAAGGTCGCCAGGGACGCGTCGACATGACCGAATTCCAGCGCGAGGAATCCCGAAAGGAGATTGCTCGGCTTGGATTCCGCGGAGGCCGGGTCCGCCCAGTCCACCAGCCCGAGCCTGCCGAATCCCTCCACCAGCTGGAAGGGGAACTCGGCCCGGGCCCAGTAGTCGTCGACGAGGGGAGCGGCCTGCGTGTTGAGGAACTCACGGACGCGCTCGATCTTCTCCCGCTCGCCGTCCGTCAGCAGTTCCTCGAAGGAGTAGAAGTCGGCGGGCAGCCGCCCTTTGTCCAGGTAGGGACCGGACGGTGTGGGCAGAAGCGGGGTGGCACCCATGGAAATCCTCCTCCAGCACGGTTCTCTGGCGCGATTAGACCCGGATCCCGCACCGATTCCCGCGCGCCCTCGCCGTTCAGGGGGTGCCCTCGCCGCGGCGAACGACCCTAATGGCCCCCTTCGTGCCCGGTACCGGCGCGTTCCGCGGCGCCGAACGGTGTTCGTGCGTTCAGCTGTCTCACTCAGGACTTGACGGTTGTTCACTTTGCTGAACTGACAGCTTTCCGACAGCAACCATTCCTACGGTGCCGTGTTCATGACAGACATTTCAGAAGGTGCCCGCTCCGTCGGGCGCCGTGCCGTACTCGTCGCCACCGGGACGACCGCCGCTGCCCTGGCCGTAGGTGCAGCGGTCTCGACCGAGGCCCCCGCGGCAGTCGCCGCCCCCGACCTCAAGCCGGCCGCCGCCGCGGCGGTCTGCACCCTCACGGAGGAACTGACCGAAGGCCCCTACTACCTCGACGGCGCGCTGGTCCGCACCGACATCACCGAAGGCAAGGCGGGCATAGCGCTCAAGCTCGTCCTCACCGTCGTCAACTCCGCCTGCACCGTCATCCCCAACGCCCTCGTGGAGGTCTGGCACTCCGACGCGCTCGGCGAGTACTCCGGGTACGTCGGCAACAACGGTCACAGCGAGCCCGACGACGGCACGTTCCTGCGCGGCGGCGTCCTCACCAACTCCAGCGGCGTCGCCAACATCACGACCATCTACCCGGGCTGGTACCGGGGCCGCGCCATCCACATCCACGTGAAGGTCCACACGGGCGTCACCCTGACCTCCGACGGCTCCTTCACCGGCGGCAGGACCCTGCACACGGGCCAGCTCTTCATCAACGAGACCATCACCACGGCGGTCGCCAAGGTCTCGCCCTACTCGACCAACACGGTCACCCGCACCACCCTCGCCCAGGACTCGATCTACGACGACGGCGGCGCCACCTCCGGCCTGATGACCGTCACCGGCTCCACCACCGCCGGCTACACCGGCACGCTCACCCTCGGCGTCTCCAGCTGACGCCCCGGGCCCCGGGGGCACGTCCCCCGGGGCCCCGCTCAGGGTCTGCGCCGGAACGGCAGGTCCACCTCGGCCCGTACGGTCTTGCCCGGTGCGTCGGCGCAGTCCCTGCTCAGCACCTCCCACCGATCGGCCAGCGCGTCCACCAGCACGAGCCCGCGCCCGCCGTCGTCCAGCGGCCCGCCCGGCCGTACGACGCCGGGTGCGGGCGGCCGCCGTTCGGCCAGGGTGTCCGTGACCTCGACCCGCACGCTCCCCGTCACCAGCGACACCCGCAGCTCGAAGTCCCGCCCCGGCACCCGCCCGTGCGTCACGGCGTTGGCCGCCAGCTCCGCGACGATCACCGACACCTTGTCGATCACCTCCGCCGCCGCGAACGGCCCGCCCCACGCGTGGAGTTGGGCGACGGCGAGATGACGGGCGAGGCGGGCGCCACGCGGGGTGGCACTGAGCCGCTGGGCGAGTGTTCGACTCACGGTGACGGCGGTGGGGGGAGCGTCCATGCACCCAATCTGCCGCCCCGGACCAGCACTTCTCCAGCTGAGAGCCGCGTACGCTGGGCCCGCGTACGCGGTGACGCACTGGACCGTACTGGTCACTGGCCGTGACCATGGGGGGTGGAGGTGGCCTACGTGGGCGATGGAGTGGAGCCGGAGTCGTCGGACAGTCTGCGGACCTTCGGAGCGGTGCTCCAGGCGTTGCGCGAGCACGCGGGGCTCAGCAGGGAGGAGTTCGCGGAACAGGTGCGGTTCTCGAAACACACGGTGGCATCGGTGGAGTTGGGGAGGCGGATGCCGGACGAGTCATTGGTGGAGGCGTCGGAGGGGGTGCTGGGGAATACGGGAGCCTTGCGGCGGGCGGCCGTACATCTGATGCGGCAACCGGGGTTGGCGGCTTGGTTTCGGCAGTGGGCGAGGTTGGAGTCACTGGCGATCACCCTGTACACCTACGAGTGCCGCATGCTCCCCGGGCTGCTCCAGACGAAGGCGTACGCGGAGGCGCTGTCCGAGGCTCAACTGCCACCATTGGACGACGCGCAAATCGAGGAGCGGTGGGCCGCACGAGCCGAGCGCCAGAAACTGCTGCTGGAACGGCCGAACTCCGCGTTCAGCTTCATCCTCGAAGAGCATCTGTTCCTGCGGCGCACCGGCGGAGCGGACGTCACTCGCGGCCTCATCGACCATGTGCTGGAGGTCTCCGAGTTCCGGAACGTCGAGATTCAGGTCATGCCTGTCGTCCAGGAGGCACACGCGGGACTACAAGGACCGATCCGCTTGTTGGAAACCCCTGAGAACAAGTGGTACGCCTACAACGAGGGCCAGGAAAGCGGGCAGTTGATCGCCGACGCAAAAGTGGTCAGTGTTCTCCAGAGGCGGTATGCCAGGATGCGTTCGCAGGCTCTCACCATCCAGGACTCCGTGAGCCTGTTGCAACGGATGCGAGGGGACTTATGAGGACATCCGACCTGGCGTGGTTCAAGAGCAGCTACAGCAGCGCTTCCGGCGATGACTGCATCGAAGTCGCCCTCTCCTGGCGCAAGTCGACCTACAGCAGCGGCGGTTCCGGCGACTGCCTCGAAGTAGCCACCTGCCCCACCACCATCCACGTCCGCGACTCCAAGCACCGCCAAGGCCCCGCGCTCGCCCTCTCCCCCGCCGCCTGGGCCGGCTTCCTCACGTACGCGGGGAAGTGATCAGGGCGCCGCGGTGGCCCGGTCCATGATCTGCTGGAGCCGGGCCTTCGACACGCTCTTCGGGATCTCGGTCGTCAGGCCGGTCTCCTTGGTGAAGGCGAGTCCCCCGTTGTAGACGCCACCGCCGCACTCGTCGGACTGGAAGTCGAGCTTCTTGCGGGCGGACGCGTCGACGAGCGGCTCGGTGCTGCCCCTGCGGGTCACCCGGAAGCGGACCGTGCCGAGATCGGGGCCGATGTCGTCCGGCAGCGGCAGGGTGACGAGCGAGACGCTCTCCTTCCGCAACCGGTCCTCGACGCACGTGCCGTTCGCGCACAACCGTACGGAGGCTCCGGCCAGATCTCCGTACCCCTCCTGCGCGAAGAACACACCGACCTGGGCCACCACACCGACACCGGCGCACGCTGTCGTGTCGGCGCAACCGGTCACGCCCGCGAGGAGCGCGGCGACACCGCCGAGCACCCGCGCGTATCTGATCGGGTTCACCACCGCGTCACCCCTCCCGGAAGCGCCTACTCCGCCAGGGAGATGTCGGTGAAGAGTACTCGGCACACACACCGTCGTCGTACTCGTACCGCTTCCTGATCTCGGTGGGGGCCGACGGTGCCGGCCCCCACCGACGGTCAGAACGCCGCGAGGCCGTTCGGCGAGCCGTTGCCCGTGGGCCCGTCGTAGCCGGTGACCCCGTTGCACTGGTAGTCGCCGCCGCAGTCCACGCGCTCCGCGTTGGTGCCGCCCACGACGTCGTTGAGCCCCGCCGTGCCGCCGTAGAAGTACGACGCGTCCGCGTACCGCTCCGGGTTGCCCGCCAGGGCGATGACCCCGGCGATGTACGGCGCGGACGCGCTGGTGCCGCCGATGACGAGCCACCCGGCATAGCCGCCGTAGCTGTCGTACACCGCGGGCCCCGTCAGCGGGTCGGCGACCGCCGCGACGTCGGCGACCATCCGGCCGGGGCAGTTCTGGTCGGTCTGCCAGGCCGGTTTGTCGATCCACGCCGAGCAGCCGCTGCCGGCGCCGCCGGTGGAGTTGCCCCACGCCTGTTCGGTCCAGCCACGGGCGTTGGCCGCCCGGCTGAGCGAGGTGCCGCCGACCGCGGTGACACTGGTGAGATCGGCCGGCCAGTTCGGCACGCCGTACCCGTAGTCGCCGGAGGACACGGTGATCGCCACTCCCGGGTGGCTGTAGGAGGCCGAGTAGCTCTGCAGTCCGTTCGTCTCGGCTGTGCCATAGCTGTTGGACACCTCGGTGGCGCCGAGCGCGACCGCCGTGTCCACCGCCTGGGACAGACTGGCGACGCTCGCGTCGTCGCCCTCCACGAGCAGGATGTGACAGTCCGGACAGGCCGCGGACACCATGTCCAGGTCGAGGGAGATCTCGACGCCCCAGCCGCGGTCGACCGGCAGCGGTGCGCTCTGCCCCCGCTGATTGACCTTGCGGAAGCAGCCGTTGGCCGTCGTGCAGGGCGGCAGGCCGTACGTCTGCCGGTACACCGCCAGATCGGCCTCGGCCTTCGGGTCGTCGCCGGCGTCGATGACCGCCACCGTCTGGTCCGCGCCGCCCGAACTCGGCAGGTTGTAGGCCGCGTCCAGGTCGGCGGGACCGTAACCGCTGGGCAGGGTGGTGGCGGTCGCGGTCGTACTGCCCGCGGCGTTCGGGCCCCGGACCCCCTTGCCGCCGTCGATGTCGGTGCGGACCAGGGAGAAGCACCGCGCGAAGCCGGGGCTCGCGGCGCCGCACGCCGGGGTCACGTTCGCGGTGGACGCGGTGGACGCGGTGGAAGCGGCGGATGCGGTCGCGCCGGTGCGGTCGGCGCCGCCGGTGCTCTGCGAAGGCGTGCCCGCGAAGGAGACCGACGGAGCCGCGGCCGCCACCGCGGCGGTCAGGGCCACCAGCAGCACGCGGATACGGGCCGGGGTCATCGGGTGCCTCCACTGGCGGCGATGGTGTACGCGTTGGTGATGGTCTGGGTGATCGAGCCGCCGGCCGCGTCGGTCGCGGTCACCTTGATCGCGGGTGAAGTGCGGCGCGCGGCAACCGGGTTGAGCCACGCGGCCTGGTAGGTCCCGTTCAGGCCCACGACGAGCGCGGGCTTCCAGGTGGTGCCTCCGTCGTAGGAGACGGACACCTTCGCCGAGGTGATCCGGGAGTGCGAGCCGGCGCCGTCGTAGGAGACATGACCGACGTCGAGCCGCATGGTCTGGATCAGCTGGTCACTCGTGTTGTTGTGGTCGGAGGTCAGCCGGTAGCCGAGGGTCAGGGCCGGCAGGATCCGGCAGGGAGTGGCCGCCGACTCGCCGAAGCAGGTGTCCGCGTCGGGCAGCGCGCTGCCGCCACCCTGACGCGCGGGGTACCGGAACGTCAGGTCGGTGTGCGTCCTGGTCGACTGGCTGAACCTCGGATTGGCGCTCAGGTCGGTGTCGTACACCGTGCGGTAGGTCGTCGGCGTCGTCGGCGCCCCCTGGAGCTGGACGCCGTACTGGTTCGTCGACTCGAAGACCTGCTGCCCGTCCGCGTACAGGGTGAGGTGCTGCGGCAGCGCCCCGAAGGTGTAGAAGCCGATGTGCGTCGAAACGCTGTCGACCGCGGGGTTCAGGACCAACATGAGGTTCGACCCCGCCGCGCAGGCGGAGCAGAACTGGGATCCGACGTGGTGGGCGAGCGCGGGCTTCAGCGGGCCGTGGTTCCAGTCGACCGAGTACGAGCGGCCGCCGGCGAAGGTGAGGGGATCGGCGTACTGCCACACGGAGCTCGGGGAACTGGCCATCTGCGCCCAGGCGCCGCCGTCACCCGTGCCGAGGTATTCCGTCAGGTCGGCGGGCCACGGCTGCCCGTCCCACGGGCTGATCCGCGTGCCCCCACCGGCGGCGTTGTAGGAGTCGACGAAGCCGGTCAGCAGGGAGCCGCGGCGACTGTTGTCCGCGGCGGGGTCGATGGCGAGGCGCTGGTGCACCGTGGCGAGCGTGCGGGCCGTCTCCACATGCGTCTGGTCCGCGGGCACCCCGTCCGACCCGTACGCCAGGTCGTAGCGGTACGCGTCGCTCGCCGTGGTCGCCGTGCCACCCCACTGGATGACGTCGTGGATCTCACCGACCTCGGCGGCGGGCTGCGCGTTGGTGTACAGCGGGGTGCTGCCCCACATCGTCAGCAGCATGCCGGCCAGGGCGCCGGTCGCGTCCCGCCGGAAGTACTGCGCCATGACGATGTCCTGGACCGCCGGACGGGGTGTCCGGACCGAGAACAGGGAGCTCGCGGCGGTCTCGTCGAGCGACACCGTGGTGGTCCCGGTGGCGGACACGGTGAAGTCGCTGAGGGTGAACTGGCGCACGGCGGACAGCCGGCCCTGCGTGTCGTAGTCGTAGAAGAGGCCGTAGAGCCCGTAGTTCCCGGCCGGCACCGCGACGCGCGCGACGCCGTTCACCGTGGTGACGGAGGTGTTCTCACGCGTGAACGCATCCGTGTTGTACAGCTGCAGGTAGGCGGTGGCCGGCAGACCGGTCAGCCCCGTCGCGTCGATCTGCAGGATCTTCAGGGGGTACTTGGGGCTGACGGTTCCGTCGGGAGTGCCTTCGGCGTGCGCGCCGGCCAGGCTCATCGAGGTCAGCCCGTCGAACAGCGGTGTGCTGCCCGGCTGACGGCCCGCGGCCACGTCGGTGCCGATCGCCCTGCGCAGCGCCGCGGTGAACGCGGTGCCCGAGGAGGCGGTCAGATATCCCTGCGCGGTGGCACCGGCCGCGGAGGTCAGGGTGACCCCCGCGGGCCCGGTCGGCGTCGTGCCCGGGGCGAAGGACAGGTCGACGGATATTCGGCCGCCGTCGGCGCTGGCAACGTTGTCAGAGGCTGCGCCGGCGGTGCCGGAACCTTCCTGGTCCTGTGCGAGCCGGGTGATGTCGAAGAGCGAGAGGTCGAGTCCGTTGCCCAGGTAGGGCATCGCCACCGCGGGGATGGCGTAGTGGTCGCCGGACGCGTCGTCGTACGACTCGATGGCGCCGTCCTCGCCCGCGGCGGGGAGCACGACGTACGTGGGCCGCTGACCGGGCCGGGTGGTCACGACGATCTGGTCGCCCGTCACCAGCGTGACGGTCGTCGTGTCGGTGCTGACACCGGTCGCCGTCAACGAGGTGGCGACCGTGCCGGTACCGGCGTCCGCCGCGGCGGGAAGGGTGGTCAGGAGAGCGCAGGCCAGGCCGACGGCGACGGCGGCGAGACGACGCCGGTCGGCGTGTTTCTTCGGGGGTCTGAGCAGGGGGAACGGCATCGGGTGTCCAGCCTCCTCGGGTTCGGGCATGAGAACTCGCCGCAGAGAGGCCACACTTCGTGCGCGACGGCGACTTTGCACCCGAAGTCGTGACCTTGAACTGGGGCAAGCACGCCGCCTTTGGCGCGTGGTTCGCGATCAGTATCGGGACGCTGGAGGGATCGCACAAGAACGCCGCGTCGCCCGGGCTCCGGCTTCCGATGGATCGTCAGAAGGCTTTCCGCGGGCGGCCGTTGCCCGGGCGCTTGGTCTCCGTGACGTTCTGTGGGCTGCCGAGCCCGTCGGCCTGCTGACCGCGTTGCTCAGCCGGCCGGTTCCGTCACCGTGAGCGGGCGTACCGCCGGTTCGAGCAGTGCCAAGGTCCGCTGCCGCGCGTCCAGGGCGACGCGGATGCCGACCGGCATCGGCAGATTCGGGCCGGCGTGTCCGAACTCGACGTTGCCCAGGACCGGGATGTCACGGTCGCCGAGGACGTCGAGGACGATCTCGGGCAGGGTCGGGGACGCGTCGGGTGAGTCGAGTCCGTCGATCGCGTGCGGGACGCCCACGACCATGCCGGAGATCCGGTCGAGGATGCCGCAGTGCCGCAGTACCTGTAGATAGCTCCACACATAGGAGGCCTGGCCGCCCGTCTCCTCCCAGAACAGCACCGCGCCGTCGAACCGTTCGAGCGGCAGCGCGTACGGCGTCGCCTGCGCCAGCACGATGCGATTGATCACCCCGCCGATCAGCCGGCCTTCGGCGCGGCCGGCCCGCCAGCACTCCCACGACGGGGTGGCCGGCAGCGCACCGATCGGCTCCGTAGCGGTCAGCAGCGTCGAGTAGAGCTTTTCGAGTTCCGCTCTGCGCGCTGCGGGCGCGGCCTGCCAGTGGCCGCCGAGTCCAGGGGTGGCCAGGTCGGCGTGGAAGCCGACCAGACCCGTGCGTGCGTAGAGCACCAGATGCAGCAGCGAGATGTCGCTGTAGCCGAGGATCGGCTTGGGGTCGGCCACGATCGCCTCGAAGTCGATCAGGTCGAGGTAGCCGAGCGCCGTCTGGCCGCCGTCATGCGCGATGATCGCGCGCACCTCGGGATCACGCAGCAGAGCGTTGAACTCCCGGGCGATCTCCGCCGGCGCTGCCGCGCTCCACCAACGGTGCCGCCCTGCTTCGAGGAGCGGTGCCCGACGCACACGGAATCCCATCCGCTCGAGCACGACCACCGCCTGGTCGAGGTCGGGCTCGTACACGGCATGGAGCGGCCCGGACAGCGAGGCGACAACGACGAGGTCTCCGGGCCTCAGGGCACGGGGTCGAAGCAGGTGAGGCAGTACGGAACCGGTCACCGACGCAGTGTTCCAACACGTGCAACGACGCGCTACACCTTTACCGATCGACCGCCCGGCGGGCCGAGTCCGTAGGTTACGAACGTGGATCTCTTCTCACGCTCGTGGACGGCCTTGCGCACCGCGGTCGCCGAACTCCCGGACGAGGACTTCGCACGGCCCTCGGGGTGCAGGGGCTGGCTGGTGCGGAACATGGTCTGTCACCTGGTCGTCGATGCCCAGGATCGGCCGCCCCGTGGGCCGCGGCGGCGTCGGGCATCGGGCGGGTCTGTGCGATCAGCGCCTGTGAGGGCGTGACGCGCGATGGCCACATGGACGGCTGGCGATAGAATCGTGCCATGTCCGCCGACATCGACTTCCTTCCCACCCGCCCCCACCGGGTCGTCGTGCTCGCCCTCGACGGGGTCTACCCCTTCGAGCTGGGCATCCCGAACCGGGTCTTCCCGTGCGTGCCCGGCGCCTACGAGGTGCTGACCTGCGCGGCGACCGACGACCGTACGGTGGCGACCAACGCCGACTTCACGGTCACCGTCGGGCACGGGCCCGAGGTACTGGAGAGCGCGGACACCGTGGTCGTACCGCCGTACGACATGTCGCGGATCACGGACGAGCTGCCCGCACCGGTCGCCGCCGCGCTCGCGCGGATCCGGCCCGGTGCCCGGATCGTCTCCATCTGCACGGGGGCGTTCACGCTCGCCGCGGCCGGGCTGCTCGACGGGCGGCCCGCGACGACGCACTGGGCGCTGACGCCCCGGTTCCGGCGGATGTTCCCCCAGGTCGCCCTGGATCCCGACGTGCTGTTCATCGACGACGGTGACGTGCTGACCTCCGCGGGCGCCGCCTCCGGTGTCGACGTCTGCCTGCACATCGTCCGCTCCGACCACGGCAGCGCGGTCGCCAACAGCGTGGCCCGGCAGTGTGTCGTACCGCCGTGGCGGGACGGCGGCCAGGCGCAGTACATCGAGCAGCCGGTGCCGGACGAGAGCGCCACCGGGACCGCGGCCACCCGGGCCTGGGCCCTGGAGAACCTGGAACGGCCGCTGGCCCTGCGGGAGTTGGCGGATCATGCCCGGATGAGCCAGCGCACCTTCGCGCGCCGCTTCCTGGACGAGACCGGCGTCAGTCCCGGCCGCTGGCTGATCCAGCAGCGGGTGCACCGGGCCCGCCACCTGCTGGAGACCAGCGACCTGGCGATCGACCGCATCGCCGCGGAGGTCGGCTTCGCCACCGGCACGTCCCTGCGGCAGCACCTGCACGCGGCGATAGGGGTGTCCCCGCAGGCGTACCGGAACACGTTCCGGGCGACAGCGACAGCGACGGCGACGGCGACGGCGACGGCCCGGGGCTGAACGCCGCGCGACGGGGTCAGGCGTTCCAGCCGCCGTCGACGTCGAGGTCGCTTCCCGTGATGTAGGAGGCCTCGGGGCTCGCCAGGAAGGCGACGGCCGCCGCGACCTCCTCCGGGCGGGCGTAGCGGTGGAAGGGGGCGAGGGAGAGCAGGAGCCTGCCGGTGTCGCTGTCCTGCGGGATGCCCATGTCCGTGGTGGCGAAGGCCGACACCACGGTGTTGACGGTGATGTTCCGCGGGGCGAGTTCATGGGCCCAGGAGCGGCCGTACATGGCGACGGCGGCCTTGGTCGCGCCGTAGTCGCCGAAGCCCGCCGCGAAGGCCCGCTTCCCCGTGATCGTGCCGATGCTGATGATCCGGCCGCCGTCGGGCATGACCGTCACGGCCTCGGTGGTCGTGGCCACCAGTCCGTGGACGTTGACGGCCCACAGCCGGTCCGAGTCCTGCCGTGACAGCGAACCCAGGGGGCCGCCGCCGAGGAACACGGCCGCGTTGTTCACGAGGATGTCGACACGCCCGAACCGGTCGGCGACCTCCCGGACGACACCGGCCGCCTCCTCCCGCACCCCCTGGTCGGCCCGGAAGCTCTCCGCCCGGACCCCGTTCTTCTCCAGCTCCCGGACCACCTCCGCGGCCTTCTCGGCCGACTTCTCGAAGGTGACGGCCACGTCGGCGCCCGCGGCGGCCAGCCGCCGGGCCGCGGCCGCCCCGAGGCCCCGGCTGCCGCCGGTGACGAGCGCGACCTTGCCCCGCAGGTTCTTCTCCACCACAGCTCTGTCCCTGTCCTTTCGACGGGCCGCTCCGGCCCTCGCACTCCACCCTCGGGGACGGCGCCATGGGCGTCTTTCGCCCCGGCGCTCGGTCCTTTCGCCGGGACGCACAGCGCCGGGACGGGGCGGCTCTACGGGGTGTGCTCAGCCGAAGTGGCGGATGCGGGCCGGGGTCCCGGGTGCGTAGGGGAGCCAGTCGTGCACCGATCCGGTGCGGACGAACTCGGCGACCGCGGTGGCGAACTCGTGCCCCAGGGCGCGCTGGGCGTCTCCGACCCTGCCGAGCATCGGGCTGTCCGGGTAGGCGTCGAACGTGTTGAAGAGGAAGGGCAGTTCGGCGCAGTGGGCGGCGCCGAGGGAGTGCGGGTCCTCGGCCGGGCGGTAGTCGAAGCGGTAGACGTGGGTCGCGTTGCCGCCGGCCGCGTGGTGGTCGGCGATCTCCAGCGAGCCGTCCCGGAAGAGCGTGTCCGTGCCGATCGCGGTGAAGATCTGCGCGGGGGTGGCCTGCGGGAGCCGGGCGGCGTACGCGTCGTAGATCTCCCGGGCCCGGTCGCCGGCCTGGGCGGACAGGAGGTCCAGGACACCGGTGGGGGTCAGGTGCTGAACGGCCGGGTCGAAGGCGAAGAAGGACGTCGCCTCGTCGGCGGTGGTGCCGATGAGCAGCGGCTTGCCCTCCAGCACGCCGTCGGTGAGCGCCCGCTGCCAGGTGCGGGGCATGCCGGGGGCGCCGAGCACCGGGTACATCGGCGGGGCGGCGTTGCCGGGGCGGGCGAGCCCGGCCGCGAGCCGCCCGTAGGCGGACAGGAGCTGCTCGGCGGGCAGGGCGCGCAGGGCGTCCGCGTCGGCCGGGACGCCGAGCAGCCGCAGGTAGGCCTCGGCGTGCTCGGCCGCGGCCTCGGGGTCCTGCGGGGCCAGGCCGAAGGGGCCGCTCTGCAGGAGCACCCGGGTGACGAGGCCGGAGGTCTCCGGGTCGAGCGCCAGGAACAGGGCGGAGTAGGCGCCGGCCGACTGACCGCCGACCGTCACCTCGCGCGGGTCGCCGCCGAAGGAGGCGATGTTGTCCCGCACCCAGCGCAGCACGGCGGCCTGGTCCTGCGGGCCCAGGTTGGCGGCGCCGGTCTCCGGGAGGTACAGGTAACCCAGCGGTCCCACCCGGTAGTTGGCGGTGACGACCACGATGTCGCCGAGGGCGGCGAGGCGGCCGCCGTCGTACCAGTCCCAGCCGCCGGAGCCGCTCGTGAAGCCGCCGCCGTGCCACCAGACCAGGACCGGGCGGGGCGTGCCGTCCGCCAGGGCCCGGCGCGGGGCGAAGACGTTGACGGTGAGGCTGCCGTCCTCGTCCCAGTCCGGCGCCCGGTGTCCCATCACCTGCTCCAGGCGGGACGGGCCCTGCGGAACGGACGGCCCGGCCTGCACCGCCTCCCGCACCCCCGTCCAGCCCGGGTGCGGCCGCGGCGCGGCGAACCGCAGCCCGCCGACCGGCGACGCGGCGTACGGGATGCCCCGGAAGGAGACCGCCCCGACCGCCCCGCCTTCCGCGATCCCCTGGACCCTGCCCCGCTCCGTGGCCACGACCGGGTTCTCGACGTCCGCCATGGTGCTCACCTCTCTCGGTTCGGCTGCGATGTCTCCGATCCTCACCGGGAGCGTGGAAATGAGCCAGAAAGTGGGGTTCCCATCAAGAATGCAGGCCATATGATCCATGGATATGGAGAAAGCACGCCATTATCTGGACGAGACCGACAGCCGGATCGCCGCCGCGATGATGGCCTCCCCGCGCGCCTCGTGGCGGACCGTCGGCCGGGTCCTCGGCGTCTCCGAGCGGACCGTGGTCCGGCGGGCGGCGCCGCTCTACCACGACGGCACCCTGCGGGCGACGGCCGTCCGCAACCCCGTGTGCTTCCCCGACCTGATCCCGCTGACCCTGCGCATCCGGTGCAGGCCCAACCGGATCGGCGCCATCGCCGCCACCCTGGCCCGCCGCCCCGACACGATCTGGGTGGACGTCCTCGGCGGCGGCGACGAGATCTGCACCATCCTGTTCCTGGACGGCCCGGACGCCCGCAACAACCTGCTGCTGCGCGACCTTCCGGCCACCGCGGCCGTCCAGTCGTGGACCTCGCACGCGCTGCTGCGGGTCTTCCCGGCCGGCTTCGACTGGAGCGGCGGCCTGCTCTCCGCGGAGGAGCTGGCCAGTCTGCGCCCGGACCTGCCTGCGGCCTACGGCAGGACCCCGCTCCAGCCCGTCGACCACCAGCTGATCGCCGGACTGGTCGAGGACGGACGGGCCTCCTACACGGAGCTCGCCCGGCGCACCGGCATCTCCGCGCTGACCGCCCGCCGGCACCTGGAGGCGCTGGCGGGCGGCATGGCCGTACGGCTCGCCACCGAGGTCGATCTCGCCCGGCTGGGCATCCGTACCGAGGCGTTGTTGTGGATGACGGTGGCCCCCGGCGGCCTGGAGGAGACCGGCCGGCGGCTCAGCCGCCATCCACAGGTGCGGTTCGCCTCGGCGACCACCGGGTCGGCCAACCTGCTGGTGGCGGTCGCCGCGGCCGACCTGGACGCGCTCTACGTCTTCCTGAGCGAGACCGTCGGCGCCCTCGAACACGTCACGACGACCGAGGTCACGCCCATCCTGACGGGGGTCAAGCGGACCGGACTGGTCCGCCCGGGGAGCCTGTGAGCGCGACGCGGGCTACTGGGCGGGGCACTCCTTCCAGGCCAGGTGGTAGACGGTGCTGATCTCGCCGTCGGTGGAGTCCATGGTCATGAAGCTGACCTTGCCGGGGTTCGCGCTGCCGGCGGTCACCCGCAGCTCCGTGTTGATGTTGAAGTTGCGCTGCACCCCGCAGGGCGCCCAGACCAGCTGGGCCCAGTCGGTGGTGTCGGTGGCCTGCCAGTTGTCGTCGTAGGGGCCCCGGAAGGGGTGGTTCGCGGAGGCCGTGTTGGACGAGCCCTGGAAGTAGTACGAGGCGCGCTGGGTACCGGTGGCGCCCTGCTGGAGGGAGGCGAAGCCGCGGTAGTCGGCGCTGGCGATGGCGTAGGTGAAACCGCCCGGCACATGAACGACCAGGTTGAGCTGGCAGTTGCGCCGGAAGGCGGTGGGGTCGGAGTTGCCGCCGGCCTGGGCGAGGTACTCGCTGTAGGTGACGGTGAAGGCCTCGTTGTCCTCGGAGACGGCGACGGCGGTGGTGCCCTGCGGACAGCCGGAGCCGTTCACCGTGGCGACGTTGATCACGATCTTGTCCGGCGGCGGGTCGTCGAAGACGGGCGACGACGAGGCGTTGGCCTGAGCGGGCAACCCGGCGGTGAGCAGCGCGGTGAGCGCTCCGCCGAGCAGGAGTCCATGCCTCATGGGTTTCATGGTTTCTCCGGTTCGGTGATCGGGTGGGGGGTGACAGCCTCGGTCCACACGACCCACACGGCTCCTGTGGTTTACCTTTGAAGAACCTGTGGGTTTCCTGTGAAGAACGGGGCGGTCGCATCGTAGGAACCCCCGCACCGACCGGTCAGGGCGAACTCCGGCCATTCACAACGGCGGATTTCACAGCCCCGTCGACGCTCGCCTCACCCCTACGGGTTCTCCCATGCCGCCGGTTCCGCGGCCAGGGCCCGGACCGGCTCCGGCAGGGCGTCCGCCGCGATGTCCGCCACGGTGACTCCTTCGAGGATCCGGCGGACGTTCGCGCGCAGGGCGATCCACAGGGGCAGCAGGGGCTGGGCGGTGCCGGTGTAGGCCAGACCCGTCGGGCGTTCGCCGCGTACCGAGACGATCGGGCCGTCCACCGCCCGGATGAGGTCCGCCACGGTGATCGCGGACGCGTCCCGCGCCAGCCGGTAGCCGCCGCCCCCGCCACGCCGGCTGTCCACGATCCCGGCGCGCCGGAGGTCACCCAGAATTCCCTCCAGGAATTTGTGCGGGATGTCCTGGGCTCCGGCGATCTCCTCGGCCTTCACCGGGCCGTCGTCCTGCCGTACGGCGAGCTCCAGTACCGCCCGTACCGCGTAATCCGCTCGTGCCGAGATCCTCATGCGTCCATTGTGGGGCGTCCTCCCATGGACAATGGGCCCACCCGCGCCCCGTAAGATCGCCCGGGAGGATCCCTTGGCGCTCAGCAGACGTACCTTCAGTGCCCTCGCCGGCTCGACCGCGCTCGGCTTCGCCCTGGGCGGCAGCGGCGGCCCCGGGGCGCCCGCGGCCTACGCGGCGCGCACCGTGCCGACCGGCCCGGCCCCCGCGCCGCCGAGCGCCGACGGACGGCGACACGCCATCGGCCACGACCACCACTCCCTGGTCGTCGACGGCCGGCGGCTGGTGGTGTGGTCCGGTGAACTGCATCCCTTCCGGCTCCCGAGCCCGTCCCTGTGGCGGGACGTGCTGGAGAAGATGCGGGCGCACGGCTACAACACCGTCAGCATCTACGTGGCGTGGAACTACCACTCCCCCGCGCCCGGCAAGTACGACTTCACCGGCGTCCGCGACCTGGACCTGTTCCTGCGCACGGCCGCCGAGACCGGGCTGTACGTCATCCTGCGCCCCGGCCCCTACATCAACGCCGAGGTCGACGCCGGCGGCTTCCCCGGCTGGCTCACCGCCACGCAGGGCTCGGCCCGCACCACCGACCCGACCTACCTCGGGCACGTCGACGCGTGGCTGACGGCCGTCAACCGCATCGTGCGCCGCCACCAGCACACGGACGGCGGCGGAACCGTCCTGCTCTACCAGATCGAGAACGAGTACGACGGCCACGTCGCCGACCCGGCCGGCCCCGCCTACATGTCCCACCTCTACAAGAAGGTGCGGGCGGACGGCATCGACGTCCCCCTCTTCCACAACGACAAGGGCCGCAACGGCTACTGGATCCCCGGCTCCTTCGACACCGGCGGCGAGACCGGGAAGTGGCTGTACGGCTTCGACGGCTACCCCGCCCCCACCCAGACCCCGCCGGACTGGGGCGACTTCGGGATCGGCGGCCTGAAGGGCGGCGCGACCGCCAGCCCTCGTACGCCCGGGTTCGTGCCGGAGTTCGGGGGCGGCTGGTTCGACCCGTGGGGCGGGGTCGAGTTCGGCGGCAAGGGGTACGCCGAGTCCCGGCGCACCCGGGACGCGGCCTACGAACGCCGCTTCTACCTCACCAACCTCGCCAACGGCATCACCCTGCACAACGTCTACATGACCTACGGCGGCACGAACTGGGGCTGGCTGCCGGCGCCGGTCGTCTACACGTCGTACGACTACGGGGCGGTCATCGACGAGGCCCGCAACGTCACCCCGAAGATCGCCCCGATGCACCAGCTCGGCCACCTCCTGCAACGCGTGCCGGACTTCGCCAAGCTGGAGCGCGCGGCGGACGTCCACGCGGACGGGCTGAAGACGTACCACCTCACCAACCCGGACACCCAGGCGCACGTGTACGTGCTGCGCAACGACGGGGCCACCGAGGTGACGTCCACCCTGAAGACCCGCAAGCGGGACGGGGGCGACGAGATCGAGGTCACCGTCCCGGCCAAGGACGCCCGGCTCATCACCACCGGGCTCTCCCTCGGCAAGCGGAAGCTGCGGTACGCCACCGCCCAGCCGATGGCCGTGTTCACCGCCGGCCGGCAGGACATCGCCCTGTTCACCGGCCGGTACGGCGAGATGGCGCACCTGGTCCTCGAGTGCCCGGCCGAGCCCTTCGTCCAGCGCCTGGACGAAGAGGCGGCCTGGGTCTACGACCAGGGCGTCCTGCACGTCACCGCGCCGCTCGGCCAGGGCGGGCTCACCCGGGTCCTGGTCCAGCGCGGCGAGAGCGACACCCCGCTGCTCCTGCTCTTCGCCGACGACGCGACCTCGCTCCGGCTGTTCCCGTACGACACCCCGTCCGGCACCCTGCTGGTCTACGGCCCGGCGCTGCTGCGGCACGCCAAACTCAGCGGGTCGACCGTGCAGCTCACCGGGGACACGGTCGGGGCGAGTGGCGTGGAGGTGTGGGGGCCGCGCGGGATCACCTCGGTCACCTGGAACGGGCGGCCGGTACAAACCCGGGTGAGCCTCTCGGAGAGCCTGGTCGCCACGTCGGACCTGGCGGGGGCGCCGAAGCCGGCGCTGCCCGTCCTGGCCGGCTGGCGCCGGAAGGCCGAGAACCCCGAGTCCGCGGCAGCCTTCGACGACGCGTCGTGGGTGGTCGCGGACAAGAAGACGTCGTTCAGTACGACGCCCGTCCCGGACGGTCAGCCGGTGCTGTTCGCCGACGACTACGGCTTCCACTACGGGGACGTCTGGTACCGAGGCCGGGTGGACGGCGACTTCGCGGACCTGGAGTCCCTCTCCCTCGCCTACAGCACGGGCACCCAGGGCATGCTGATGGCCTGGCTGGACGGGAAGCCGCTCGGTTCGCACCGGATGCCGGTGCCGGACACGAAGACGGTCCGGCAGGGCAGTTGGGCGGCCACGGCCGAGTTCTCCGTCGCCGGGCTGCAGAAGGAGTGGAAGAAGGAGTCCGAGCAGGCGTCGGAGAAGGAACGGCGCGAGCAGCGGCGGCATGTGCTGTCCGTGCTGGTGCGGCGGATGCAGCACGACATGGACGGCCGCTCCCTGGACACCCACAAGGTGGCCCGCGGCCTCACCGCCGTGACCTTCAAGGGGGCTGCCCCGAAGGTGAGCTGGCGGATCCAGGGCGAGACCGCGCCCGATCCGGTGCGGGGACCGCAGAACAACGGCGGCCTCTACGGGGAGCGGGAGGGCTGGCATCTGCCCGGGTTCGCGGACGGCGGCTGGGAGCCGGCCGAACTTCCGCGCACGGACAAGGGGATGGGCGTCACCTGGTACCGCACGGGCTTCAAACTGGCCGTGCCGGACGGGGTCGACGCGTCGGTGGGGCTGGTCCTCGAGGACGATCCGGCGCGGGCCTATCGGGTGCAGATCTTTCTGAACGGGTGGAACCTCGGGCAGTACATCAACGATGTGGGGCCGCAGCACACGTTCGTGCTGCCGAACGGGATCCTGCGGACCCGGGGGTCCAACACGTTGGCCTTGGCCGTGCTTTCGGATGGGACGGGCGAGTTCGGGCCGGGGGTCGTGCGGCTGGAGTTGCTGGGGAGTGCGGCCGGAGGAGTACCGGTTGTGGGGGTGGACTCCCCCGGCCGTTGAGTGCGGGTTGTGGGGGGTTGCTCGCGCAGTTCCCCGCGCCCCTAAAGGGGCGCTTTACGCCAGGCGGATCACATTCCAGGACAGGGGTTCCAGAGCGGCGGTGAGGATGCCGTCTTTCAAGGTTGTGCCGTCGGCCTGGTGAGGGGCTACCCGGTTCGGCTCCTCCAGTGTGTTGCGGGCGTCGGGGTCCTCGTCCGACAGGACGCTGTGTTCGGTCACCGCCGTCAGGTCCAGGCCGCTCAGGGCGATCTCCAGGGGCAGGGTTTCCGTCCGGCTGCGGTTGACGGCGAAGACCGTGACCGTGCCGTCGTCGGCCCTGACCGCCGTCGCGTGCAGCAGGCTCGTCTCGCCGTACTTCTTCGTCTCGTACGTCGGTGAGTCCACGCGCACGTCCAGCACCTGGCCCCGGCCGTGCCGCGACGCCTGGGCGAAGGGGAAGAACGTCGTCTGACGCCAGGCGGGGCCGCCGGGCTCGGTCATGATCGGGGCGATGACGTTGACCAGCTGGGCCAGGCAGGCCACGGTGACGCGGTCGGCGTGCCGGAGCAGCGCGATGAGGAGGGAGCCGAAGACGACGGCGTCCGTGACGCTGTAGTTGTCCTCCAGGAGGCGGGGGGCCTCGGGCCAGTCCCGCGCGTCGGAGTTCTCGATCGCATGCCACTTCGAGGTGTACCAGACGTTCCACTCGTCGAAGGAGAGGTTGATCTTCTTCTTGGACTTCAGCCTGGCGCCCACGTGGTCACAGGTGGCGACCACGTTCTCGATGAAGGACTCCATGTCGACGGCGGAGGCCAGGAAGGAGTCGACGTCGCCGTCCTGGGGCTCGTAGTAGGCGTGCAGGGAGATGTAGTCGACCAGGTCGTACGTCTCCGCGAGGACCGTCGCCTCCCACTCGGCGAAGGTCGGCATGGACTGGCTGGAGGAACCGCAGGCGACCAGTTCCACGGACGGGTCCATCTGGCGCATGGCGCGGGCGGTCTCGGCGGCGATGCGGCCGTACTCCCCGGCGGTCTTGTGGCCGGTCTGCCAGGGGCCGTCCATCTCGTTGCCCAGACACCAGACCTTGATGCCGAAGGGGTCCTTGTCGCCGTGGGCGGCGCGGAGGTCCGACAGGGCGGTTCCGGAGGGCTGGTTGGCGTACTCCTGGAGTTCCAGGGCCTCCGCCACGCCCCGTGTGCCGAGGTTGATCGCCATCATGGGCTCGGCCTGCGGGCCGACCTTCTTCAGGAAGGCGATGTACTCGCTGAGCCCGAAGCGGTTGGTCTCCGTCGACCGCCAGGCGAGGTCGAGGCGGCGGGGGCGTTCCTCCACCGGGCCGACCGAGTCCTCCCACTTGTAGCCGGAGACGAAGTTGCCGCCGGGGTAGCGGAGGGTGGTGACGCCGAGTTCGCGGACGAGGTCGAGGACGTCGGTGCGGAGGCCTTCGGCGTCGGCCGTGGGGTGGGTCGGTTCGAAGATGCCGGTGTAGACGCAGCGGCCGAGGTGTTCGACGAACGAGCCGAAGAGGCGGGGGTTTACGGGGCCGATCGTGAAGGCGGGGTCGAGGGTGAAGCGGGCGGTGCGCAATGTTCGCCTTTCGGGGTGGGTTGTTCTCGATCGTGGGCGGGTGCGGGTGGTTCGTGGTTGCTCGCGCAGTTCCCCGCGCCCCTGAAGGGGCGCGCTGCCCCTAGGCGAGTTCCGGCCAGCCGTTCTTGTTATAACCCAGCCTGTTCAGCCCCAGCTTCGGCGTGCCGTTGTCGTCCGCGTCGTAGTAGTGGTAGGCCAGCCAGGTCTTGCCATGGGTGCTGAACGTCGACTCGCCGCCCGGGCCGATGTAGCGGCCGTGGCCCGCCAGGAGGAGGTCGCCACCGCCCTCCAGCAGCGGCTTGCCCGTGCTGTCCGCGTACGGGCCCGTCACCGACGTCGAGCGGCCGACCCTGATTTTGTAGGTCGAGTTCACGCCCGCGCAGCAGGCGTCGTAGGACGCGAAGAGGTAGTAGTAGCGGCCGTGGTGGAGGATCGACGCGCCTTCGACGGCGTAGGGGGCGTCGGGGCGGGTGGCCAGGTGGGCGACCGGGGTTCCGGGGACCGCCTTGCCCGTCTCCGGGTTCAGCTCCACCATGCGGATGCCCGTCCAGTACGAGCCGAACGCCATCCACAGCTTGCCGTCGGCCCGGACGATCGCCGGGTCGATGGCGTTCCAGGAGTCCGTCGTCTCCGACGAGAACGCCTTGCCCTGGTCGGTCCAGGTGCCCGGGAGGCCGGACGGGGAGGTGGCCACGCCGATCGCGGAGTGGTTGGTGCCCCAGGAGGAGACGGCGTAGTAGAGCCAGTAGCGGCCGTCGCGGTAGGAGAGGTCGGGGGCCCACGGGTCGGCGGTGGAGTTGTAGTCGTACCACCAGCTCGGCGGTGTGGTGAAGGCGTTGCCCGCGTCGGTCCAGTCGCGGAGGTTCGTGGAGAGGCGGGCGCCGATGATGCCGCCGGTGGAGTAGGCGACGTACCGGCCGTCGCCGAGTTGGAGGACCGTCGGGTCGTGGATGATCTGCTGGCCGGTCAGGGGCAGCGGGTCGGGGTAGGTGACGTCGGCGGAGGCGGTGGTGGGAAGGAGGGCGACAGCGGTCGCCGCGAGCAGGGCGGCGAGTCTGGGGAAGCGCTTCAACTCGGGCTCCTCATTGGCCGGCCAGACCCGTGTGGGCGACGCCCGCCACGATCTGGCGCTGGAAGAAGACGAAGACGACGATCAGCGGCAGGCCCGCCATGAGGCCGCCGGCCATGAGCTGGGCCCACTGGATGCCGTAGGAGTTCATGACGGTCGCGATGCCGTTCGGCATGGTCATCAGGTCGGGGTTGTTGGTCACCATGTAGGGCCACAGGAAGTTGTTCCACGAGGCGATGAAGGTGAAGATGCCGACCGCGGCGAGGGAGGGCCGGGAGAGCGGGAGGACGATCGTGAAGAAGACCCGCCAGCGGCCCGCGCCGTCGATGAAGGCCGCCTCCTCCAGCTCGCGCGGAACGCCCTGGAAGAACTTGTAGAGGATGTAGACCATGGCGGCGGGGGCGCACTGGGGAAGGATCATGCCCCAGTAGGTGTCGACCATGCCCATCTGCTGGACGGTGGTGAAGAGGGGAACACCGAGGACCGCCGGGGAGACCATCAGGCCGGACATGACCAGGGCCAGCAGCGGGCCCTTGCCGCGGAACTCGGTGCGGGCGAAACCGTATCCGGCGAGCGCGCTCACCAGCAGGACGACGGACGTCACACAGACCGAGACGACCAGGGAGTTCACGAACCAGTCGGTGATGTTGCCGGTGCCGAAGAGGGCCCGCCACGCCTGGCCCGTCCAGTGCTCGGGCAGCCAGTGCGGCGGCACCTCGACGGCCTCGGTCTCCGACTTGAGGGAGGTGAACAGCCCCCAGGCGAGCGGGGCGAGGAAGACGGCGGAGACCGCCGTGCCGAGCAGGGTGAGGACGATCTGGCTGGGAGTCCAGGTGGACTTGCGGCGCTGTACGGCCGTGGTCATCGGGTGGCCTCCTCGGTGCGGTTGCGCAGCAGCCACATCCTCGCGAGGGCGACGGCGGCGATGATCACGAAGAAGATGACGGAGATCGCGGAGGCGTAGCCCACGCGGTAGCTGGTGAAGCCCTCTTCGAGGGTGTACTGCACGAACGTGCGGGTGGAGTTCTCCGGTCCGGGGCCGAAGTCCATCATGACCACGGCCTGGTCGAAGACCTGGAGCGAGGCGAGGATCTGCAGGGCGACGACCAGGCCGGTGATGTTGCGCAGCATGGGGAGCGTGATGTGGACCGCGCGGTGCCAGGCGTTGGCGCCGTCCAGCTTCGCGGCCTCGTAGAGGTGGGCGGGGATGGACTGGAGCGCGGCGAGGTAGAGCAGGAAGCTGAAGCCGGCCGTCCACCACAGGGTCTCGATGACGATGGCGAGCATCGCGTACGACTTGTCGGTGAGCCAGGGTGTGTCGATGCCGAACACATGGTTGATCATTCCCGTGCCGGGGTTGAACAGCCACTGCCAGAGGTTGCCGGCGACGGTGGAGGGGAGCAGGAAGGGCACGAAGAAGCACAGCCGCCACAGCCATTTCCCGCGTTCGATGTGGTGGGCGAGCATCGCGAGGAGGAAGGCGAGGACCGTGATGCAGGGCACGACCAGCAGCGTGAAGTACGCGCTGTGGCCGAGGGCGTCCCACATCAGCGGGTCCTTGAGGGCCTCGCGGTAGTTGTCGAGGCCGACGAAGCTCTCGCCCGCGCCGGTGATGTTGGCGTCCGTGAGGCTGAGGTAGATGCCGCGCAGCAGCGGCCAGATCACGAAGAGGGCGAAGAGGAGGAGGAAGGGCGCCACGAACCAGCCGCCGTGCTGGAAGCCCTGCCTGCGGCGGAGGGTGGCGCTGTGGGCGGCGGTCCTGGCGCGGACCGGGGCGAGAACGGTCTCGGCGGTCGTCATGCGGCCGTACCTCCCTGCGCGGCGGTCCTGCCGTCCATGGGGTTCTTCATCGCGAGCAGCTTGGCGAGCTCGCTCTTCATCCGGCCGGCCGCCGCGTCGGGCTTGGCGGAGCCGAGCGTCGAGGAGACGACGATCGGGCCGACGCGCTGGGCGAGGATGCCGGTGGAGCCCGCGAACCACACCTTGGGCTCGTTGGCCTGGTGGTCCATGGCCGACACGTACTCGTTCTGCGGGTACAGCTTCTGGTACGCGGGTGTGGACAGGGTCGGCGTGTACGCGGGGATGTGGCCGCCGGCCGCCCACTGCCGGGCGTGGGTGACCACGTAGGCGGCGAGTCGGTGGGCCGCCTCGTCGGTGGCGCCGCCGCGGTCGGACTGGTGCGGCAGGACGAAGGAGTGCGACTCGGCGTGGGTGGCCTGCCTGCCGAAGACGGGCGGCAGCGGGATCGCGCCGTAGTCGAGCTTCGCCGCGTCGTAGACGGGCACCGACCAGTTGCCCTCCCAGGCGAACGGGGCGCCGTTGATGAACTGTTCGGCGCCGACGGACCCCATGGCCGGGTCGGCGTATCCGTCGGTGACGTGCCGGCGCAGGAACTCCAGGACCTGGGTGGCCTTGTCGGTGTCGAAGGTGACCTCGGTGTCGGCGTCGTCGAACCAGGTGCCGCCGAGCTGGGTGTAGAAGGCGACGAAGAACCACCACTGGAAGTTCTGGTCGTTGATCCACAGGCCGACGGTCTGCAGGCCCTTCCTGGTGGCCTTCTTGGCCTCCTTGAGCACGCCGAACCAGTCGTCGGTGGAGGTGATGGGCACGATCCGGTCGTCGGCGCCGAGCAGGCCCGCCTTCTTCAGCACGTCCTTGCGGTAGAAGCAGAGCTGGACGTGGACGTCGAGCGGAAGGGCGTAGAGCTTGCCGTCGATGAGGCCGCGCTGCCACAGCTTGGGGTTGTAGTCCTGTTCCCGCAGGCCGTACTCGGCGAGCAGGCCGACGTCCCAGGCGTCCAGGAGGCGGCCCGGTGCGAAGCCGGCGACCCGGCCGATGTGCATGACGCCGAGGTCCGGTGCGCGGTTGCCGGCGGCCGCCATGGCGAGCTTGGTGTAGAAGGGGTTGCCCCACTGGAGGGTGGAGTCCTTCACCGCGATGTCCGGGTGCGCCGCGCGGAAGGCGTCCAGCATCGCGATCATGTTGTAGCCGTCGCCGCCGGAGAAGAGGTTCCAGTAGCGCACCCGGGTGCGCGCGCTCGATGCCAGTGCGTCGGCGCCGGTGCCGAGGGCGGCGAAGCCGAAACTCGCGGCCGCCGCCAGCCCTCCTGCCGCGCCCAGTAGTTGCCTGCGACCGAGGCCAGGTCGTCCCATTGCCTGCCCTTACCTTCGAGGAACTTGCTCGGTATAGCTCGTTCGGGATATCGAATTGCGCTCGTAACTTCGAACGGGACCGTAAAATCGAAGCGCTTGCGCGTCAATGGGTCCGGCGGGACATTCCTGCGGCCGAAGGTCGTTGCCGGGTGAACCACCGGTACCGGAAGGCATGACGCGGACACATCCGGACGCGTAATCTCGGACGGGCCGACGCAGCGCGGTGACCGCCGTCGGGGCGGTACGAAGGGGGAGCGATGGACTTGGCCGGCGCGCGGCACCGGTGGGCCCGGATCGACGCCAGGCTGCGGCACCCCCGGCCGAACACGGCGGCACGGCGCTCCCGGCCGACCGCGCAGATGCGCCGGCTCGCCGCCGATCTCACCGCCGCCGTCCGCGCCAGACCACAGACACCCGCCGACGTACGGGAGTTGTGCCGGGCGCTGTGCGCGGAGATGAGTCTCAGACGCGAGGGCCGGCCGGTCGAGCTGCGTTTCGAACGGATCCCCGACGAGATCGAGGTCACCGGACTGTGGGTGGAGTTCCGGGACTTCGACCTGGTGATCGTCGAGGAGCGGGCCGAGGCCGTACAGCAACTGGTCATCCTGGGCCATGAGTTGTGGCACATGCACGCGCGTCACACGCATCATCACGCGGCCGCGGCGAACGCCCTCGCCGGGCGGCCGGGCTGGGACTCCGTCGCCCTGACCGTGGCCGCCCGCAACGGCTCCCGGGAGGCCGACGAGGCCGAGGCCGACGACTTCGGGCACCGGCTCGCGGCCGCGCTCCGGTCCTTCCTGCCCGGACGGGGCGGCGAGGCTCCGCCCGATCCGGTCCAGCGGTCCCTCGGCTACCGCAGGCGTGACGGCGGCGCGCGGTGACGTCCTCCCGACTGGCCGAGAGCCCGGCCGCGTTCTTCGCCGGGCTGTACATCTCCTTCTGGCTGCCGGGCCTCGTGCTGACCGCGGCCCTGGTGATCAAGCTGCCCAGCATCCTCAAACTGTGGCGGGACCCGCTGCTGCGTGCCGTCGGCGGCCTGCTGCTGTTCGCCTGCGCGGTGTTCGCCTTCGCCGCTCCGGGCACCATCGCCTGGACGAACCGGGTCACCGGCGTACCGAACATCGCGGCACCCCTGGTGTACTCCCTGATCACCGCGCTGTCCGCGTCCTGGCTGCTGCTGGTCGTGCACTGGCGCAACGGCCACACCGACCGCCGGGAGCAGACACGGCGCGCGACCCGCCGGGTGGTCTGCGTCTACGCGGCCGTGGTCGTCGCCCTGTGGGTGCTGTTCGCGCTCGCCGACGTGCCCGTGGAACAGGTCCGGAACCTGGACACCTACTACGCGAGTACGCCGTTCATGCGCGAGGAGATCCTGCTCTACCTCCTCGCGCACACCGTGGCCTGCACGATCACGACCCGGCTCGTGTGGAACTGGATCCGCACCGAGGGCCTCGACGCCTGGCTGCGCTGGGGGCTCAGGTTCCTGGGCATCGGCTACGCGACGAACCTGCTCTTCAGCGCGGCCAAGCTGACGGCCGTGGTGGCCCGCTGGACCGGCCACGACCTGGACTGGCTGAACGCCAACGTCGCACCGTCGGCCGCCTGCATCGCCGCCACGTTCGTCGCGATCGGCTTCATCGTCCCGCACGCCGGCCAGTACTTCCACGACCTCTGGCTGGTGCGCCGCCAGCACCGCGGGCTGAAGCCGCTCGCCCGGCTGATGCGGACCGTCGCGGGCGGCCGCGAACCGCTCGACCTGCGCGCCACCGCCGAGATGCGCCTGATCCGCCGCGAAACATACATCCGCGACACGCTCCTGCAGCTGTCCCGGTTCCTCGACGAGAACCTGCGCGGCCGGGCCTACGACACCGCTCTCGCCCTCGGCCACGAACCCGGCCGGGCACAGTCCCTCGCCGCCGCCGTGACGATCCTGGAGGCCGTCGAGAGCGGACGGCACGCCCCGGACGACGGCGGCACGGGCGAGACCGACACCTCGTATCTGCTCCAGGAGATCCAGGCCATTTCCGAGGTCCTGCGCCACCCCGACGAGATCACGGCGGTACGCACCCGCGCGACCGTCCCGGCAGAGAGCATGTCCACGCATGAGTGAACGTCCCTCCCCCGCCAGAACCGCCGTCGTCCTGGGGGGATCCCACACCGGCATGCTCGCGGCCCGGGCCCTGGCCGGCCTCGCCGACCGGGTCGTCGTCGTGGAACGCGACGAGTTGCCCGAGACGCCCGGGCCCCGCAAGGGACTTCCGCAGGCCCGGCACCCCCACATGCTCTGGTCGGGCGGCGTACGGGCGATGGAGGAACTGCTGCCGGGCATCGGCGCGGCACTCCTGGACGCCGGGGCGCGCCGGGCCCCGGTCACCACGGACATGGTCGTCCTCTCGGCGCACGGCTGGTTCCGGCGCTGGCCCGAGTCCCACCACGTGCTCCTGGCCGGGCGGGACCTGCTGGACGCGACGGTCCGGGCGCGGGTCCTGGCGGACGGGCACGTCGAGGTGGCCGGGGGCACGGAGGTGCTCGGGCTCACGGGCGGCGCGGAAGCGGTCACCGGGGTCCGGGTACGGGACCGCGACGGGCGGGAGCGGACCGTCGAGGCGGACCTGGTCGTCGACGCCACCGGCCGGGGCTCCGGAGCCCCCCGCTGGCTCGCGGCTCTCGGGCTGCCCGCGCCGGAGCGCCGCGAGGTCGACACCGGTGTCGCCTACGCCAGCCGGCTCTACCTCGCACCCGAGCAGGCCCGCGGCGGCTTCCCGGTGGTCAACGTCCAGCCGGACCCCCGGGACGGCGGTCCCGGCCGGGCGGGCTTCCTGCTGCCCATCGAGAACGGCCGCTGGATCGTCACCCTCAACGGCACCCGCGGGGGCGAACCGACCTCCTCCGCCGACGACTTCATCCCGTTCGCCCGCGAGCGGCTGCGGCACCCGCTCATCGGCGACCTGCTCGCGCGGGCCGAGCCGCTGTCCGACGTCGCCTTCACCCGCGCCACCGTCAACCGCCGGTACTTCTACGAACGGATGCCGGCCTGGCCCGACAACTTCACGGTCCTCGGCGATGCCCTGGCCGCGTACAACCCCGTCTACGGCCACGGACTGGCCGTGGGCGCGCAGAGCGCACTGCTGCTACGGGAGCTGACGCGGCGTCACGGCTTCGGCGCGCCCGGCCTGGCCCGTCGCGTGCAGAAGGCGGTCGCCCGGCCGGTCGGGGCGGCCTGGGACCTCGCCGTCGGACAGGACGTGTTCTATCCGGGGGCGACGGAGAACGGTCCGACGACCCGGGACCGGGTCGTGGCCGCGTACGTGTCCCGACTCATGTACACGGCCACGGGGAACGGGCGCATCGCCCGCCGGGTGACGGACGTGACCTCGCTGGAGCGGCGGGCGGAGGTGCTGCTGACGCCGTCCGTCCTGCTGGCGGCGCTGGCGGGGCCGTTGAAGCCTTCGCTGACCGGACCGCCGCTGACCGCGGAGGAGTTGAAGAGGGCCGGCTTGCAGTAGTCAGCCGGCGAACGGCGGTTGCTCCACACCCTTCCCCGCGCCGGGCACCACCAGCAGGGAACCCGCCGTCGGATGCGGCCGGTCCAGTCCCACCCGTGCCGTCGTGACGTACAGGTCGGTCAGGTCGGCACCCCCGAACGCACAGGCCGTCGTGAGCGACGCCGGCAGGCTGATCACCCGGTCCAGCTCGCCGTCAGGCGTGTAGCGGCGCACCGCTCCCCCGCCCCACAGCGCCACCCACACACAGCCGTCCGCGTCGACCGTCAGCCCGTCGGGGAACCCGGCACCCTCCTCGATGGTCACCAACGGGCGCCGGTTGGCGGGGAGTTCGCCGTCGTAGTCGAAGACGTCCACCCGGCGGGTCGGCGTGTCGACGTAGTACACGCGGCTGCCGTCCGGGCTCCAGCCCGTCCCGTTGCTGACGGTGACATCGGGCAGCAGGGTCGTGACCGAGCCGTCACCGGTCACCCGGGACAGCGTGCCGCCGCCCACCGTCTCGTCGTAGCGCATCGTGCCCGCCCACAGGGAGCCGTCCGGCGCCACCGCCGCGTCGTTGGCGCGGCGGCCGGGGACCGGCTCGCGGTGCAGCCAGCGGAACGTGTCGTCGGGGTCGAGGAGTCCGACGCCGTCGCGGAGGTTGAGGACCAGGCCGCCGTTCGCGCGCGGCTTGACCGCGCCGATGTGCTGCTCGGCGGTGCGGATCGTACGGCGGCCGGTGACCGGATCGTACGTGTGGATCCGCGCGCCCAGGACGTCGATCCAGATGAGGCGGCCGGTCGCCGGGTCCCACGTCGGGCCCTCGCCGAGCGTCGCCTGGGCCGCCACCGCGACCTCGTACGCCGTGTGTGCCGTCGTCATGCCACGCTCCTGTGGCCGAGGCGCTCGGAGAGTTCGGCGGCGCCCTTGGCGGCGAGCTGCTCCAGCTCGATGCGGCGCTCGTCGCTCCAGCGGATCATCGGGACGGAGATGGACATCGCCGCGACGACCTGGCCGGTGCGGTCGCGGACCGGCGCGGCGACGCAGGAGACGTCCGGATTGGACTCCCGGCTCTCCACGGCGATGCCACGCTCCCGGATCCCGGTGAGGGCCTCGCGCAGCGCGTCCGGGTCGGTGATGCTGTTCGGGGTCATCGCGACGAGGTCGGCGTCGTCCGGGATGCGCGCGGACAGCTCCTGCTCCGACAGCGAGGCCAGCAGCATCTTGCCGACCGAGGTGCAGTGGGCGGGGAGGCGGCGGCCGGCGGCGGAGACCATGCGGACCGCGTGCGTGGAGTCGACCTTGGCGATGTAGATGACGTCGGTGCCTTCGAGGATCGCCACATGGACGGTCTCGTCACAGGTCTCGGCGACGGACCGGGCGACCTGCTGGCCCTCGGCGGCGAGGTCGAGCTGCTCGGCGTACCGGCTGCCGAGCTGGTACGGACGGACGCCGAGCCGGTATCGTCCGGGCTGTCCGGGTACGGGCACGATGTACGACCGGGCGGAGAGCGTGGTCACCAGCTCGTGCACGGTGGTGCGCGGCAGCTGGAGTCTGCGCACTATGTCGGGGGCGGAGAGAGTCCCGTCCCCGTCGAGGAAGAGCTCAAGAATGTCGAGAGCCCGGGTCACGGCAGGCACAAGGCGTCCCACGTCCGGCCCCCTCCCTTGGGTCTAAGCGCCGGATATCGTCAAAGCTAACGGAAACGTTCGAGATATCAACAGGCGATCGGCATGACGAACACAGGCTAGCCACCGAGGATTGCCCGGGCAATGGCCGGGAACCAGCCGGACACCGCCGCATGCACCCCTTGCGCACCGCCCATGCACCATGGGTGCCATGCAACTGGACTTCCAGCTGGTGCTGCTGCGCCGTATGGCCGACCACAACCCGGACCTGGTCGAGGACGCCCGGCGTGAACTGGGCGCGTCGATGGCGGACATGCGCGAGGCCAACAAGCGTTGGCAGGCGATGGCCCGCTCGCCCCGGTCCCGCTCGGCGGCCGCCCGCTACCGCTCGGTCCTCGGCCCGCCCGACTCCGAGACCAAACGCACCGTCGGCGACCTGGAGTGCACGGCCTGGCAGTGGCCGCTCCCCCTGTGGCCCACCCTCCGCTTCGAGGTCCTGGCCGGCCCCGGGGGCGCGGTCTGGAACGAATGGCTGGTCCGCGCCCCCGGCGCCCCCGCCCCGAAGCTGGAGACCCTCGACGACCTCGCCCCCTGGTCCTGCACGGTCGACGAGGCCGCCCGCGCCTTCGCCCCCGCCCGCCCCCTGGAGGGCACGGCCCCGACCCGCTGGGGCCTCACCTTCAAGGTCCCGGACGGCCGTCAGGTGGTCGCGGAGTTCACCTGGGGCCTGCTCCAGCGCACCGCGGTCATCGACGAGCCGCGCTGAGGATCGCCTCCGCCACCGCGTCCACCGACCCGGGGTGCAGGAACAGGAAGAGGTTCGGCTCGACCAGCTCCAGCTCCATCACCCGCGGCTGCCCGTCCGCCCCGTCGACCAGGTCCACCCGGGCGCACAACAGCTCGGGCGCCTCCGGTACGGCGGCCAACGCGCGCCGCGCGACCGCGAGTTCGGCCGGGGTCGGGTCCCACCGCGCCAGGTCCGGGTGGGCGACCTTGTCCGCGTCGTACGCCGTGCCCGGGGTGAGGACGGCCCGCTTGCGGCTGGCGTGCAGCAGCCGCCCGCCGAAGAACTGCAGCGCCCGCTCGCCGCTGACGTCGATCCCGGCGACGTACGGCTGGACCATCGCGGTCAGCCCCTCACCGTGCATCCGGGCGAGGTGCCGTACGGCCGTCCCGTGCTCGCCGGGCGTGTAGCGAGCGGCGAACCGGGCACCGGCGCCGAAGGTGGGCTTGACGACGAAGTCGTGGTCGGACGGCAGCTCGGCCGGGTCGCCCGGGGCGAGATACCGGGTCGGCACGACGGGCACACCGGCCGCCGCGAGATCACCGAGATACCGCTTGTCGCTGTTCCAGCGGACCACCGCGGGCGGATTCGCGATCCGGGTCGCCTTCCCCACCCGCTCCACCCACGGCAGGAACTCCTCCGTGCGCCAGCTGTAGTCCCAGGTGGAGCGGATGACGACCAGATCGAAGGCGCCCCACTCCACATCGGGGTCGTCCCAGGCACGGGCGACGGCGTCCGCCCCCGCGGCGGCCAGCGCACGCACCAGCACCGGCAGATCCTGGTCCTTGCTCGGCTCCGCGCCGGGATCGTAGGTGGCGAGGGCTATTCGGGGCACAGCGAGCACTCCCTTGTCCTGGTGACGACCGGTGTTCCGGCCCGTCGCAGGCTAACCACTTCCGCCTGCCGTACCGCAACCGGCCGCTCTGTTGACCTTCACCTTCGGTGAAGCCCCAGCATCGGTGGCAGACGTCGAGGAACACGGGGTACGGCATGAAGTGGCTGACCATCGGCGCGTTCGCGAAGGCCTGCCGGCTGTCGCCGAAGGCACTGCGGCTGTACGACGAGCTGGATCTGCTGCGGCCCGCCCGGGTCGACCCGGACACCGGCTACCGGTACTACGCCGTCGAGCAGCTCGAACGCGCCCGGCTGGTGGCCTGGCTGCGGCGGCTGGGGATGCCGTTGGCGCGGATCCGCGAGGTGTGCGGGTTGCCTGCCGGCCGGGCCGCTCAGGAGATCCGGGCGTACTGGGCCCGGGCCGAGGCGGAGACCGCCGTACGACGGGACCTGGCCGCGTTCCTCGTCGACCACCTGTCCGGAGAGTCGAGAAGGGAAACGACCACGATGCTGGAGTTGCGTTATGCCGCCCACTCGGACCGGGGGCTGGTCCGGCCGGCCAACCAGGACACCGTGTACGCGGGGCGCCGGCTGCTGGCCGTCGCCGACGGATGCGGGGCGGGCGGGGCACGGGCCAGCGCCGCCGCCGTGCAGGCGCTGAAGTTCCTGGAGGACGCGGAGCTTCCGGCCGGGAACGTGCTGAACCTCCTGGAGGACGCGGTGCGCTCGGCGGACGAGGCCGTGCGGGGCGTGGCGCAGGACAGCGCGGATGCCGGTACGACACTCACCGCGCTGCTGTGGACCGGGTCCCGGCTGGCCCTGGTGCACATCGGGGACTCGCGGGCGTATCTGCTGCGGGACGGGGAGCTGTTCCGGATCACGCACGACCACAGTGTGGTGCAGTCGCTGATCGACGAGGGGCGGCTGACCCCGGCGGAGGCCGACAGCCATCCGCAGCGGATGCTGCTGGCCAGGGCGCTGTCGGGAGGTGAGCCGGCCACGCCGGATCTGAAGCTGCACGAGGCCCGGGGCGGCGACCGGTACCTGCTGTGCTCGGACGGACTGACCAGGGTGGTCCCCGACGAACGGATCCGGGAGTTGATGGGCGGCGGGCGCGAGGTGGGGGACGTGGTGCGGGGGCTGGTCGACGAGGCGAACTCGGTGGGCGGTCCTGACAACGTGAGCGCGGTCGTCGCCGACGTGACGTCTCCGACCGGCCCGCCCGTCCCGGTCGGCTAGCGCGCGAGGCAGAGCTCTCCCGGCCCGGCCCCGGACCTGAGCAGGGTCGTCGCCACCCTCGGTGCACGCCGGCTGTGATCAAGGCCGGTGGCCGGAGTGCGGGTGGGGCGGGCCCGGAGGGCGGTGGCTGGTGTAGGAAGGGGCTGTCGAGGTTCCGACCGGTGAGGAGTCGTCGCGTGTCCCTTCTGTTTCCGGCCCTGGTGGACGGTCCGGGCGAGCACAGCGAGACGGGGCTCCCCCCGGACGAAGTCCGGAGGAGGGTCGCCCTGCGGTTCGGCGCCCGGTCGCTGACCTACGGGCAGCTCGCCGCCGCCGCGGGCGCCCTCGCCGGCCGCGTCCGGGACGCCGGCCGGGTCGCCGTGTGGGCGACCCCGGAACTGGAGACGGCCGTCGCCGTCGTCGGCACCCTGCTGGCCGGCAAAGCCGCCGTACCGCTCAACCCCAGGTCGGGCGAGAAGGAACTCGCGCACATCCTCACCGACAGCGCGCCGACCACGGTGCTGGCCGCCCCGGGGGCCGAACTCCCGGCAGCCGTCGCCGGCCTGCCGCGTATCGACGTCGACGTGCGGGCCGCCGGACCGGTCCCCGAGGACCGCACCACCGAGGCCGACCCCGCCCTCGTCGTCTACACCTCCGGCACCACAGGGCCGCCCAAGGGCGCCGTCATCCCGCGCCGGGCGCTCGCCGCCACCCTGGACGCGCTCGCCGACGCCTGGCAGTGGACCGGGGACGACGTGCTGGTGCACGGGCTGCCGCTGTTCCATGTGCACGGGCTGGTGCTGGGGATCCTCGGACCGCTGCGGCGCGGCGGCAGCGTGCGGCACCTCGGGCGGTTCGACACCGACGGCGTGACCCGCGAGCTGACCGACGGCGCGACCATGCTGTTCGGCGTCCCCACCATGTACCACCGCATCGCCGAGGCGCTGCCCGCCGACCCCGCGCTGGCGAAGGCCCTCGGCCGGGCCCGGCTGCTGGTCTCCGGGTCGGCCGCGCTGCCCGTCCACGACCACGAGCGGATCGCGGCCGCGACCGGACGGCGGGTCATCGAGCGGTACGGCATGACGGAGACCCTGATGAACACGAGTGTGCGCGCGGACGGGGAGGCCCGGGCGGGGACCGTCGGGGTGCCGCTGCCGGGTGTGGAGCTGCGGCTGGTGGAGGAGGACGGGACGGCGCTCGCCGCGTTCGACGGGGAGACCGTCGGGGAGATCCAGGTGCGCGGCGCGAACCTGTTCACCGAGTACCTCAACCGGCCCGACGCCACCGCCGCCGCCTTCACCGCCGACGGCTGGTTCCGCACCGGCGACATGGCCGTACGCGAGCCGGACGGCTATGTGCGGATCGTCGGCCGGAAGGCCACCGACCTGATCAAGAGCGGCGGTTACAAGATCGGGGCCGGTGAGATCGAGAACGCGCTCCTGGAGTATCCGGGGGTGCGGGAGGCCGCCGTCACCGGGGAGCCGGACGCTGACCTGGGCGAGCGGATCGTCGCCTGGATCGTCCCGGCGGATCCGCAGTCCCCGCCCGGGGAACGGGAGTTGGCGGACCACGTCGCCGGCCGGCTCGCCCCGCACAAGCGCCCGCGTGTCGTCCGCTACCTGGACGCGCTGCCCCGCAACGACATGGGGAAGATCATGAAGCGGTCCCTGGGTGTCTGAGAACCGGCCGCTCCGGCTCTCCGCCCGGCAGTTCCTCGGCCTCGTCGCCGACCCCGGCACCTTCGCCGAACTCCCGCACCCGGCACGGGAGTCCCGGCCCGACGGGCCCCTCGGCTGGCAGGGGTACGACGCCTCGCGCGCCCGTGCCGCCGAGCGCACCGGCGAGGAGGAGTCCGTCGTCGTCGGCACCGCGCGCGTCGAGGGCACGGCGGCCGTGCTGATCGTGTTCGAGTTCGGGTTCCTCGGCGGCTCGCTGGGCGAGCGGACCGGGGACCGGCTGGAGGCAGCGTACGCGCATGCCCGCGGGCACCGGCTCCCGGTCGTCCCGCTGGTCGCCACCGGCGGCAGCCGGATGCAGGAGGGCATGCTCGCGCTGTCCCAACTCCAGCGGGTGGCACGGCAGTCGGCGCTCACCCGGGAGGCCGGGCTGCCGCAGATCGCGGTCCTGCGCGATCCGACGACCGGCGGCGGCTGGGCCACCCTGGGCGCCGGTGCCGATGTGATCCTGGCGCTGCCCGGGGCGCAGGTGGGCTTCGCGGGCTCCCGGGTCCGCCCGCCGGACGCGGACCCGGCGGCGTACACCGCGTACGCGCAGCTCGCGGCGGGGTCGGCGGACGCCGTGGTGCCGCTGGACGAGCTGAAGGCGGCGCTCGGGCTGTGGCTGCGGCTGCTCACGAACCCGGCCACGGCCCCCGCCGACCCGCCGGACGCCCTGGGTGACACCGGCCTGCCCGGCACCGGATGGCAGGCCGTCCAGCGGGCCCGGTCTCCGCGGCGGCCGCGTGCCCAGACCTACTTGGACGCCTGGTTCGGGGACCGCCGGGCCGCCCTCGTCGGCGACCGGTGCGGCGGCGCGGATCCGGGCGGGATGCTGTGCGGGTTCGGCGAGCGGGACGGCCGTACCGTCGCCTTCGCCGCGCAGACCGGCACGGCGACCCGGCCCGCCGGATACCGGACCGCGACCCGCCTGATACGGCTCGCCGACCGGCTCGGGATCCCCGTGCTGACCCTCGTCGACACCCCGGGCGCCGCCAACGACGCCGAGGCGGAACGGCAGGGCGTGGGCGCGGCGATCGCGGAGCTGTTCGGCGCGGTGGCTTCGGCCCGTACGCCGATCACCACCCTGGTCATCGGCGAGGGCGGCTCGGGCGGCGCGCTGGCGCTGGCCGCACCCGGCAACACCTGGGCCACGCCCGACAGTTACTTCTCGGTCATCGCCCCGGAGCCGGCCGCGGCGATCCTCAAGCGGCCCCCGGAGGAGGTCGAGGCCACCGCCGGCCAGCTGCGGATCCGGCCGCAGGACCTGGTGGAGCTGGGGGTGATCCGCGGCATCGCCGGTCACCCCCGGCCCTGAGTCACCGCACCCCCACCGCCCGGACGATCTCCTGGGTGACCGAGCCGCCCCGGTCGTCGCTCGCCGAGGCGCGCAGCGAGACGTACGCGGCGTCGCGCGGCACCGCGAGCACACCGCGCCCGGTGCGGCCGAGGGGGACGTTCCGCCAGGAGGCACCGTCGTCGTACGACACCTCCAGGCGACCGGCCCCCAGCGTCCCGGTCCCGCTCGCCCCGGCCACGTACGAGGCGCCGATCCCGACCGGGACCCGGTGACCGCCCCTGACGTCCCCCGCGAGGCCGGTGTCGACGTCGAAGGCGAGGTTGATCAGCGGGAGGTAGGTCCAGTGGTCCTCCGGGGTGGCCGCCGACCGGAAGGTCCACTCGGCGTGACCCCGGGTGGCGAGCGGCCACCTGCCGGCGTCCAGGGCGGTGTCGGTGACCACCTTGTAGAGGTGCTCGTCGGCCGGCGCGTCCCACGCGTACGCCCCGGAGCCGGTGCGCCGGTCGACCAGGGTGCCGTCCCGGTAGACCGAGGTCTGCTGGGTCATCCCGCTGTCCTCGCTCCACACGTCGCCGAAGCCGGTGTGGTCGGGCCCGGAGTCGCCCCAGCCCGGGGTGTTGAACTGCAGCTGGTTCCCGGCGCGTTGCTGGCCCCAGCCGAGCCCGGTGCCCAGCCAGGGATGCCACACCGGGCGGAACCAGTCCAGCGCCGGCCGTGATCCGCCGGTGTACGTCACCAGTCCGCTGCGCTCCTCCAGCGCGCCGTCGCCGGCGGTCACCGACTCGTGCCAGCGCCGGCCGGGGCCGGTGGAGACGTAGTCGGTGCGCTCGGCCGGGAAGTCGACCCGCTGCTGGAAACCGAGGCCGACCGGGAAGGCGTCGGTGATCGAGTAACGGAACTCGCCGCCGCCGGCCGGCCGCGCGGCGTGGAACCTCACGTGCACGGCGGCGAGCCGGCGGTGGGTGGGCGCGTAGGTCAGGTTCCGGTCCGGTACCGCACCCCGGTAACCCTTCGAAAGGTCGTACACATAGGGCGAGTTGCGGGTGCCGGTCATGTCCACCCGGCCGGCCGCCCGCAGCCGGGCCGCGTCGGCGGCGTCGACCGTGGCGATCTGGAGCGGCCGGTCGGCGTCGTCGTCGGTGCCCCACCAGGCCATCAGCCGGCCGGGCGCGTCATCGGTCACGAACAGCGCCCTGGCGCCCGCGTCCTGCGCGGCCCCGGCGAGGGCGGACGGATCGGCGCCGTCGGTGAGACGGGCGAGGACCGCCTTCCCCGCCACACCGGTGAACGGGCCGTCTCCGACGTCGACGAGCGGCAGCCGGGTGCGCCCCTCGACGAGCGTCCCGCCGGACTGCACGGTCGCCTCTTTGATCCCCTCCACCGCCAGCAGCGGCTTCGCGAGCCGCCACACGGTCCGGTACTCGAAGGTGCCCCGGGTGACCTTCGCGGTCGGCGCGGCGAAGACGCTGTCGTAGGTGAGCGGCACCTGGACCGCGCCGAACAGGTCGGTGCCGTTCGCGTTCCGGTCGTACTCCATGAGGAGCTGATCGGTCTCGGTACGGCGCTCGGTGACGGCCTTGATCTCCCGCAACTTCTTTCCGTCCAGGGTGACTTCGCGGTCCCGGTCGAGGGTGATCTCGGGGGCCGCGAGGAAGCCGAGGCCGAGGGAGTCGGCGCCGTGGCTGCCGTGTACGTCGAGGAAGGAAGTGAGGCTGTAGGTGCCGGGCCGGAGGCGGAGCCTGAGGGTGCCGGAGTCGCCGACACGGGCGGGCTCGGCGTCGGCCCCCTCGGCCAGGCGCTGTACGACGAGGTCGGCGGCGGTGGCGGCGCCGGCCCGGTCCTCGACGTGGACGGTGAGGGTGTACCGCTCCTCCTCCTTGACCAGCCCGAAGACGGTGTGCGCGACGGGGGTCCCGGTTCCGGCGAGGGCAGCCACGATCTGCCCGCTGGTGGTCCCGACCGCCGCGCCGGCGCCGTCCCCGGTCACGGTGGTGGCGGCGGTGCCGTGCGCCGGAACCGTGAGGGTGGCGTCGGCGAGGGTGACGACACCGTCGGGGGCGCCCTCAGCCGTCAGGCTCAACTCGACGTCCTCGTCGGATGTGTTGGTGTAGGTCAGTGTCCTCGTCACCGGCTTGTCCGCGTCGTAGGGCCAGCTGTGGAAGCCGAGGTCGGCGCTGCCGGTGGCGGTGATCCGCGCGCCGATCGCGTCGGGCACGTCGACCCGCCCCGCGCCCAGCACGTAGGCGGAGGCGTCGAGCCGCTCCGACGTGGACATCAGGGCGTCCTTGAGCTGGGCGCCCATCCAGTCGGGGTGCTCCTCGGCGAGCAGCGCGGCCGCCCCCGCGATGTGCGGGGTCGCCATCGACGTACCGCTCATGGAGGTGTAGTAGCCGCTGCCGGAGGTGAGCCGGGAGCGGGCGGCGAGGATGTCGACGCCCGGGGCGGAGAGATCGGGCTTCAGGGCGTTGTCGCCGTACCGGGGGCCCGCGCTGGTGAAGTAGGCCGCCTGGTCGTCCGCGTCCACCGCGCCCACGGTGAGGGCCGCGTCGGCGGCACCGGGCGAGCCGATCGAGGAGGGGGCCCCGGTGTTGCCGGCGGCGACGACGAACAGGGCACCGGTCTCGGCGGACAGGGTGTTCAGCGCCTGGGCCATCGGATCGGTGCCGTCGCTGGGCTCGGTCGAGCCGAGGCTCATGGAGATCACCCTGGCGTGCACGTCCCGGGCGGCCCACTCCATGCCCGCGATGATCTGGGACTCGCTGCCCGACCCCTGGTCGCTGAGCACCTTGCCGACGGCCAGCGTGGCCCCGGGCGCGACGCCCCGCTCCTTGCCGTCGGAGGCGGCTCCGCTGCCGCCGACGGTGGAGGTGGTGTGGGTGCCGTGGCCGTTGCGGTCGGCGACGTCCTCGCCGTCGATGAAGCTCTGGGTGGCGTCGACCCGGCCTGCCAGGTCGGGGTGGGTGAGGTCGGCGCCGGTGTCGAGGACGGCGACGGTGACGCCCTTCCCCGTGTATCCGGCGTCCCAGGCGGCGGCCGTGCCGATCTGCGCGTTGCTGTCGGCCATGGTGGCCCTGACCCGGCCGTCGAGCCAGACCTTGCCGAGGCTCTTGCGTGCCGTGAAGGTCCGCCAGAAGGCGCGCCCCCGGCCTGCGTCGACGGCGGCCCCGCGCAGACTGGGCAGCGCCCGGGTCCGCTCGGCGCCGCTCAGCGGGACGGCCTTGCCCGCATAGGTCACGATCAGCGGCAGGGCGTCGCTCCCGGCGTCGGCGAGCCCCTGCCGGATCAGCCCGCTGACGTCGAACAGCCGCCGGTCCAGGGTGCCCCGGCGCAGATAGGGCAGGGCTTCGTCGGGTACGACGGTGATGTCACCGTCGGCCACCTGGGTGCGGACGGCACCGGTGGCGCCGGGCGGGCGCTGGACGGTGACCGTCTTCTTGCCCTGCCCCACGTCGGTGACGGTGACCTTGTCGCCGGTGACCAGGGTGACCGTGGCGGTGCCCGTGGGCGAGCCGACGGCGGCCGCGGTCGCCATAGTCGTCGCTGCCGTCGCCGTCGTCGCCGCCGCTGTCGCCGCTGTCGTCGGGAGCAGGCCGATCACGAGGCCCGCGGACAGGAGGGGCGCCCCACGCCCGATGGTTCGTCGTCTTCTCATCCACGCCTCTTCTCGAAGGATGCGATCAGGTGCGTCGAGTGCTGGGAAGAGTGTCACGGCGCCGGTGTTGCACGGGTGTTGAGAGGTGCTGGCGGGAAGGCGCCCGGGCGGGTTTCCGCCACGGCGCCGGGACAAGGGGCGTCGCCTTCGGCCACAATGGACCGGTTACGGGGTCGAGGACACGGGGGAGCCACGGGCACCATGGCGAGGATGATGGAGTTCAAGACCGAGGACGGTGCTGTCGTGCTCGTGGAGTCGGCCGAGGGCGTTCCCGGCAGCCGCCCGGTGTCCCGCGACGGCGGTACGGGCCCGGCGGCCCAGGCGGCCCGTTCCTTCGAGGGCGCCCTGGACGGGGTGCGGGCGGCGGCCCAGTCCGCGCTGCGGGTCTTCCGCGACGGCGCGCTGCGGCCCGACTCGGTGGAGCTGGAGTTCGGGGTGAAACTGACCGCGGAGGCGGGTGCCGTGATCGCCAAGGGCGCGGCCGAGGGGCAGTTGGTGGTACGGCTGAGCTGGGCCTCCGGGGCTGCCGACGCGACATGAGCCGCGCTGCCTGGCACGCCCGGATCGAGTGCGGGGGCGCGGTGTCCGGAGCAGGCTTCCTCGTCGCCCCCCGCACGGTGCTGACCTGCGCGCATGTCGTCCAGGAGCGGGAGTGGGCGCCGCTGACGGTGAGTTTCCCGAACCGCCGGGACCTGGGCGGGCTGACCGCGACCGTGGCCGTGCACGGCGGCTGGGCGGGCGGCTGGACCGACCCGGGCGACCTCGCCGTACTCGAACTGGACCGTGAAGTGCCGTTACGGCCGGCCCGGTTCGCGCCGCCGGGGGCGGAGCAGGACGGGGCGCACCTGGTGGCGTACGGCTTCCCGGCGGGCTTCGACGAAGGGGTGCAGGCCCGCTACCGTGCCGTGTCCCGGACGCTGATCGCCGACGAGTGGCTGCAGCTGGAGGCCGCCTCGGCGCACGGGCAGCCGCTGGCGGGCGGGTTCAGCGGGGCGGCCCTGGCACTGCCGGACGACCGGGTGGTCGGGATGGTCGCGCAGGCCTCCGACGAGGCGGGCGTCCGGATCGGGCGGATGCTGCCCACCGAGGTCATGGCCCGCTACTGGTACGACCTGGGCGCGCTGGTCCCGGCGCCCGAGGCCGACAACCCGGCCGCGACCCGGCGGCTGCACACCCTGGTGCGGCGGGCCGAGGAGGCCGGCCTGGACTGCCGTCCCGACCAGCTCTACCGGGACGCGGCGGGCCCCTTCGCGCCGGATCCGCCCGCGGACGGGTTCGCCTCGCTGCGGGAGGCGGCCGCGTACGTGCAGTGGCAGGTGGACGACCCGGAGGCGGTGGAGAAGTTCGCCGACCGGCTGCGGGCGCTGCTGGAGCCACGGCCGCCGGCGGTTGCGCGGACGGCCGGCTGGGCGCCCATCGTGGTCGAGCTGGAGCGCAGCGGCGAGGGCCAGGAGCAGGTCACGGTGCGGGTGTCGGCATACCGGGAGGGGCAGCGCCGGCCGGTGGCCGTGGAGCGGCTGCCGCGCGGCGACGTGCGGGCCTACGTCCAGCAGCGCGTCGACGACGCCTTCGGTCATCTCGCCCAGGACGCCGAGGCGTTGCTCACCTTCGTGCTGCCCCGCGAGTGGCTGAACGAGCCGGTCGCGCACTGGGAGTGCGGCCCCGAGGACTCCACCCCGCTCGGCTTGGCGCACCCGCTGGTGGTGACCGACCGCTCCCGGCACCGCAGCGCGCGGCTGCGCCACCAGCTGGCCGGCAAGTGGCGGACCCTGGAGGGGAGTCCGGGCAGGACGGTCCTGCACCGGGTGGACTGCGGCAGCACCGAGCACCCCCTCGGCCTGCGCAAGCGCCTGCGGGACGAGGACGCCGCCCTGGCCGGTTTCGGCGCCCCGCCGGCCGCGGCCCCGGAGCACTTCGAGGCCAGCGTGAACATGCCGGTCCCGGTGCTGCTGTGGCCGCGCACCGGCTGCGCGAGCACCGACCACGCGGGACCGTGCCCGGGCAGCGCCTTCCTCGACGCCCTGAGCCCGTATGTCGCCGGCGTCCCGCCGACCGAACTCCCGCTCCGCATATGGCACTTGCGGGAGGAGGCGGCGGCCCTCGACCCCGAGGGCCACTGGGCGCGGGACGTCCAGCTCCTCTGGGACGACCCCCGCTGCTACCCCGAGCCGCCCGCCAGCCTGCACACCCCCGTCGCCTGACCCCGCCGCCGCCAACGGAGAAGGACCCCCATGCCCCTGTGGCCCGTCTACACCGGTACGAAGGAGCCGCACGACGGCATCACCGAGCTGCCCGCGCCGCCGCCCTGGCGGGCCTTCGACGGCGGCCCGGAACTGGCGACCCCCGCCGACGCCGACGACACCTCGGCCACCTCGCCGGACCGCACCCACCGCGCCGCGACCTACCAGGCCACCCCGAACACGGTCCAGCTCGTCAACGCCGCCCTCTATCTGCGCCGCCCGTTACTGGTCACCGGCCCGCCCGGCACCGGCAAGTCCTCCCTCGCCTACGCGGTCGCCCGCGAGCTGCGGCTGGGCCCGGTGCTGCGCTGGAACATCACCAGCCGCAGCACCCTGCACGACGGCCTCTACCAGTACGACCCGCTCTCCCGCCTCTACGCGGCCCGCCAGTCGGCCGCGGCCCTCGCACCGGGCGCCCCCGTCCCCGAGTCCGGCGTCGAGGACCATCTGCGGCTCGGCCCGCTCGGCACCGCGCTGCTGCCCTACGGCCGGCCCCGCGCCCTGCTCATCGACGAGATCGACAAGAGCGACCTCGACCTGCCCAACGACCTCCTCAACGTCCTGGAGGAGGGCCAGTACGAGATCCCCGAACTGGTCCGCGCCGCCCGGCACTCCCCCGCCGCCGAGGTGATGGTCGACGGCACCGACGAACGCGTCGGCGTGGAGCGCGGCCGGGTGCGCTGCCGGGCCTTCCCGTTCGTCGTCCTCACCAGCAACGGCGAACGCGAGTTCCCGCCGGCCTTCCTGCGCCGCTGCGTCACGCTCCGGCTCCGCCAGCCCGACGACCAGCAGCTCGCCGGGATCGTCCGTGCCCACCTCGGCGAACCGGACACCTACGCCGAATCGCTGATCACCCGGTTCCTGTCCCGGGTCGGCGGCGGCGACCTCGCCACCGACCAGCTCCTCAACGCCATCTACCTGGCCCGGTCCTCCGACCTGAACGACAGGTCCCTGGACGAACTGGCCGAACAGCTGATGCCGTACCTCGGCGAGGCCACCCGGACAGATGCCTTCTGACCACCCGGCCCCGCTCGCCCGCCTCGCCGGCCTGCTGACACAGGCGGGCGGCGGCGTGCGCCCCACCCCGCGGGAACTGGCCGAACTGCTGTGGCTGGCGGGGCGGATGGAACAGGCCGAGGGGGAACCGGCGGGTCCGCCGGGAGAGGCGGCCGTACGGCAGGACCCGCCGCCCGGAGAGCCCGCCGCCCCGCCGCCGCCCGACCCGGCGGAGCCCCCGGCCGCGGGGAGCACGGAGGAGCCCACCCGCACCCCGCTCCACCTCCCCTCCCCGACCACGTCCCCCGGCACGTACGCCTCCCTCCTGGCGCCCGCGCCACCGATGCTGCGCCACCCGCTGGCCCTGCAACGCTCCCTGCGCCCCCTCAAACGCCGTACGGACGCCCCGTCCGGCCACCGTCTCGACGAACCCGCCACCGCCGACCGCATCGCCCGCCTCGGCGCGGCCCCCGAGTGGTGGCTCCCGGTCCTGCGCCCCGCACGGGAACGCTGGCTGCGGCTGAACCTGGTGTACGACGACGGTCCGACGATGCCGGTCTGGCACCCGCTGCTCCGCGAACTGCACACGGCGCTGGCCCAGTCAGGGGTGTTCCGGACGGTGACGGTGCACCGGTCGGCCGCGGACGGCACGGTGAGCGACGCGGGGCTGCCCGGGGACGGCCGCACGGTCACGCTCCTGATCAGCGACTGCATGGGCCCGCAGTGGCGACCGGGCGAGGCGGGCACGCGGTGGTACGGCACGCTGCGGCGGTGGGCGCGGCAGATGCCGCTGGCCCTGCTCCAGCCGCTCCCCGAACACCTGTGGCGCGACACGGCGTTACCGGCCACGCCGGGACTGCTGTCGGCGCCGTTCCCGGCGGCCCCGACGTCGGCGCTCACCTTCACGCCGTACGAGGAGGAGGTGCCGGAGGGGGCGCTGGTCCTGCCGGTGCTGGAGGCCGCCGGGCCGCGGTGGCTGGCGAACTGGGCCGGGCTGGTGGCGTCGGCGGGCGGGGCACGGTTCCCGGGCGCGGCCGCGCTCCTGGACGGCGGCGTGCGGGGCGACTCCCGTACGGACGTGTCCCTTCTCTCCGCCGAGGAACTGGTCCTGCGGTTCCGGGCGACCGCGTCCCCCGAGGCGTTCCGGCTGGCGGGGCATCTCGCGGTCGGCCGGCCCGATCTGCCGGTCATGCGGCTGGTGCAGCGGGCGGTGGAGCCGGATCCGCGGCCGCAGCATCTGGCGGAGGTGATCGTGAGCGGGGTGCTGGTGGCGGTGCCGGGGCCGCCGGGGTCGTACGCGTTCCGGCCGGGCGTGCGTGAGCTGCTGCTGCGCACCCTGCCGCGGGCGGCCCGGAACGGTACGAGCGAACTGCTGGCCCGGGTGGGCAAGTTGATCGAGGACCGGGCGGGGGCGGCACCCGGGGAGTTCCGGGCGGTGGCCCCCGCGGCGGGCGGCACCTCCCAGGGCGGGGAGGGCGAGGCGTTCGCGACGGTGCGGACGGAGAGCGTGCGGCGGCTGACGGGGGGTGCCGGGGCGGAGGCGGTGCCGGAGGGACTCGGCGGGCGGTACCGGTTGGTCCGGCGGTTCCTGCCGAACGGTTCCGTGTGGCTGGCGGAGGACCCGGAGACGGGGCGGACGGTGGTGCTGCGGCTGTACCGGCCGTTCTCCGACCCGGCACGGCGGGAGGCGTTCCTGCGGGACGGCGAGCGCCTGCGGGGGGCCGGGCACCGCAATCTCGTCGGTGTGAGTGACGTCGGCATCGAGGACGGAACGCCGTACATCGCCATGGAGTACGTGGCCGGGGTCCCCCTCAACACGCTTGCCGCACCCCATGGTTACCGGCTGCCCGGTCCCCTGCTGGTGTCGGTCGGGGCCCAGCTCGCCCAGGCCGTCGGCGCCCTCCACGACGCGGGTCTCAGCCACGGCGATGTCGGCATGTCCCGGGTGATGCTGCTGCCCGACGGCACCGTCAAGCTGGGCGGCTTCGTTCCGGGCCGGACGTCGGGGGCGCCGGGGCGGGCGCACGACCTGTCGGCGCTGTGCGAGGTGATGCTGCTGCTGGCCGCGGGGACCTCACGGCTGGTGCCTCCCTTCGCCCCGGAACAGCTCGGTCACCTGCCGGAGCCACTGCGCCGGCCGTACGCGCAGGCCCTCACCCTGCTCATGTCCTCGCCGCCGCAGCAGGCCTCCGGCAGGGACCGGCTGGCGGACGGCGAGCTGCTGCTGTGGGCCCAGGAGGAGTACGACGGGCGGCGCTTCTACCACGTCCTGGGCCCGCTGACGGCCGAACTCGCCTCCAGCTCCCCGGACTTCGGCCCGGCCGAGGGCGCCGCGCTGGCCATGCTGCTGCTGCGGCACGGCCGCGAGGTGACCCGCGACGCCCTGTGCAAAGGGCTGTGGAACCGGGGCGAGGAGCCGGCGCACGCGGCGCGGGAGGTGGACCGGATCGCGTCCCGGCTGCGCGAGGCCCTCGGCCCCGGCGTCCTGGCCACCCTTCCCGACGGCTACGCGCTCCACGCCAGCGCCGACTATCTGGACCTGGTCCACTGCGAGGGCCTGGAGCGAACGGCCACCAGGCTCGCCGACCAGGGCGACCTCCAGGAGGCACGAGCCCGCCTGGACACGGCACTCGGCCTGTGGCGGGGCGCGGGCCCCCTCGCGGACGTCCCCGGCCCCGCCGCCCGCAGCGCCCGCACCCGACTCCAGCAACTCCGCCTGGCCCTGCACCGCAAGGTCGCCGAACTCGACCTGGACCTGGGCGAGTACGAGCGCGCGGCCCACCGGCTCACCGACCTCCTGCGGACGTATCCCTCCCGGGAGGACCTCCTGCGGCTGCTCCTCATCGCGCTGCAACGCCTCGGCCGTACCGACGAAGCGCTGGAGGTCTACGAGGAGTACGAGCTGGCCGGCGGCACCGACCCCGAACTCCGGGCCATAGGGCATGAGTTGCGCGCGGAGTTCGACGAACCGGGCGACGGGGACGAGTACCCGGGCCCGGCCCCGGAGTTCCGGGCGCCCGACGAGCCGGAGGGCTCCTTCCCCACCGAGGAGTCACTGCCGTCGATCTTCGCGATCGAGGAGGAGGCGACCGCCGGCCAGGAGGCGCCGCTGCCGCAGAACGTCGTACCCGAGAGCCTGTTCGCGGTGGACGACCCGCTGGGCGAGGAGCCGCCCCACGAGACCGAGGACGGACACGATCCCGACGCCGGCTCCGTGGCCCCCGCCGCGGGGCCGCCCCCGCCCACCTACCGCACCCTGGTCACCTTCGACTTCGCCGACGCCCCCCGGCACCCGGACGACGTGGCGGCGCTTGGCCGCGCGGTCACCCGGCTGCTGGCGGACGCCGCACTGCGCGCCGGCGAGTACGTGATGACCGCCCACGGCAACGGCTACTCGGTACAGACGGAGCCGGACGTCGCCGGGCTGCCGCTGGTCCTCGCCACGATGCGGCGGTTCGAGGACGAGGTGCTGAAGCTGGGCGGGATCAGATGGCTGGTGACCTTCTCCTGCGTGCACGACGACGGCCGTGCCGAGGCCCCGGCCCCGTCGACGGTTCGCCGCATGCTGGACGCGGCCGACGACCGGCGCGGCATCATCGCCGTACCGCAACTGCTACGGGACGAGTTGGAGGACGACAACGACCTCGCCCCGTTGCTGCTGCCGCTGCGCCGGGGGACCGGCGATGGCTGGTACCGGCTGTGCCTGCTGACGCGTCCGCTGTACGACGGGGCGGGCGGGGAGCCACCCGTGCACGGGCCCTATCGGCTGCCGGACGGGGACTCCTTTCCCGAGCCGGTGGGAGAGACCAGGACGGTCGTGTACGAGATCAGAGGCGACGGCAGATTCAGCTTCGCGCGGATCCCCGAAGCGACCGGCTACTACGAGGTGGGCCTCACCGAGCACCGGCTGGAGCTGGACGTGTCCCAGGGGCCCTTCCGTGCCGTGGGAGAGGCACGATGGCGCATCACCGACCTGATCCAGGTGGCCGCCCTCGGCATTCTCACCACCGCGTCCGACGCCGTGGTGAACTGCCTGCGGGGGCAACTTCGCTACCTGTCCGAGACCTACCCGCGTACCTACGTCAACCAGGCGCAGGCCGAACTCGGCACCGGACCGGGGCGGAACGCACTGCGTGGCCTCTCCATCCACTGGGATCTCACGCTGACGACGACCCACGACCCCTACCCCGTGCCGCCGGCCCGTCCGGAGCGGGTCGATCTCAATGCCCGGCTGCGCCGGGCGGACGCGGTCGTGTTCGGCTTCGACGGCACGCTGGCCCGGCTCGGCCCGGACGACCTGGCCCCGGACATCCCGCTGCTGGCCCGCCTGCTCGGTCCTGATCCGCTCGGCCGTCCCCCGGCGCTGGACCCGCGGAACATCTCCCCGGAGCTGCGCGCGCGCCTCGCGGCGCTGGAATCGCGGTCGGCCGAGCGGTCCGTGCCGGTCCCCGACGCCGACCTGGTGATCCGGACGCTCGCCGACATGGGCCTGGAGCTGGCGGTCGTCACCGACTGCGATCCCTACACGGCGACGGCCTACCTGCACCGGCGCGGGCTCCTTGACTGTCTGCACGGAGGCGTCCACGGGCGCGACGGGCTGCACTCGCCGCTGATGCCCGACCCGCACGTGGTGGCACGGGCCCTGCGGCACCTCGGCGTCCGGCCCTCGAAGTGTCTGATGGTCGGCGCCACCGAAGCCGAACGGCAGGCGGCCCGGCAGGCCGACGTCCCCTTCTTCCACGTCGGCGGCGAACCGGGCCTGCGTCCCCTCCTCGAAGCCGCCCGCACCCTCTAGTCGGGAAACCCCCCATTCAGCCGCGCCCCGCCCGGCCCTCCCCCGAAGGCGCGCCGTCCGGATCCCCCGGAGGATGCGAAGCAGGCCGCCGACCGGCGGTGCCACCCCGTACGGCCCGCGCACTCGGGAGGATCTGCCGTGACCGTCAGTCTGGAGCAGTTGCGCCGCTGCCATTTCGCCGTCGATCTGGGGGCCGCCCGCACCCGGGTGTATGTGAAGGGCATGGGCCTGGTCGTCGACCAGCCTTCCGTGGCCGCCGTGAACACCCGGACCGGCGCCCTGATCGCCGTCGGCGAGTTCGCGGAGAAGATGACGGGCCGGACGCCCGACTACATCCGCGTCGTACGCCCCATCTCGGGCGGTACCGTCGTCGACATCGAGATCGCCCAGCGGATGCTGCGTCATCTGCTCGGCGACAAGATCCGCCGTTCGCTGCGCCGCAAGCCCCGGCTGCGGGCGGCGGCCTGCACCCCGCACGACGCCGACCCGCTGGCCCAGCGGGCGACCATCGAGACGCTGGCGGGGCTGGGGGCACGGCGGGTGGAGCTGGTCGACACCCTGATCGCCGCCGCGGTGGGCTGCGGGATGCCGGTCGAGCGGCCCGAGGCGACCATGATCCTGGTCTGCGGGGCCGCGGCGACACAGGTCGCGGTGCTCTCCCTCGGGTCGATCGTGTGCGCCGAGCGGCTGCCCGTCGGCGGCGAGGCCGTGGACCGCGCGATCGTGCAGCATCTGCGGCACGAGCACGAACTGATGCTGCCGAGCCAGTCGGTACGGCCGCTGCAGCTCGCCCTGTCCGGGAACGGCCTCACCCCGGACGGGCCGACCTCCACCGAGATCCACGGGCGGGACGTGGCCACCGGCCTCGCCCGCAGCGTGCGGGTCGACACCGCCGCCGTACGCGATGCCATCCAGACGCCGCTCACCGGAGTGCTGGACGGGATCGGCAAGGTGCTGCGGCACTGCCCGCCCGACCTGGTCGCCGACCTCGCCGACCGCGGCATCATGATGGTCGGCGGCTCGGCGCTGCTCCCCGGTTTCGACCAGTTGCTGCGGCAGGCCACCGGCATGCCGGTGCACATCGCGGAACGGCCGGACGTGTGCGTCGTCCAGGGCATCGGGGCGATGCTGGAGGGCCGGATCGAGCCCCTGGTGCTGGGCCCGCTGGCCGCCTGAACTTCCCCCGTCATCCGTCCGTCCCCGTCGGCCGGGCACCGGTGTGAGCCGATGCGCCCCCTGCGCACCTTGTCGCCCCTCGTTTAGGGTGGACTCACCGATGGTGACGGGAGGGGACGTTCCGTGACAGCCGATCTCACCGAGTACCTCGCCGAGGCGACAGCGGTCCCCCGGCTGACCGTCACCCGCGTCGGCGTGACCGGACACCGTGCGATCCCCCCGTCCGTCCTGCCCCTCGTCCGCTCCGCCCTGCGGCACCGGTTCAGCCACCCCGACGTGGAGTTGGAGGCACTGAGCTGCCTCGCGGCCGGCACCGACCAGTTGTTCGCGGAGATCGCCCTCGCCCACGGCATCCCGGTGACGGCCGTGATCCCGGGCACGGACTACGAGTCCCTTCTGGACGACGACGAGGCGCGGGCCGCGTACCGCAGGATCCTGAGGTCCTGTACGACCCGCGTCGACCTGCCCGTCCAGCCGACGCCCGAACAGGCCTACTTCGCGGCGGGCCGTTGGATCGTGGATCACTCCGACCACCTCATCGCCGTATGGGACGGCAGCCCTGCGCGCGGCCTGGGCGGTACCGGCGACGTGGTGGCCTATGCGCGGCGCAGCGGGGTGCCGGTGACGGTGCTGTGGCAGCCGGGGGTGCGGCGGGACTGAGTCCGGCCCGCCGGCCGCGGCGGGATCGCCGGGGGCATCAGGTGCCGAAGCGCACAAGCCACTCGGTGTGCGCCGGGGACATCAGACGCTCCGCCTCCCCCACCGCATCGGCCCAGCCCTCCTCCCTCACCGTCATGGCCATGGCGATCCGGGTGGTCTCCAGATCCTGTTCGATGAGCGAGTGGGCGTACGTCAACGGGCCGTGCCGCCGTACCTCCTGCCAGGCGACACCCCCCGCGGCGGCCGCACTGAGCAGCCCCGCGAGGTCCGCGCCGCCGAGCAGGCCGACGGTCCGCAGCAGGGCGGCCGCCAGGGCGAGCAGGGTCAGGCCCGCGGTGACGGTCGACCAGCGGGCCGCGGCGTGGTGCGCGCGTGCGGCCCGGTTCTTGTACCAGACGGCCTGCTCCAGGAGCCGGTCGCGCAGGTAGAGGTCCCGGCGGGTCGTGTACGACTTGGCCCGCTCCGCGCGCATGCGCGGCGTTATCTGTCCCCTTCCCCGCTCCTCGGCTTCGACGCGGGAGTCCTCCCAGCCGCATTTGCGCAGCTCGCGCAGGCGTTCTTCGAGGCGCTCCGCGAACACCGCGTCCGGGTCGGCGACATGGGAGTGGAAGGGGCCGCCGTGCACCATGTACTGCCAGGCCAGCGACTTCAGCAGCTCGGCGGCCGCCCGATGCGCCTGCCAGTGGGCGCGGGAACGACGGCGCGAGGTGCTCAGGCCGAGGGCGATCGTCAGCCCGTACAGCACGGCGGCGAGCACCGTCATGACATGACCGGATGCCTGTTCGGTCAAAACAGCGGCCGTGGTGGCCAGAAGAAGCAGGATCAGGTGCGTACGCACCGCGCGGAACGAGTCACTCTGATGGCGTAACGCCCACTGATCACTCACTCGGAACAACGGCGGCAGATCCCGATCGCCGAGCGTGGTGCTCGGTACCGGAGTAGCAGCGGCCCCCATGACGCCCCCCGAATTCCCTGCGCGCCCCCGACAGCTTTCGCGCGCCCCCGATAAACAGGCTTGAGAAATCAATGAGGACGGAAAGGCGCCCCGGACACAAGACGTGCGCAGGGCATTCCTGGTATAGGGTCCGCATCATCGGGACCAGACTCGCTCGACGGTTCGCCATCCCTTGGGCCACCCGGGGTCGACCACGACGACGGGACACCCGTGTCCAGGACCGTTCCCCTCACCCGAACCGGAGCGACGAACAATCATGAACCTCATCACGATGCCCAACGAGCGCACCCACCCCACCATCGGGTCGTCCGCGCGGCACACGCCTCTGGCGAACATCGACCCGCGCGGGGCCGCCGCAGCGCGCACCGCGGGCCGCGTGACCGATGCCGCCGACCGTCCCGTGGGGCAGTCGATCGACTTCAACTCGGCGGTCTGAGGACGAGGACCCGAGAACGTTCACACGGACGTGGGTGCGCCCCGCGAACACGCCTGCCGCTCGCGCCCACGTCAGTGAACCGACGGGCGTCAATGTGCCCACCGGTTACGTGGTTTGGGGCGCCTCGGGCATGGGAAGTCTGACAGACTGCCTCCAGTGACGAGCAAGTCGCCCGACGGCCCACCTCTGAGACAGCTGGTCCTCAAGATCCACAGTAGGTGTGATCTGCTCTGTGACCACTGTTACGTGTATCAGCACGCCGACCAGAGCTGGCGGTCCCGCCCGACCTTCATCCGTCCGGAGACCGTGCGCGCCGTCGCCGCCCGGCTGGCCGAACACGCCGGCGCACGGGGCCTCGAGTCCGTCTCGGTGATCCTGCACGGCGGTGAGCCACTGCTGGTGGGCCCGGCCCGGCTGCGGGACATCTGCGCGGAGCTGACCCGCGCCCTCTCCCCGCTGACCGCGCTCGACCTGCGCATGCACACCAACGCGGTCACCCTGAACCGGCGCCACCTCGACGTCTGCCGGGAGTTCGGGGTCCGGGTCAGCGTGTCGCTCGACGGCGACCGTGCGGCCAACGACCGGCACCGGCTCGACCGCAGGGGCCGCAGCAGCCACGACCGCGTGGTCCGCGGCATCCGGCTGCTCCAGGAACCCGAGTACCGCCACCTGTTCAGCGGAGTGCTGTGCACGGTGGACGTGGCGAACGACCCCGTCGCGGTGCACGACGCCCTCACCGAACTGGCCCCGCCGCGGATCGACTACCTGCTTCCGCACTCCACCTGGGACAGCCCGCCGCCCAACCCGGCCCAGGCCACCACCCCGTATGCCGACTGGCTGCTCGCGGTCTTCGACCGCTGGCAGCAGCAGGGCCGCCCGATGCCGGTGCGGACCTTCGACTCGGTGCTCAGCACCCTGCGCGGCGGGCCGCCCCTGACCGAGGCACTGGGTCTGGCACCCAGCGACCTCGCCGTGATCGAGACGGACGGCACCTTCGAGCAGGCCGACTGGCTCAAGACCGCCTACGCGGGCGCTCCCGAGACGGGGTACGACGTCTTCCGGCACGGTTTCGCGGAGTTCGCCGCGCACCCCGGTGTCCGGGCCCGGCAGGCGGGCGTCGACGGGCTCAGCGACACCTGCCGCCGCTGCCCGGTGGTGCGGTCCTGCGGCGGCGGCCTGTACGGGCACCGGTACAGCTCGGGGAACGGCTTCGACAACCCCAGTGTCTTCTGCGGCGATCTGCGCTCCCTGGTCGAGGGCATCGCCGACCGGGTGACCGACCGCTCCTTCGCGCCCGCGGTGCTCGGCTCGACCCGCCTCGCCTGGGCGCAACTGGAGTTGGACCGTGTGCTGCTGCGCCGGGCGCAGGAGCACCTGGCGTCCGAGCCGGACTGGGCGGACGCCTGGCGGCTGCTGCTGGCCCTGGACGCCGACCCCGAGTCCGCCCCGCGTCTGGACGAGGTGCTGGCGCATCCCTACGTGCGCACCAGTCTCCAGCGCTCCCTGCGCGGCCCCGCCGACACCGCCCGGTTCATGTCACTGGCCGCCGCGGCGGCCCTGCGGGCGGGGGTACCGGCCACGCTGTCCTGGGACCAGCCCGGAACCCGGCTGCACCTGCCCACCTGGGGCACCTACCGCCTGGACGCCCCCGGCCGCGTCGAGGTCACCGTGGCACCGGACGCCTTCCGGGTACGCGAAGGCCACGAGACGGCACCGGACGCCTTCCCGGCGCGCGAAGACCGCGAGTCCGGCCGGGGCTGGGTGCGCCTCGACGAGGTTCCCGTCTCCGCGCGCTGGCGCCCCGTCGACCGGCTGCCGGTTCAGGACGGCCCGCTGGTCGACGACGCCGACCCCTACCGCGACTGCTATCCCTTCCCGGTCGCCCCGCCGCTGGAGTGCGGCGAGTTCGCCGAACGGATGGCCCGGGCCTACGAACTGCTCGGGAAGGACGCGCCGGACCGGCACTCCGACCCGGGTGCGTTCCGCCCCACCGTCCTCACCCCGCTGGCGGCGGGCAGCGGTCTGGTGCTCGGCACCCACGGGTTCGGGGCACTGGGCGTGGCGGTCGACGTGACGCCCGAGGAGTTCGCCCGGGAACTCCCGCGCATCGGCCGCCGGGCCCGCCTGACCGCCCTGCGCGAGACGGCCGACCTGCACCGGCCGGGCAGCCCCGCCGGCGCCCTGCTGGACCGGGCGGACGAGGAGCTGGGCCGGGGGGCGTACGAGGAGGCGGCACACGCGCTCACGGCGCTCACCCTGCTACCCGAGTCCGAACTGACGGCGACCGGGGCCGTGTTGGTGGCCCGCATGTGGTCGCAGTGGACGAACACCCGAGAGGCACCATGACCGAAGTGACACAAGCGGCGGAACTGGGCGGCTTACTGCGCTCGTTGGGCGTCCGGCGGGGCGGGGTGCTGATGGTGCACGCCTCGCTGAGCGGCACCGGAGTCGCCCCGGAGCCGGTCCGGGACGCACTGCTGGCCGCGCTCGGCCCCGCGGGCACCCTGATCGTGCCCGCGTTCACGCCCGAGAACTCCGACACGTCCCGGGCCCACCAGGATGCCGTCGCGGGCCTGAGCGAGGCGGAAGCGGCCGAGTACCGCGGGTCGATGCCGCCGTTCGACCCGGACGCCACCGAGTGCCCGACGATGGGGGCGCTCGCCGAGTGCGTGCGGTCGACGCACGGCGCAGTGCGCAGCGCCCATCCGCAGACCTCGCTCGCCGGACTCGGGCCGGGGGCAGGGAAGTTGCTGCGCCGGCACCCGATGCGCAGCCACCTGGGCCGGCTCTCCCCGATGGCGCGGCTGTACGCCGCCGACGCCCAGATCCTGCTGCTGCGCGTCGGGTTCGAGGTGTGCAGCGCGTTCCACTACGCCGAGTACCTGACGCGGCCGAGGCCGCCCCGGCGCACGTACCGGTGCGTGGTGGACGAGAAGGGGAACTGGGTCTCGTACCGGGATCTCGCCCTGGACGACAGCGACTTCGGCGAGATCGGCTCCCGGCTGCCGCGCCGGCTGCTCGCCGAGGCCGAATGGGCGTCGAAAGGGGTCGTGCTCTGCAGCATGAGGGACCTGGTGGGCCATGCCAGGAATCAGATGTCCGGATATCGTCGGGCTTTGGCCTGAAAACAGTGAACCGGAAACGGTGTCCGTCGGGCACATTGTTGAGTCCGGCGGAGGCACCGGCGACGGGGGCGGTCCAGCGGCTTGCCGACGGGCAGGGGGACGTGCGGACATGGGGGAACGGGTGCAGGATCGGGTTCCGGACAACCGGCCCTATTTCTTCCTGTCGTACGCCCACACCCCGCAGTGGGGTCCGGACAGCGGGGACCCGGACCACTGGGTGCGGGTCCTGTTCAACGACCTGTGCAGCCACATCATGGCGCTCACCGACCTGCCCGGGGGTTCCCCGGCCGGCTTCATGGACCGGGAGATGCGCTCCGGGGAGGGCTGGCCCGAGAAGCTGAGCGAGAACCTCGCCGCCTGCCGGGTGTTCGTGCCGCTGTTCTCGCCGCGCTACTTCTCCAGCGAGATGTGCGGCCGCGAGTGGTACGCGTTCCACGAGCGGATGCTGAACGCCAGGACCACCGGGACGGCCACCGCCTCGGCCATCGTGCCCGCCCTGTGGACACGCGTCGACATGCGCGAACTCCCGGACTCCGTACGGCACATCCACGTCGAGGACGCGTCGTCGGGCGGGCGGTACCTCAACAACGGGATCTATGGGCTGATCAAGCTCAGCCGGCTGCGCGACGAGTACGACGAGACCGTGTTCGGCCTCGCCGAGCGCATCGTGCAGGCGGCCCGCGAGGCCCGGCTGCCGCCCGGACGGCCCCGGGACTACGAGAGCACGCCGAGCGCCTTCAAACCGCGCGGCACCGGACCCCGGCACATCCGGCTGACCGTGGCCGCCCCCACCGAGGACTCCGTGCCGGAGCACCGCGACGCCCGGCCGTACGGCGACGACGCGCTGGACTGGAACCCGTACCACACCGAGTCGGCGCGCGCGCTGTCCACGCACGCCGAGGAACTGATCCGCTCCCTGGACTACCGGGTGACGGTCGCCGCCTTCGACGACGAGAACCCCGCCGAGGAGCCGCACGGATCCGCGGAGCGGCAGCCCGGCATCCTGCTCGTGGACCAGTGGGCGCTGAGCGACGAGGAACGCCGGAGCAGACTGAAGACGTTCGACGCGTACGCCCGACCGTGGGTGAGCGCGATCGTGCCGCGCTGCCGGGCGGACCTGCAGAACCACGGGCCGGAGGGGCGGCGGCTCGCCGAGGAGCTGGAGCGGGTGATGCCGACCATCCTGGAGCGGGCCCGGCGCGGCGACACCCGGATCGCCGTCAACGGCGTCCCCACGCTCAAGTCCTTCACCAAGGTACTGCCCGACGTGGTGGCCTACACGACCCGGCAGTTCCTGAAGAACGCGGAGGTCCGACTGCCGCCGGGCCCGCACATCCCCAGACCCCGTCTGGCGGACCCCTACCCGCAGTCCGGTCCGGACGCGGGAGACGACCCCCGAGGAGAGGCATGACGGCCGCAACGGACGGACGCATCATCACCTTCTACTCGTACAAGGGCGGCACCGGACGGACGATGGCGCTCGCCAACACGGCGTGGATCCTCGCCGCCAACGGCAAACGGGTCCTCGCCGTGGACTGGGATCTGGAAGCCCCGGGGCTGGATCGTTTCTTCCATCCGTTCCTGGATCCCAACGTGCTCACCGCCACCGGAGGCGTCCTCAACATCCTCCAGGACTACGCCTGGGCGGCGACGGACGGAATCAGCCGCACCGGACCCTGGCACCTGGAGTTCGCGGACGTGGAACAGCACGCCGTCTCGCTCTCCCCCGAACGGCAGGGACTCGCCTTCGAGAACGGCGGCTCGCTCGACTTCCTCTCCGCGGGCCGCCAGTTCCGCGCCTACTCGGGCACGGCGTCCTCCCTGGAGTGGGACAACTTCTACGACCGCCTCAACGGCGGCATGTTCCTGGAGGCGCTGCGCGACAGCATGAAACGGTCCTACGACTACGTCCTGATCGACTCGCGCACCGGCCTGTCGGACACCGCGGACATCTGCACCCTCCAGATGCCCGACCTCCTCGTGGACTGCTTCACCCTCAGCGACCAGTCCATCGACGGCGCCGCCGAGGTCGCGCACAGCGTCGGCGACGAGCACCGCAAGCGGCAGATCCGGGTACTGCCGGTGCCGATGCGCGTCGACGACGGCGAGAAGGACAAGGTCGAGGCGGGCCGCGCGGTGGCCCGGCTGAAGTTCGCCGGACTGCCGAAGGGGCCGGGCGGCGAGCGGCTGAGCGCCGACGAGGTCACCGCCTACTGGGGCAGCGTCGAAATACCGTACAAACCGTACTATGCGTACGAAGAGACCCTCGCCGTCGTCGGGGACAAGAAGGGCGACCCCAAGTCCCTGCTGGCCGCCTTCGAACGACTCACCGCGGCCGTGTCCGACAACGAGGTCACCGCGCTGCCGCAGATCCCGGAACCGGTGCGGCTGCGCAGCCGGGACGCCTTCATCCGGCGCCGGCCGCAGGCCACCGGCGCGCGGGTGGCGATCGTGTACGCGGCGGAGAACCGCATGTGGGCCGACTGGATCGAGTCGCTGCTGAAGCGGGCGGGCTGCACCGTCACGCTGCACGACCTGGTCACCGGACCGCTCGACAGTCCCGCCCCCGGCACCCGCGCCCTGCTCCTGTGGTCCAAGGCGCTGTACGGCTCCCGGCACACCGAGAGCCTGCCGGGCCCGGCCGCCGGCTCTGACGGGCCGCCCGGATCGCTGATACCGGTGCAGGTGGACGAGGTCCAGCCGCCGGACTCGTACCAGCACCAGGCCGACCTCGTCGACCTGCACGGACTCGACGAAGCCGGATGCGAGGGCGCGCTGCTCGGCGCGCTCGAACTGCCCGGGCAGGTGCCGAAGGGCGGACCGGCGGCACCCCGGTTCCCCGGCCATGTACCGGACCACTGGAACGTGCCGCAACGCAACAGCACCTTCACCGGCCGGGGTTACATCCTCGAAAAGGTGCGGGAGCAGCTGCGCAGCGGCATGACCGCCGTACTGCCCCAGCACCAGGCGCTGTTCGGGATGGGCGGGGTCGGCAAGACGCAGATCGCGCTGGAGTACGTGCACCGTTTCAGCGCCGACTACGACCTGGTGTGGTGGGTGCCCTCCGAGAACATCGACAACGTGGTGGCCACGCTCGCCGAACTCGGCTCCCGCATCGGCGCGCCCGGCGGCGAGGACATGGCGCTGGCCAGCAAGGAAGCCGTACGCATGCTCTCCCGGGGCAACCCCACCAAGCGGTGGATCCTCGTCTTCGACAACGCCGACGACCCGGAGGATCTCGCCGGCTATCTGCCGACCACCGGCGGCGGGCACATCCTCGTCACCTCGCGGAACCAGGCGTGGTCGGACAAGGGGGAGACGCTGCCGGTCGACGTCTTCCAGCGGCAGGAGAGCGTCGAGCACCTGTCCCGGCGTGCCCCGGGGCTCAGCCCTTCGGAGGCCGACCAGGTCGCGGATGCCGTGGGCGACCTGCCGCTCGCGGTGGAGCAGGCCGGGGCCTGGCTGGCCGAGACCGCCATGCCGACGGCCGAGTACCTGCGCCGCCTCACCGAGGAGACCGCCGCGGTGATGGGGCTCAACCAGCCCGCCGACTATCCCGAGACGGTGGCCGCCACCTGGAACATCTCCATCGAGCGGCTGAAGGAACGCTCGCCGGCCTCGGTACGGCTGCTGCAACTGTGCGCGTTCCTCGCCGCCGAACCGATCTCCTCGAAGCTGCTCTACGACAGCGACGAGATGCTCGCCGCCCTCCGCCCCGCCGACCCCACCCTGACGGAGAGCCTGCTGATCGGCCAGCTGGTGCGGGAGATCGGCCAGCTCGCACTCGCCAAGGTCGACCAGATCTCCCGCTCGATCCAGGTGCACCGCCTCGTGCAGGCGGTGATCCGCTCCCAGATGTCGGAGGAGGAACGGCGCCAGGCCCGGCACACGGTGCACGAGGTCCTCAGGGGAGCCCGCCCCAAAGGCGACGAACCCACCGACAACCGCGAGAACTGGCCGCAGTTCGACATCATCTGGCCGCATCTCACCGCCTCCGACATCCGCAACTGCACGGAGCCGGAGCCGCGCCGGCTGCTCATCGACCGCGTCCGCTATCTGTGGAAGCGCGGCGAGTTCCCGCGGGCGCAGCGACTCGCCGAGGAACTCCTCGACCACTGGAAGGAACCCCTCGGCGGGGACGACGAGCAGTACCTCTACCTGCGCTGCCAGCTCGCCAACGTGCTGCGCTCCCAAGGGCTGTACGTCGAGGCGCGGGAGATGGACGACGACGTGCTCGGGCGGCAGCGCCGGCTGCTCGGCAACCGGCACCCGCACACGTTCATCACCACCTCCGGCCTCTCCAGCGACCTCGCGGCGCTGGGCGAGTACACCAAGGCGGTGGGGCTGGCGCGGGAGGCGCACGACGGCTTCAGCGACCTCTTCTACGAGGCCCACCCGCGCACCCTGAACGCGGCCAACAACCTCGCCCTGGCCCTGCGCATGGTCGGCAGGTACAAGGACGCCCGGCAGATCGACGAGGTCACCCTCGCCCGCCGCACCCAGGTCCACGGCGCCGATCACATCTACACGCTGTCGTCCGCGGAGAACCTCGGCCGCGACCTGCGCGAGGTCGGCGAGTACACCACGTCGGTGGCCGTGCTGTCGAAGGCGTACGAGCAGCACAAGCGCGTGCTCGGCAAGGAGTTCCCGGGCACGTTGCGGTGCGCCAAGTCGCTCGCGGTGTCACTGCGCCGGACCGGCGAGCTGGAGGACGCGCGGCGGCTGACGTCCGCGACCCTGGAGCAGTACCGGACGCAGTACACCGCGTCCACCCCGGACTCGCTCGCCTGCGAACTGAACCTCGCCGCCGACCTGTTCGCGGCCGAGGACCCGGAAGCCGCGCGCGACGTCGCCCAGAAGGTACTCGGCGAGTACGTGAAGAAGCCGGGCGAGGCCCACCCCTACACCCAGACCGCGATGAACAACCTCGGTGTCTTCCACTGGGGCTGCGGTGACCGGGAGCGGGCCGAGGAGGTGTTCCAGAAGGTGCTGGACCGCATGACCGAGGTACTCGGCGCCCACCACCCGCACACCCAGTTCTGCTCCGCCAACTACGCCATCGTGCTCGCCGAGACCGGCCGGCTGGAGGAGGCCTGGGAGCGGGAGAAGCACAGCGCCGACGCGCTGCGCGCCGACCTCGGCGCCCAGCATCCCGAGGTCCTGGCCGTGGTCGGCAACGGCACCCTCACCCTGGCCGCCCTCGGCCGCCTGGACGAGGCCCGGGCGCTGCGCGAGGAAACGGTCCGGAAGCTGAAGGGGCTGCGCCAGCAACTCGGCGAGAACAACGGCATCACCCGCTTCGCGCTGGAGGAACGGCGGGTGTACCGGGACCTGGAGCCGCTCGCCGTGTGAGCGCACGCGGCGGGTGACGCACCGTCATTCCCGCGGCGTGCCCGCCAGCAGCCAGTCCAGTACGTCGGGCAGCGCGCGCAGCGACGCGAAGTGGGCCGCCTTCGGCTCCAGGACGGCCTTGGCGCGCGGAATCCGTGCGGCCAGCCAGGAGAAGTGGGAGGCGGGCGAGAACACGTCCTTCGCACCGTGCCACAGCAGCACCGGCACCCCGATGTGCGCCGGATCGAAGCCCCACGGGCTGGTCAGCGCGAACGCGTCGTCGATCCAGCCGTACGCCGAGGTGCGCAGCGCCTCATGGTAGGTGCGCAGCAGCATCGACCGGATGTTGCTGTCGGAGACGATCATCCGGTCCTCCTCGGTCAGGTCCGAGCGCAGTTCCTCCAGCATCCGCCCCGGGTTGCTGCGGATGACGGCCGAACGCGGGATGATCCGGGCCACGTACCGCTCCGGGTCGGTGAAGGCCGTATGGAACTCCAGGACGTTGAACGGTGTCATCCCGGCGAACCAGTCGAGCCCCTCGGCGTCCCGCGGCGCGAGCCCCACCAGGGCGGCCGCCCGCGTCACCCGGCCCGGCAGCAGCGCCGCGCAGGCGAGGGCGTGCGGTCCGCCACCGGACCGGCCGGCCACCGCGAACCGGTCGAGGCCGAGGGCGTCCGCCACGGCCGTCACGTCCTCGACGGCGTCCACGACCCGGCGTCCCGGCCGGCGGTCCGAACCCCCGTACCCCGGCCGGTCGAAGCTGATGAGCCGGGCGCCGTGCTGGTACAGGAACATCGGCCGGGGCCGCGGCCCGACCCGGCTGCCGGGCATGCCGTGCAGGAGGAACACCGGTCGCCCCCGGGGATCCCCCGAGACCTCCACCCGCAGTTGCCGCCCGCTCGCCGTCCGCACCAGATCAGGCACCGCCGTGTCCCCCTCCCGCGGCCGTGGCCGGGACCACGTTGCACGACCATTGCCCACAGAGCCAGACCATGAAACGAACGTGCAGGTCAACCGGCTTGTATCCGGGGCGCCTCGCGAAGCGGCCGGATCGGCCGCGGGCGATTGCGCAGGCACAGGCGGCATGGGTATCCGCTCCCACCCGGGTGCAGGCGTCGGCGGCGCGGGTCCGGTGGGCGCGGGCGGTGTCCGTGTCGCCCTGCGACCGCGCGCACAGGGCGGGATTCCGCAGGGTGTGAGCGGTGAGGAGGGTGTCGCCGAACCTTCCGTACGACTCCAGAGCCGTCGGCAGCGCCTCGGCCTCCTCCTCCCTTCGTCCGAGGTGAGAGAGAGCCGCTCCGAGGTTGGTCAACGCCCAGGCCTCGTCGTACCGGTCGCCGGCGACCTGCCGGATCGGCACCTCGTGCGGTGCCGGCGGGTCGGCCGCGGTGCCTCCCCGCTGCCGGTGCGCACGGCAGCCCCGTGCCCGCCGACCGCCGGCCGTCCCGCCGTCCCGCCGGGAAGGCTGCGTCCTAGTACGGCAGGATCCGCCCGGAAGGCGTCCTGCGGTCGATCTCCTGTCCACGGGGAGCGGGCCGACGAACAACGCGCACGCGAATCCGACCGTCCATGACGCCCTCCTCTTGCCGAGCCCTGACCGGGCCTGCCGTCCGGTAGGAGGGCCATGCCCCGCGACCGGTACCTCCAAGCCTCATGAGCGCCGCGAGTTGGCGAACTGTTTCTCCCCTCCGCTTCACCTCGTTCGGCCTGCCGGACACCGTTCGGGAAACCTCGCCGCCGCCGTGCCCGTCGTTTGACACCCTCGCAACGCGACGTCATCTCCGGGTAACGACATAGGACTTGGCGGGGGTCCGCGCATGACGCACACCGCAGGCCTGCGCGCCGTGCGGGACGCCGGGCAAGTCCGTGTACTCGGGCGACCCGTTCCTCGCGACCGCATCCGCTCCTTCCGTGTATACGACCGGGCGCTCGCCGACGACGGGGGCGGAGTCACCGTGACGGTTCGTCGGAGCGCGGCACCCTGCGGGACGGCGGACGGGTTCACCGGGTCCGGGAGGTGACCGATGTCATTGACAAGCCGATCACCGACGGTTGTCATGAACACATGTTTCTGACCGGGCGCCGTGCGCTGCTCGACGCCGCCCGAGTCCAGGCCGCGGCACGCCCCGGAGTGCTCCTCCACGGTCCCGCCGGCATCGGCAAGTCCACGCTCGTGACGGCTCTCGCCGAGGCCCTGGCCGCCGACGCCCCGCCGGCCGGCACCGTACTGCGCTGCTCGCCCGCCGAGGAGGAGACCCGGCTCCCCTTCGCGGGGCTCGTCAGCCTGTTCGCACAGGTCCCGGAGAGCTGCCTGGAGACCCTGCCGCCCGAGCCCCGGACAGCACTGCGGGCGGCCCTGCTGCGCGGCCCGGAGCCGGCGGCCGACCGGGGCCGGCTCGCGGTGCGCGTCGCCGTCCTCGACGCGTTGCGCTCCCTGGCCGCCACCGGCCCCGTCCTGCTGGTCGTCGACGGTCTGCAGTGGCTCGACGAACCGACCGCCGAGGTCCTCGCCTTCGCCGTACGCCGTCTCGAAGGTCCCGGCATCCGGATGCTCGCCGCCGAGCGGGTGGCGGACGGCGGGCAGCCCGAACGGCTGCGCTGCTGCCCGCCCGGCACCGTCGAACTCCCCGTGCCGCCCCTGACCGACGGCGAGACGGCCCGCCTCGTCCGCGCCGACCTCGGTGCCGACCTGCCCCCGGCCCTGCTGCGGGCGGTCCAGGAAACCGCCGCGGGAAACCCCCTGTACGCACGGGAGTTGGGGCGGGCCGCCCGGCACGCCCCGGCGCCCCTCGGCTTCGGCGCGACCCCGCCCGTACCCCCGAGACTGCGCAACCTCCTTCTGGAGCAGGCCCGTTCGCTGCCGGAGGCGGTGCGGCACACCCTCCTCGTCGCGAGCGCCGCCGCCCGCCCCACCCTGACCCTGCTGCGTGCCGCGGGGCTCCCCGACCCCGCGGCGGACCTCGCGGAGGCCGAACGGCTCGGCATCGCGACGGCCGACGCCGACGGGATCGTACGGTTCCGGCACCCCGTACTGCGGGCGGCCGTGCACGCCGACGCCCCCGAGCACGGCCGGCGGCGGGCACACGCGCGGCTGGCCGAGGCGGCGGCCGGGCCCGTGGACCGGGCCCGGCATCTCGCGCTCGCCCACCCGTACGAGGACGAGGCCACCGCCCGCACCCTGATGTCCGCGGCCGAGTCCGCCCGCGGCGACGGCTCCCCCGGCGCCGCCTTCGAACTGGCCGCTCTCGCCGCCCGCCGCACCCCCGCCGGCCGCCCGACGGAGCATGCCGAACGGCTGCTGGCCGCGGCCGAGTACGCGTGCGACGCCGGACGCCCGGAGGAAGCGGGCGAGGCCGCCGGGGCCGTCCTCGCCCGGTCGGGCTCCGCGGCCCAGCGGGTGCGGGCCCGCCTGGTCCTGCTGCTCGGCGCCGGGCAGGCGCTGGAGAGCGCCGAGGACCTGATCGCGGAAGGCCTCCGGGACGCGGCCGGCGATCCGCGCTCCGAGGCACGGCTGCACCACTGGGCCGCCGTACGGGGGCTGCTGTGCGGGGAGTTGGCGGAGGCGGCCCGGCAGGCCCGGCGGGCGGCACGGCAGGCGGCCGCGGCGGGCGACACGGACACCAGGATCGGGGCGCTCGCCACCCTCGCCCGGGTGCGGTCCCTGGCCGGGGAGCCGGTCGCCGCCGACGCCGCGCTGGAAGAAGCGCTCGCCCTGGTCGGCGGCGCCGGCGGCGGCCCGGAGAGCCGGCGGCTGATCCGGATGCGGGCGATCCTCGCCCTGGACTCCGACCAGGTGACCGAGGCCCGCGACCAGGTCGTCCGGCTCCTCCAGGAGATCGGCGCGTCGGCCGGGGCCGAGGAGGTGACGGCCACCCTGGTGGCGCTGACCCGTATCCAGGTCCGCGCCGGGCACTGCCGTGAGGCGCTGCGCACCGCGGCCCGCTGCTCGCGCGCCCTGCCCCAGGCGGCTCCGGCGCTGTACGCGGCGGCACTCGCCGCGACCGCCGGCGGACCCGCCGACGAGGCCCGGCGGCTGGCCGCGCGGGCGGTACAGGCCTCGGAGGCCGACGGCGACCGGCTGTTCCTGCTGCGCGCCCTCGCGGTGCTCGGGCAGGCCGAACTGCTCGGCGGCGATCCGCGCGGGGCGGCGGCCGCGGTCGAGGCGCTGGAGCGCGTCAAGGAGCTGGGCGAGGCCATGTGCGCCGCCGACCCGCCCCTGCTGCACTGGTACGCCGACCTGGCCGAGGCCCTGGTCGTCCTGGGCGAGACGGACGCGGCCGGCGCCGTGCTCCGCGACGCCCGCGCGCGCCTGCCGGACGGCGCGCCCGGCAGCGTACTGGCGGCGCTGGAGCGGGCGGAGGGCCTGCGCGAGGCGGGCCTCGGCCGGGCGAAGGAGGGGGCGGTACGGCTGCGCGCCGCCGTCGAACGCCTGCGCCACCTCCCGCTCCCCGTCGAGCTGGTCCGCACCCTGATCGCACTCGGCGCGGTCGAGCGCCGGGCCCGCCGCCGCAACGCGGCCCGCGAGGCGCTCGCCGAGGCCCTGGAGACGGCGACCCGGATCGGCGCGGTCCCGCTCGCGTCCCGGGCCCGGGACGAGCTGGCCCGGCAGGCGGCCGGGGAACGCGGCGGCGAGACGGGCGCCGGCGGGCCCGAACTCACGCCCGCGGAGGCCCGGATCGCCGAACTGGTCGGCGGCGGGGCGACCAACAGGGAGGTCGCCGCCGAGCTGTTCATCAGCGTCAAGACGGTGGAGGGGGCGCTGTCCCGGGTCTACCGCAAGTTCGGCGTCCGCTCGCGCACCGCGCTGGCGCACGCGATGGCGGTCGCCGTCATCGCGTCCGGAGCTGCGGTGGACGCGGTCGACGACGACCGAACCGCTGCCACCGCAGCGCCGATGACGATCAGTCAGCCCGCGCGCGTCCGCGTCCCCCGCACCTTCGACACCCGCAGTTAACACGCAACGCAAGGGTTACCCCGCTTACGGGGGCAGGGCCGCAGTTCCTACGGTGATCCCGTTCCGCCTCCGGAATTCCGCCTACGGGATTCCGCCTACGGGACACCCTCCCCACCCCCCACCCCCTCCGGAGGACTTCGGTGAAGTCACGCCTGAAACTGCTCGGTCTGGTCGCCGCGCCGGCCCTGGTCACGGCGGTCGTCCCCGCCGCCTACGCGTCCGACGCCCCGCACACGGCCCGCGCCGCCGTCGCCGGGGACGTCCTGCCCGGCCTGAAGCACAACGCGTCCCGCACCGGCAAGGTCGCCGCCGGCAAGCGGATATCGGTGGCGATCAGCCTGACTCCCCGCGGCGGTACGGCACTTGACACCTTCGTGGCGAAGGTCAGCGACCCGCACTCGGCCTCGTACGGCCACTACCTGACGAAGCAGCAGTTCGCGGCCCGGTTCGGCCGGACCGACGCCGAGGTGAAGAAGCTCCGGGACTACCTGCGTTCGCAGGGGGTCACCGTCGGCAAGGTGCACTCGGGCAACCTGCTGGTCGACGCCAGCGGCACCGCCGCCCAGCTCCAGAAGGCCTTCGGCACCGAGCTGTCGACCTGGAAGGACGCCGCCTCCGGCCGCGCCTTCTACGCCAACGACAGCGCGCCGACCCTCCCGTCCTCCCTCGCCTCCCTGGTCAGCGACGTGGCAGGCCTCAACAACCGCGTCCAGCTGCACCACCAGGCGACCCCGGGCACCGTCTCCCCCCACGACGGCCCCGGCGGCGGCTACACCCCGGCCCAGCTCAAGGGCGGCTACAACGTCTCCAGCACCTACACCGGCAGCGGCCAGAAGATCGCGCTCCTTGAGTTCGACGGCTTCCAGCAGTCCAACATCACCAAGTACGACACCAACTACAGCCTCGGTTCGCCCACCCCGACCGTGTCCAAGGTGGACGGCGGCTCGGGCTCGCTCGGTGACGGCCAGGTCGAGGTCGAACTGGACATCGAGGTCCTGCACGCGATCGCCCCGAAGGCGAACGTGACCGTGTTCGAGGGCCCCAACTCCGACGCCGGCGAGGTCGACACCTACCAGGCCATCGTCGACAGCGGCATCCCCACCACCTCGATCAGCTGGGGCGCCGCCGAGAGCGCCCGCACCACCTCCAACATCAACGCGGTGGACGCCGTCTTCAAGGCGGGCGCCGCCGAGGGCCTCGGCTTCTACGCGGCCTCCGGTGACGACGGCTCCGACGACGCGGGCGACGGCGGCACCTCCGTCGACTACCCGGCCAGCGACCCGTACGTCACGGGCGTCGGCGGCACCAAGCTGACCGTCACCTCCGCCAACGCCTTCAGCAAGGAGGTGGCCTGGTCCGGCGGCGGTGGCGGCAAGTCCTCCGTCTTCAAGATCCCGAGCTGGCAGACGGCCGTCCAGAAGAGCGCGGGCGGCGGCTACCGCCAGGTCCCGGACGTCTCGGCGCACGCCAACCCCAGCCCCGGCGTCTCCATCTACTCGCAGGGCTCCTGGTCCTCGGTCGGCGGCACCAGCGCGGCGGCCCCCGAGTGGGCGGCGTTCGCGGCGCTCTACAACCAGCAGGCCGCGGCGAAGGGCAAGGCCAACCTCGGCTTCGCCAACCCGGCCCTCTACACAGCGAGCGGCACCGGCTTCCACGACATCACCAGCGGCAGCAACGGCGCCTACTCCGCGGCCTCCGGCTGGGACTTCACCACCGGCTGGGGCTCGTACAACGCCTCGACCCTGGCCACGAAGCTCCTCGGCTGACCCCACCTCCTGAACCACCGGGTGCGTCCGGCCCGGCCCCGGCCCCGAGTCCTGCATCCGGGACCCGGGGCCGGGCCTTTCCTCCGGACAGGGCGGTCCGTCACCTGACGTCGACGAAGTCGCCCGCGGCGGTGGCCGGGCCGGTGGTGGCGGTGCCGGGGAAGAGGAAGCGGAACCAGCCGTCCGCCTTCGCCTTGGTCGTGGTCCGCAGCGCTCCGCCGCTGCCGCCGGTGACGGTCTTCAGGGTGGTGTACGTGGAGCTGCCCTTCTTGCGGAACTGCAGCCGTACCGGCTGCCCCTGGTAGCCGGTGTACCCGCCGCTCTCCCAGTCGGCGCGGGTGAGCCTGCCCGTGACCGTGACGTTCCGGCCCTTCTTCACCGGCTCGGGCGAGGCGTTGACCGTCACCTTGGCCAGGCGCTTGAACCGGGCCGTGCCTGCGACGTCGGTCTCCGTCCAGTCGTCGCCGGTGTCCTGCGCAGCGGCGAGCACCTTCCAGGTGCCGGCGACGCCGTTGCGGCGGAAGTCCCGTGCGGCGTCCACGCCGAAGCTCACCTTGCAGGTGACGGTGGTGCGGTCGGCGGAGGCCGCGGTGCAGGTACCCGCCGGCGGGTACAGCGGCAGGATGCCGTCGGCGTCGTCGGTGTTCGGACCGTGCCACAGGTAGGCCCAGGACGCGGCGACGCCGTCCGGGTCCTCGGCCGTCCAGGTGATCGTGACGGTCTTTCTGGTGGTCAGGCCGAGCACGACGTCCTTGCCGCCGTTGACGACGACGTCCGAGAACGCCGTACCGCCGGCCGTGGCCGGGTCCGCCGCCTGGGCGGCTGCCTGGGCGGTTGCCTGGGCGGTTGCCGGAATCACGGACACGGCGAGGGCGGTCGTCAGGGACGCGACGGCGGCGGCCGGGCGGATGCGCATGGAGTCCCCCTTCGGGATGGCCGGCCTCGCCGTCTCGTCGTACGGCGAGGCCTCTTGGTGTGTCACCGGTGGCTAGACCCGCGCGGGTCGGTCCCGGTTGCCCTGTTCTCCGGACCGTTCTCCGGACCGTTCTCCGGACCGATGTCCGCATCCGCCGCGCGGGCGGGCCGGGCCGGCCACGACGGACCTCGTGTCTGCTGTCCCAACTGCATCCCAGCGGTACTCCGTCCCCGCAGGTCACAGGCGTGCGACTGTCCCGGCGTCCCTGCCGGGGAGCAGCGGATCCGCTGCGGGGCCGACCCTGCCAGCCTGATCCCTGCCGGGGCCTCCCGGTCACCGATCTGAGGGGGAACACCAGATGGGACGAAGGACGCTTCTGCGGGGTCTGACCCTCGCCGTGGCAGCGGTCCTGCCCCTGTACGGGTCCACGACGGTACAGGCGGCGCAGTCCGCCGCGGCCGCCGCGGTCGCGGTCTGCGGGCACACGAGCGCACAGCCCACACTGCAGCGGGGCTCGACGGGGGACCCGACCGTCGAGGCACAGTGCGAGCTCGGCCTGGCGACGAAGCCGAGCCGGTACACGCCGATCGCGGCGGACGGCTCGTTCGGGCCGGCGACGGAGACGCGGGTCAAGGAGTTCCAGCGGTGCGCCGGGCTGGACGCGGACGGCGTGCTCGGTCCGCAGACCTGGGCCGCGCTGAACACCTGGGCCGCCCAGCCGCACACCTGCGCGACCCAGGGCACGGCGGGCACGGCGCAGACGGCCGTGTGCGGCCACACCGACACCCGCCCGAGCCTGCAGAAGGGCGCGAAGGGCACCGAGGTCGAGGAGGTGCAGTGCCGGCTGAACCTGGCCATGGAGCCGTTCCACTACCCGCCGCTGACGATCGACGGCGACTTCGGGGGCGGCACCGAGAGCCGGGTCATCGAGTTCCAGCACTGCGCCAATCTCAGTGCCGACGGCGTGGTGGGCCCCAACACCTGGGCGAAACTCGTGGACTGGTCCAGTCGTAACACGTACTGCACGCCGCCGCGCCCCGCCGGCTACCCGATAGACGGTCTGGACACCGCCAAGTACCAGCACCCCGGCGGCGCGCCGATCGACTGGAAGGCCGTGAAGGCCTCGGGGGTCGAGTTCGCGACGGTCAAGGCCACCCGGGGCCTGAACGTCACCGACGAATACCTCGCCACCGACCTGCCGGCGGCCAGGGCGGCGGGGCTGGCCGTCGCGCCGTACCACTTCTACACGGGCACCGCGGCCGACACGGGTGCCGCGCAGGCCGACCGGTTCATCGCCGCCGTACGGGCGACCGGCTACACCGGGCAGCGGGCGGGCGACCTGCCGCCGGTGTTCGACCTGGAGCGCATGGACGACGGCACCGGACGCTGCCCCACCTACGGCACGGTGGCCGACGCCAGGGCCTGGCTCGACAAGGTGGAGGCGGCCTTCGGCCGTACCCCGGTCATCTACACCCAGAAGTCCTTCCTGGACGACTGCCTGGGCTCGACCACCGCCTTCGCCCGGTATCCGCTGCAACTCGCGGACTACCGCCAGTCGATCACCCAGCCGCCGGTGCCGAACGGCTCGACGACCTGGGCGATGTGGCAGTACACCGACGCCGCGCTGTTCCCGGGCATCAAGGCACCGGCGACCGCGGACGTGTTCAACGGCACCCAGGCCGACCTGGACCGGCTGGCCAACCGCACCTCCGGTCTCACCGCCTCGGCGTCAGCCGCCTCGGCCGCCACCGCCACTGCCACGAGCTGTTACGGCGGAGCGGTCACGGTGCACTACGGGGACGTGCTCGACTTCGGCCCGTACTGGACGACGAGCCGCTGCAACGACATCAACATGCGCGTCGTCGGCGGCGACGCGGAGTACGTCGTCGCCTGCGTGAAGTTCGCGAAGACCGGCGTCTGCAACCGCTGGACCAGGGTCGGCTGGAGCTGGACGACCATCGCCACCGACGTCCTGGACGGGACCAAGTTCACCGTGCCCAACGGCGTGGACCTGGAAGGCAGTTCCGCGACCATCCAGATCGCCTTCTGACCCCCCTCACCCGAACGGAGACCAACCATGACCAGGAACAGGACGTTCGCCTCGGTCCTGATCACCGCGGCCGCGCTGCTGGGCGTGGGCGTCGCACCCGCCTCCGCACAGCCCTCGGCCACCGCGACCAGCTGCTACGGCGGTGCGAAGACCCTGACGTACCACTACTCCACGTCACCCGTGTCCTACGGCACCTATACGACATCCTCGCGGTGCAACGACATCAACATGAGGCTCCTCACGGACAGCCCGGCGGGGGTGTTCCTGTACGCCTGCGTGGTGTTCGTCGACCACACCAGCAAGTGCAACAACGACGACACCTACTCCCTGCACGGTACCGAGTGGGCGACCGTCGCCACCGACGTCAAGGACGGCACCCACTTCGTCCTGCGGGTGGGCCCCTACGACACCGACGCGCAGAACGTGACGTTCCAGATCGCCTACTGACCTCTGCCCGCACCACCGTCACCGAGAGTTCCCGAAAGGACGACCATGACCTCCTCCTTCCGTCCCATCGACCGCCGCACCATGCTGCGCGGCACGCTGGCCGCCGGTGCCGGCGTCGCCTTCGGCCAGCTGCTGTTCTCGGGCACCGCACAGGCCTATGCGTGGTCGCGCACGCTGACCCAGGGCGCGACGGGTGCCGACGTGACCGAACTGCAGATCCGGATCGCGGGCTGGGCGGCGGACAGCGCCAGCCAGAGCCGGGTCGGCATCGACGGCGACTTCGGCCCCGGTACGGCGGCTGCCGTACGCCGGTTCCAGGCGGCGTACGGTCTCAGCGCCGATGCCGAGGTCGGCCCCAACACCCAGGCGAAGCTCAACGCCCTGGAGCAGTCGGACGGCTCCACGCTCCACTTCAACTGGACCGAGTTCTACAACCAGACGGACGGCACCTTCAACGGCGGCAAGCTGAGCGCGTCGCAGGTGAAGGAGAACGTCCGGCGCTGCATGTACAAGCTGGAGGCGCTGCGCAAGAAGCTGGGCGACAAGCCGATCACGGTCAACTCCGGCTTCCGCAGCATCGCGCACAACGCCGAGATCGGCGGGGCCAGCGACAGCATGCACCTGTACGGCACGGCGGCCGACCTCGACGTGCCGGGCGTGGCCACCAAGACCGTCTACCAGAAGGCGGAGACCTGCGGGTTCTCCGGGCTGGAGACGTACACCGTCGACCACCAGCACGTCGACAGCAGGGCCGACCTCGGCCGTGCCTGGTGGTGGGAGAACGGCACGGTCTGACGCCGCCCTCGGGGGAGCGGAGCTCCGGGTACCGCCGCTTCGGTACCCGGAGCTCCGGGCTTCAGCGCCTCAGCGCTTGCTCTTCGCCTTGCCCGTCGGCGTGCTCTTCAGCGCCGCCTCGCACGAGGGCCAGTCGTGGAAGTCGTGCCGGACACTCCACAGCCGGTGGGCCGCCCTGATGTTCCAGTCCGGGTCGAACGCCCGCAGCGGGGTGCCGTCGAGCTCCCGCAGGCGGGCGTCGGAGATCTGGAACACGCCCCAGTTGCGGCTGCCGTTGGTGTTGGGCAGTACGTACAGCGGGTCGAGGAAGGACGCGCAGCGGGCGACGGCCACGGCGGTGCCGGGATCCTCGACGAACACCTCACGGACGCGCTTCGCCACCTTCGCCGGCGACCAGGTCGTCATGCTCACCTGCTGTGCGTAGAGCGCCTTCTTGGTGGCGTCGTCGACCACGTTGGTGGCCGGCAGCCCCGCCAGCACCTGGAACGCGGTCAGTCTGCGCAGGGTCTCCGGCCCGAAGTCGCCGTCGACGGCGAGCGTGCCCCTGGCCCGCGTCAGCAGGGTCTGGACCTCGCGCACGCACTCGTCGTGCTGCCCCATGCTCACCGACTTGCAGGCGGGTGAGTACAGCAGCCCGCCACCGGTCACCGGCGCGTCACCGGCGGAACTCCCGACGGGCAGCCACACGAAGCCGGCCACCAGCACCACCGCGACCACGGCGGCCAGCATCGCGGGACGGGAGGACAGTCTCTCGGACCACCGGGACCGGCGCGGCTTCACGGTCTCTTCGGGGATGACCTCCGGCGGGGAAACCGGGTTCTCCTCGGCGGTCGCGGCCGGTACGTCCCGGTCGGTGTCCGCCAGCGCCCACAGCCGGTGCAGTTCGCGGAGCTCCTCCGCACTGGCGCCGCACACCTTGGCAAAAGCGTGCACCACCCGGTAGTCCGTCGGGACGCTGAGGCCGGAGCAGTACCGGTGCAGGCTGGAACCGCTGACGCCCGCCTCCTTGCCGAGGCGGTCGTAACCCCGGCCGCTGCGGTCCTTCAGCATCCGCAGGTGGGCGGCGAACTTTTCGGTCTGCGGAGAGGCAACCACGCGTCCCCCCTTGCTCAAGCCTCTACTGACGGGTAGAAGCTACACCGCAGGAATGGCGCGCGTACGTCCTTTCGATATCGCCATACGACCGTCAACGACCGTTCTGGTGGTCATATTTGACAGCACGTCAGTAATGACCGTCAGCTCGTTTCGCGTCGACCGGGGAATCCCGCCTCCGCGGCGGCCCCGGAGTCCGTCGGCCGGCCCTCCAGCCCCCGCTCGGTCAGTCCACTTTGTCGCGGGTGGCCCTGTACCGGCGGGGCGGGCACCCGTTGGGATGGACCTGCCTCCGCCGGTGCGCGAGACACGCAGGGTCCGCCGCGGGAGCTATCGAAAGGCAGTTGACGACCATGCCGCGCACACGTTCATTCGCACAGGTCGACGTGTTCTCCACGAGCCCCTATGGCGGCAATCCGGTCGCGGTCGTCCTGGACGGGACCGATCTGAGCGACGAGGAGATGCAGCGCGTGGCGTGCTGGACGAACCTGTCCGAGACCACGTTCGTCCTTCCCCCCACCGCCCCGGAGGCGGACTACCGGCTGCGGATCTTCACGCCCCAGGACGAGCTGCCGTTCGCCGGGCACCCCACCCTCGGCTCCGCGCGCGCCTGGCTGGACGGCGGCGGCCTGCCGCGGCACGCCGACCGCATCGTGCAGGAGTGCGCCGCCGGCCTGGTCACCGTGCGCCACGGCGAGGGCACCCTGTCCTTCGCCGCCCCGCCCCGGGTACGTGAGGGCGCCCTCGACGACGACTACCTGAACCGGATCACGACCGCGTTCGGCATCACACGCGACCGCGTCGTGGCCCATCAGTGGGTCGACAACGGTCCCGGCTGGGCCGTGCTCCAACTGGCCACGGCCGAGGAGGTCCTCGCCCTCGAACCCGACCTCTCCCTCATCCCGGCCGCGATGGTCGGCGCGATCGGCGCTCACCCCCAAGGCTCCCCTCACCAGTTCGAGATGCGCACCTTCGCCCCCGGCATCGGCGTGCCCGAGGACCCCGCGTGCGGCAGCATGAACGCCGCCGTGGGCCAGTGGCTCACCGCCACCGGTGCCGCACCCTCCGCCTACCGGGTCTCCCAGGGGCGGCGGCTGGGACGGACCGGGAGCATCGAGATCACCGCGGACCCGGACGGCACCGTGTGGGTCAGCGGCGCCGCCACGGTCTGTGTCCGCGGCACCATCGCCGTCTGACCCGTCACCGGGAGCGTCAGGCGGCGCCGGGCGACAGTGTCTTCATGGTGACGTAGCTGGTCACCGTGGCCACGCCGGGCAGGCCGGCCAGCTGGTTGGCGTGGAAGTCCTCGTAGGCGGGCAGGTCGGTCACCTCGACCTGGAGCAGATAGTCGAAGTTGCCGGTGATGTGGTGGCAGGCGACCACCTCGGGCAGCCGGATGATCGCGCCCTCGAACGCGACCACGTCCGCACGGGTGTGCCGCATCAGCCGCACCCCGGCGAACACCCGCAGGCTGCGGCCGACCGCGGCGGGATCGATCAGCGCGCGGTAGCCGCGGATGACCCCGGCGTCCTCCAGCTGACGCACGCGCCGCAGGCAGGGCGACGGCGACAGTCCCACCCGGGCGGCGAGCTCGGCGTTGCTGATCCGGCCGTGCTGTTCGAGCACGGCCAGAATCGACCGATCGACATCGTCCATGGTGGCAGATTATTGCTCCATCGGCCTGCGTACCACAATTGTGCGCCTGCTCCGCACGCAATTTGCTGCCAACATTGCCCGGACCTGTTCGCCCCGGGGCGCCGGTCGGCCACCGTGGATGACGTCGTATCCACGGTCCACGGAAGGGCAGCCATGCCGGGCACCAGCACCATCACCGTCCACGCCGATCGCGACGTCCACCCCAGCCGCGCCGTGGCACCGCCCATCTACCAGACGGCGGCGTTCTGGGCCGAGGACGGGGAGACGTTCGCGCGGGGCGCGGTCGCCCCGCGGGGCAAGGACTTCTACACCCGCTTCGGCAACCCGAACCACGCCCAGGTCGCGGCCGTCGTCGCCGAACTGGAGAACACCGAGGCGGCGATGGTCACCGCGTCCGGAATGGCCGCGCTCACCACCGCCGTGCTGGCCCTGGTGTCCGCCGGTGACCACGTCATCGGGCAGCGGTCCACCTACGGCGGCACGGCGTCGGTGCTGCTGAACCTGCTGCCGCGGCTCGGCGTGTCCACCACCCTGGTCGACCAGACCGACCCGGAGGCGTACGCGAGGGCACTGACCCCGCGGACCCGTCTGATCCTGGTGGAGTCACCGAGCAACCCGCTGCTGCAGATCACCGACCTGCGCGGCGTCGCGGACCTCGCCCGCGCGCACGACGTGCTCACCCTGGCGGACAACACCTTCGCCACCCCGCTGAACCAACGGCCGGCGGACCTCGGCATCGACCTGGTCTGGCACAGCGCGACCAAGTACCTCAACGGCCACACCGACGTGTCCGCCGGGGTGATCGCCGGGCGGGCCGGGCTCCTGGACCGGATCTGGGAGGTCGGCCTGCTCACCGGTGCCACGCTCGGTCCGGTCGACGCGTGGTTGCTGCTGCGCGGCATACGCACCCTGCCGCTGCGGGTGGCGCGGCACAACGCCAACGGCCTCGCGCTCGCCGAGGCGCTGCACGGGCATCCGGCCGTGAGCCGGGTGCACTATCCCGGCCTGGCGACCCACCCGCAGCACAAGCTGGCGGCCGGCCAGATGAGCGGTTACGGCGGAGTGCTGGCCGTCGAGTTCGCCGGCGGTTACGAGACGGCCGACGACTTCCTCGGCCGGCTGCGCTACCCGCGCCGGTCGGCCAGCCTCGGCGGCGTGGAATCGCTGGCCGTGCACCCGGCGTCCATGTGGCGCGGGATGCTCAGCGAGGAACAGCTCGCCGAGTCGGTCCCGCTGGGCCTGGTCCGGCTGGCCGCGGGCACGGAGGACACGGCCGACCTGGTCGCCGACGCGCTCGCCGCGGCCGACGCGGTGAGCACCTGAGCGACCGTTCACGCGGCGGCGACTCCCGCCGCACGGCGGCCGGGACCGGGGAGCCGTGGACGGACCCCGCCGACACGGCCAACACGGCCAACACGGCCGACACCGCCGACACCGCCGACACCTTGCGCGGCGACCGCACATCGGCGCGCCGTCCACCGCGACGGCCGCCACGACACGATCTTGAACGAACAGCAAGCGTCCGTGAAGGAGTTCCCCCGATGAAAACCCTGCTCACCGGCGGCACCGTGGTCAGCATGGACCCGGCCGTCGGAGATCTCGACCGCGGTGACGTGCTCATCGAGGACGGCGTGATCGTCAAGGTGGCCGGACATATCGACGCGCCGGACGCCGAGGTGATCGACGCTACCGGCCGGATCGTCATGCCCGGCTTCGTCGACAACCACCGCCACACCTGGCAGACCGCGTTCCGCGGTGTCGGCGCGGACTGGACGTTCCCCGAGTGGGCGGTGGCCATGCACGGCACGGTCAAGCCCCACTACCAGCCCGAGGACGTCTACGCGGGCACCCTGCTCGGCCGCCTGGAGGCCCTGCACTCCGGCGTGACCACGATGCTGGACTGGTACCACGTCGCGGGGACCCACGCGCACGAGGACGCCGCCGTCGCCGCACTGCGGGACGCGCCGGGGCGGTCGGTCTTCTGCCTCGGCGCCGGCTGGGGCACTCCCGACCCCGTCGACGCCGACATCCGCCGCGTCCGCTCCGGCCTGGCAGGGGACGGCCTGGTCACCATGGCGCTGGGGCTGCGCGGGCCCGAGGACACCAGCATGGACACCGTCGCCCGGGAGCTGGAGCTGGCGGCCGAACTCGGCCTGCGCACCAGCCTGCACATCGCCTCCGACGGGACGCAACGCCCGGTCGCCGATCTGCGCGAGCACGGTCTGCTGCGGGACACCACCACGTTCGTGCACGCCAACGGGGTCAGCGACGAGGAGCTGCGGATGCTCGCCGACGCGGGCAGTTCGGTGTCGATCAGCCCGGACGTCGAGCTGAAGATGGGCTTCGGCTGGCCGATGACCGGCCGGGCGCTGGCCGCGGGCCTGCGTCCGACGCTGTCCGTCGACGACGTCCCCTCGGTCGGCGGCGACATGTTCTCCACCATGCGCACCGCCTTCGCCGTGCAGCGCGGCCTGGACGGCGGCCTGCGCTCCCGGGACCTGCTGGCGTTCACCACCGTCGACGCCGCCCGGTCGTGCGGACTCGACGCCCGAACCGGCAGCATCACGCCCGGCAAGGACGCCGACGTCATCCTGCTGCGCGCCGACGACCTGAACGTCTTCCCGGTCACCGACCCGGCCGCCACCGTCGTCAGCGCCGGCCATCCCGGCCTGGTCGACACCGTCCTCGTCGCCGGCCGCGTGGTCAAACGCGACGGCGTCCTGGTGGACGTGGACCTGGCGCCGCTGAAGAACCGGCTGCTCGCCTCACGCGACCGCATCGCCGCAGCCGCCGGCATCCCCCTCGACGGCACCTGGCACCCCCGCCCGGACACCCGGAACTGACCACGGAACGGGCGGGGACTCCACAGCGGTGCACCGGGGGGGGCAGGGAGGCGGGTCCGTGGCCGGCCACACCCTGACGACCGGCCCTGCGGCGAACGCGCGGGCAGCGGATTCGTCTTCCGGCCGTTGCCGTCGGGACCGACCGCAGAGACACGCGCACCGGCTCAGGCGAACCTCGGGAACAGCCTGAGCGCGTTGTCGCGTTCCACGCCCCGGAGTTCGTCCTTGGTGAAGCCGTCGAAGCCGGTGAGGTTCTCGATGGTGTGCACGACCGTGGGTTCCGGGGCCGCAGGCCAGTCGGTGCCGAACAGGATGTGGTCGGCCGAGGTCACTTCGAGCGTCGGCAGCAGGGAGTTGCGGCTTCCGGCCAGCGCCGTCTCGTAGTAGAGCCCTCGCAGCACCTCCGCCACGTGCGCCGGATCGATGTCCGCGTCCGCCGGCCCCCGCCCCATCACGGTGTGCTCGCCGATCCGCCACCCGAGCGTGGGCAGCGCCCCGCCGCAGTGCGCCAGGATCAGCCGCAGCCCGGGATGCCGCCGGAAGACACCGGTGTACAGCGCGTTGGTGATGGTGCGCGCGGTGTCGAAGGGGAACTCGACGATCGAGCTCGGCCGGCCGAAGCCGAGGACGTCGATGTGCGGGCAGTCCTCGGGGTGGACGAAGACCGGCACTTCGCGCCGCGCCAGCTCGGCGAGGACGGGTTCGAGGGACGGATCGCCGAAGTAGCGCCCAATGACGTTCGAGGTCAGCACCACTCCGTCGAGCCTCAACTCGTCCAGGGCATACGCGACTTCCGCCAGCGCCTCGTCGGGACCGTCCGCCGGAAGCGTCGCGAAGGCTCCGAAGCGGCCGGGATGCTTCGCGATCAGTTCGGCATGCCCTTCGTTGATCAGCCGGGCCAGGCGCGTCCCGAAGTCCGGGGCGTCGTCCGTCCCGGCGAACGAGATCGGCATGGACACGAGCTGGGCGGCGATCTCCTGCCGGTCCATGTAGGCGAGCGCGGCCTCCGGCGTCCAACGCACCGAGATGCGGTATCCGCCGGTCGGCCGGAAGCCCCGGCCCGCGATCGCCGTCATCGCCTCGTCCGAGACGCCATGAGTGTGCACATCAATCCGTTGACCGGGCACGACGGTGCTCCTCTGCTCTGTGGTGTGCCTCCGACCCTAAGCAGCAAAATGTCAATCGTCAATTTAAACGCCCATAGCAGCAGCCCGAGCCTAACCATGGCGCCATCCTCAGGACCTATTAAATTGACGCTCGACACTTTAATGGCTACGGTCGAGGCATGCAGATAGGTGATGTGACAGTCGAACCCCTCACCGACGGCGTCATACCGATGCCGCCGAACCTGCTCTACCCGGACGTTCCGGTGTCCGTCTGGCAGGCGCTGCCCGGCGTCCTCGACCGGCACGGGATGCTTCAGATCCCGTTCGGCGGATTCCTGGCCAGAGACCGGAGCGGACATCGCGTCCTCTTCGACCTGGGCGGCGGGCTCGCCCCGCAGTTGCTGCCCGACGGCGCGCTGCCCCCGGTCCGCGAACTCCTCCCGGAGCGGCTGGAGAAGCTGGACTGCCCGCTCGGCTCCGTGACCGACGTGGTCCTCAGCCATCTGCACATCGATCACGTGGGCTGGGCCTCCACCGCGGGCGTGCCCACGTTCCCCCGGGCCAGGCATCACATCCATGCCGAGGACTGGAAGCACTTCGTGGACGGCGAGGCCGACGACGCCGTACGCGGCAAGGTCGCTCCGCTGCGGGACGCGGCCGTGCTGTGGGAGGGCGGTTCCGTCTCCCCGTACGACTGGCTGCGTCTCGTGCACGCGCCGGGTCACACACCGGGCGCATCCGTCGCCCTCATCGAGTCGCGGGGCCGGAGCCTCGCCCTGGTCGGTGACCTCTTCCACCACCCGGCGGCACTGGACCACCCGCACTGGCGCTGCGGCTTCGACTGGGACGCGCCGGCCGCGGCGGCCACCCGGGCCGTCTGGCTGGAGACGCTGCGTGCCACGGACACGCCGCTCGTCGGCCCGCACTTCCCCGAACTGCGACCGGTCTCGCTCCGATGAACCGGCCGCCCCCTCCGAAGGGCTTGCCATGAACAGTGTGAAAGCGGCGGTGTGCCGGCCGGACAGCGAGGAGACCTTCGCGCTGGAGGAGCTGAGCATCGGTGATCCCCGCCCGGACGAGGTGCTGGTGCGCTTCACCGCGGCCGGACTGTGCCATACGGACCTGGAGGTGGCCGCCGGACGTATGCCCACGCCCCTCCCCGTCGTCGCCGGGCACGAAGGGGCCGGTGTGGTCGAGGCGGTCGGCGCCGCCGTCACCGGGTTCGGGCCCGGCGACCGGGTGGTGGCCGGCTTCAGCTACTGCGGTACCTGCCGGAACTGCCTGAGCGGACGGCCCGCGTACTGCCCCCTCCACTTCCCGCTGAACTTCGGTGCCCGGCGCTCCGACGGCTCGGTCGGACTGCGCGACGCCTCGGGCGAGCCCGTGCACGATCACTTCTTCGGACAGTCGTCCTTCGCCGGACACGGGCTGTGCCGGCCCAGCAGCCTGATCAAGGTCGGCGAGACGGACCTGCCCGATCACGTGCTCGCTCCCCTCGGCTGCGGCGTCATCACCGGCGCGGGCGCGGTCTGGAACCTGCTGAAGGTCGAACCGGGCAGCACGGTGGCCGTCTTCGGCGCCGGAGCCGTCGGGCTGAGCGCGGTCATGGCGGCCGCGGCGGCGGGCGCCGCACGGATCATCGTGACCGACCCGCACTCCGCACGGCTCGACCTCGCCGCCCACCTGGGCGCGACCGACGTGGTCGACGCCACCGACGCCGTCGACGGTCTCGCCGTCGAGCGGATACGGGAGCTGACCGGCGGACCGGGCGTCGACTTCAGCGTGGAGTCCAGCGGCGTGCCCGAGGTGATGGCGCAGGCCGTGGCCGCGCTCGCCCCGCTGGGAAGTGCCGCGATCCTCGGCGTCGCCCCGGACGCGGACCTGCGGACCAGCGCGTTCGCGCTCCTCGAAGGACGGACCGTGACCGGTTCGATCGTCGGCCACCAGGCCCCGGCGGTCCTCGTTCCCCGCGTCCTCGGCCTCCACGGCAAGGGCCGCTTCCCGCTGGAGGCCATGATCCGCACCTACGCCCTGGACGACATCAACAAGGCCGTCGACGAGGTGCGTTCGGGGACGGCCGTCAAGGCCGTCCTCGTCCACTGAGCCGCCGACCCCCTGTGAACTGCCCCTTATGTGCCGCCAACTCCCCTATCAGGCAAGGACGAAAGACAATGTCAGGGATTCGTCTGTCCGAGGTCGTGCTGCGGACGACCGACTACGACCGCCTCTGTGACTTCTACTCGCTGCTGCTCGGTCAGCCGCGCAGCGTGGAGATGACACCGCCCCCGTCCGACGACCCGGACGAGCCGTCGCGCATCTGCTTCTTCGACTTCTACTTCGAGCACCCCTACACCGAGCGCATCGCCGTCTTCGAGTGCCCGGACCTCGGGCCGGGCAGGTCCTCGCGCGGACTGCACCACTTCCAGCTGCGGACACCGACCGCCGACGCCCTGCTGGACCTCTACAGCACCCTGAAGGCGGCCGGCTTCCTTCCGGTGGAGGCGTCCAACCACGGCCCGGGGACGAGCTTCTACTACCTTGACCCGGACGGGAACCGTGTCGAGCTGTCGTCCCTCAACTTCTCCTCTCGGCAGGAGATGGGGGACTTCATGACGACCGAGGAGTTCAGGAGCAACCCGGGCGGCTTCCCGCTCGACCCGGAGCGTCTGCTGGCGGGCCGCGAGTCCGGCCGGGACCTGAGCGCACTGGTCTGGGAACGATGAGACTCACCTCGGAGCCGGGCCCCACCGGCAACCTCCCGGACGGCACGACGTACGACGTGGTGATCGTCGGCGGCGGTCCGGTGGGCCTCGCGGCCGCCGTCGAACTGGGCTCCCGCCGGCTGTCCGTGCTCCTCGTGGAGCGCGAGGACGGCGTGGTCCGCTACCCGACAGCGGAGTCCGTCGACGCCGCGTCCATGGAACTCCTGCGCCGTTGGGGCATCGCCGACTCCGCCGTACTCCGCAGCGGCTTCCCCGCCGACGCGCGGCGGGACATCTCCTTCGTCTCCCGCATGACCACGTACGAGCTGGCCCGCTTCCCCCGCCCCTGCAACGCGGACCGGCGCGACACCACGCACGGGCTGAGCCCCGAAGGGGGCGTGTGGTGGCCGAAGTTCTGGTTCGACCTCGCCCTGCGGGAGCGCGCCGCCGCCGAGACCACGGTGGACCTGCGCTACCGGTGGACGTGCGACGGGTTCGAGGACGGCACGCACGGTGTCACCGTACGGCTCTCCTCGCAGGCGTACGGCCGCCGGACGGTGCGGGCGCGCTCCCTGGTGGCGTGCGACGGCGCGGCCTCCCCGGTCCGCAAGGCCCTGGGCATCGGATCGCTGCGGGACTCGGCCGACGTCCGGGCCCGCTGGCAGGGAGCCTTCGTCAGCCTTCCCTGGCTGCGCGACCGCGTCCCGCACGCCCCGGCCGTGCAGTACTACCTGCTCAACCCCCGCCGCATGATCCTCGGTTCGCTCGACGGCGATGCCCTGTGGCGGGTCACCTATCCCCTCGCGGACGGCGAGTCGCCCGCCGCCGCCGAGGTGCGTGCCACCGTCGCCGACGCGCTCGACTGCCCGGTCGCAGAGGTCGAGGTGCTCGACGCCCGGGAGTGGAGCGGCGACGCGGTGGTGGCCGAGTCCTTCCGGTCGGGCCGTGTGCTGCTGGCGGGAGATGCCGCACACCGCATGTGGCCCTCGGGCGGGCACGGCATGAACACCGGTCTCGGCGACGTGGCCAACCTCGGCTGGAAGCTGGAGGGCGTGCTGCGAGGCTGGGCTCCGGACGCCCTGCTCGACACGTACACCACCGAGCGCCGCCCGCACGCCGAGCGCATGGTCCGCCGTGCCTGGCACAACTACCGTGCGGACAACGCGATCCTGCCCGACCCGGCCCTGGACGACCCGGCCCGGAAGGAGGCGCGCGACCTGGTCGGCGAGCGCATCATGGCCACCCGCCGGACCGAGTGGCGCTCACTCGGCGTCCAACTCGGCCTGCACTACCCGCAGTCGCCGCTCGTCGTCTCCGACGGCACCCCGGAGCCCCCCGCCGCCCCGGAGGAGTACGTGCCGACAGCGCGCCCCGGGCATCGCGCCCCGCATGTCCCGCTGGCCGACGGGAGCTCCGTACTCGACCTCTTCCGCGGGCACTTCACCCTGCTCAACCTCGCCCCCGCCGTGGACAGCGGGGCCCTGGCCCAGGCGTTCCGTACCCGCGGCATCCCCCTCGACGAGGAGTGGGTGGGCACGGACGGCGCCCGCCAGGTGTACGGGTGCGCCATCGCGCTCGTACGCCCCGACGGCATCGTCGCCTGGCGCGGTGACGCCTGCCCCGCGGACCCCGACGCGCTGGTGGACCAGGTAGTCGGCCGGTCGGCCGGGCACCGGGACGCCCGGGAACCCGCGAACTGAGGAACGGAGACCATCATGCTGCTCGCACAGACCGGCGACGGCATCGCACGGGTCGGCCCCGACGGACTGCGACTTCTGGACGCCCCTGGCCGATCGCTGGAGGACTTCGTCGTCGAGGGCCGGCTGGCCGAGGTGGCGGGCCTGCGGCCCGGCAAGGAGATCAGCCCGGAGCACGCCACGTTCGCGCCCCCGGTGAGGCGTCCGGGAAAGATCGTCGTCATCGGCCTCAACTACCGGGACCACGCGGCCGAGACGGGCAGCCCGCTGCCCGCCCGGCCCCGCTTCCACCTGATCCCCGGTTCCGCCGTCACCGCCCCGGGTGCCGTCGTCCACCTGCCGGCTTCCGCGCCGCAGCGGGTCGACTACGAGGGCGAGCTGGCCGTCGTGATCGGGCGAACCGGCCGTGACATTCCCGAGGCGACCGCCTGGGACTTCGTCGCGGGCGGGACCGTCGCCAACGACATCTCTGCGCGTGACGTCCAGTTCGGTGAGAACCCGGCGCTGCCGATGGCCGGCCCGGCCCTCGCCAAGGGCTTCGACGGCTTCAAGCCGCTCGGGCCCGCCCTGCTCACCGCCGACGAACTGCGCTTGCACGACGCGCTGGACCTCACCACCGAGGTCAACGGTGTCGTACGCCAGCGCTCCTCGACGGCGGAGCTCATCTTCCCGGTCCCTCGACTCCTCGCGTACGTCAGCTCGTTCCTGACCCTGGAAGCCGGTGACGTGATCCTCACCGGAACGCCCGGAGGGACCGGCATCGCGGACGGGCGGTTCCTGGCGGCGGGCGACGTGGTGTCGGTGACGCTCGCCAGGATCGGCACGCTGACCAGCACGATCGCGCCTCCGCATGCCGGCGCACGGCGGGCGGAGGCATGACGAGCGACGGATGCCTTCTCTGCGCACGGGCCCTCGCGCTCGCGCACGCGGATCCCGGCTGGCTGCTGCGGACGGAGCACTGGGGAGTGTCCGGGCATCCGGCGCTGCCGGCGCCCGGCTGGGTCGCGGTCCAGACGCTGCGGCACACCGAGGGCCTCGCGGGTCTGGACAACGCCGAGGCCACCGAACTCGGCCCGCTCCTCGCCCGGTTGAGCGCCGCGGTGACGCGGGTGACCGGCTCGCAACGGGTCTACACCTACTCGCTCGGCGAGGGCAGTCCCCACACCCACGTGCTGCTCGGCCCGCCCCGACGAGACCTGCGCGGCGCGGCGTTCGTCACCGGACTGCTGCGCCGCGACCCGTCCCTGGCCGACGAAGCGGCCGCCCTCCGCGTCGCCCGCGACCTGGCGGGCGACCTGGCCACCGGAAACACCCCGATCACCTGAAAGCGGTGAGATCAATGACGCAGTCGACGACGCAGCCGACCGAAGTGGCGATCCCCACGATCTTCACGTACTTCGAGACGGCCGCGAGCCCCAAGGGCCAGGCCCTCAAGGCGCAACTCGAGCGCTTCGCCAAGTGCCGGCTCGACGTCCCCGAGGACCTGGCGAAGGCCTTCGGGCGCGCCATGAACACCGGAGACCGGCTGGGCGACGCCTACATCGGCGCCGCATTCGCCTCGCCCAGGGGCAGGTCCCGTGCCCGGAAGGACGTCGAGCTGGCGCTGCACGGCGGCATCAAGAACGTCAGCGATCCGTCCCCGGAACTGGTGGCGCTGTTCGACCAGATCAACACCGACCCCGAGTGGGTGGACTGGGACAAGGTCGAGCACGGTGCCGAGGTCTTCCGGCGGTACAAGGAGCTGTACCCGTTCTTCGGAATGTCCACGTTCAACGCGTACGGCCTGGAGACCGTCGCCAAGCCGCTCGCGCTGACCGGCGCCTACACCGGCGGGTCGGCGTTCGGCCGGTTCGTGGAGACCTCCCGTCTCTGGACCGACACCACCGAGCCCGGAGCCATGCGGCCCGGTGCCGTGGGACGCCGCTCCGCGGTGTTCGTACGCGTCCTGCACTCGATGATCCGGCACACCCTGCTGCCGCACCCCGAGTGGGACCGGGACCGGCTGGGCATGCCCATCAGCCAGTTCGCGCAGACCGGAACCCTGCTGCTCAGCTCGTTCGCCCCCGGGATGCAGCTGAAGCTGCTCGGCTACCGCCCCACCGACGCCGACGTCGAGGCGATGATGCACCACTGGCGCTATGTCGGACATCTCATGGGCGTCGAGGCGCCGTGGTACCCGGAGACGGTGGCCGAGGGTTTCAAGGCCAACCTGCTGCTCGGGCTTTCCGAGCAGCCGAAGATCGACGACGACTCCCGCGAACTGTGCCGGTCGTTCATGGACACCTACCTTCCCCCGGAGGACGCGAAGGGACTGCGCCAGGTCTACGGAAAGCTGCGCTACAAAGCACAGCTCGGTCATGCGCGCTTCTACCTGGGCGAGGAAAGCTATCGGAATACCGGCCTGCCCGGCGCCGGCCTGTGGCGCTTCGCTCCTCTCGCCCGAGTGCCCGGAAACCTGACGCGCGAGACCCTGCGCCGGAACGTCCCCGGCGTGGCCGGATGGATCGACCAGGTCAACCGCCGTGATCGCCACGCATTCCTCAATACGAACCTCGAAGGCGGCGAAGCGAAGTTCAAGCCCGTCGACAAACTCACCCGGTAAAGGAACAGCCACCCTGTCCACCCGCCTCCCCGTCCTCTCCGCCGCCCCCGCGCAGGAGAGGACGGGGCCGCTAAGCTGACCCCATGCCTGAAAATCCGCCACGCGTCACCCGCCCACGAGGACGTCCACCCAAAGACGCGCAACTCGCCCCGACCGACCAGGTCATGGCGGCCGCGATCGAAGCTTTCTCGGTGCATGGATACAACGGAGTGTCGCTGCGGACAGTAAATGACGAGCTGGGCGTCAGCCGCAATCTGCTCTACCAACGCTTCGGCTCGAAAGCGAAACTGTGGCAGGCGGCCGTCGACTGGGCTTTTCGCCCCCTCGTGGATTACCTGGTGGCCTCGGACGATGAATCGGCCGACCCCATGGTGCGGCTGAGAATGCTGATCCGGAATTTCATCGAGTACTCGGCGACTCGCCCTTATCTGGCCCGCCTTGTCACGTTGGAAGGCGCGGCCGCCACGGATCGGCTCGATTATCTCTACCACAACTACATCGAGCCGATAAGATCACGCTACCTGCCCGTGTTCGAGCTTCTGCACGAGCAGGGCAGAATCAAGAAAATCCCCTACGAGACCTTCTATTTCCTGCTCACTTCGGGCGGATCCGCGCTCTACGGCCAGATCGCGCTCGCCTCGATGATGAATCCGGAGGTGACGTCGACGGAGGAGACGCGCGTGCGGCTCTACGCGGAGAACGTGGCCGAAGTGCTCCTCAACGGACTGTCATTGCCCAGCTGAACGCACGGTTCGGCACCGTCACGGCCGCCGCATTCCCTTCACCTGGGTGCGACGCCCGCCACCCCGGCCGTCGTCCGGAGCGGCGGGTCTCAGCCCTGGACGAGTTTCGCGACGCCTTCGCCTGCCTGATCGGCCGCGGTGTAGAGATCACGGACCTTCTCCAGGTAACGGCCGAGGTTCTCCAGGTAGCCGGCCGGGACGCCGCCGTGGCGAAACGTCCTCGCGATCTCGTCGGCGTGGGCGGCGACGGACCGTTCGGCGTCGACGGCGACCAGGAAACGGGCGGCGACCGCCACCTCGTCCGGCGGGAGGTAGAAGCAGGCGGTGCCGAGGTCGTCGTCACCGAGGAGATCGCCCATGGTGATGGGGAGTTCGCCGATCTCCTCAGGCCCCTGAGCCAGCAGGATCCGCTCCAGGACCTCCCACTCGCGGCCGAGAAAGCACTCGCCCTCCACACCGCCGCGTTCATCCGAGAATCCGGATACGACATGCCGGAATCCCTTGTCCGCGTCCGCAGCGGAAATCCTTCGAAGCGTCATGTCCATCGCCAACCACTCCGACCGCTCCGGCCCACAGGTCTCAGAGGTCCTCATTTTACCGGCGGCTCGCGGGACGACAGGGAGCGGCATCACCCTGCCGCCCCGACCGGACTCCTGGGAATCCGGGGACGGTCGTCGGGCCGGTTGCGGGTGCGACCGCACCGGGGAGACCACCACGGCCGACCGGATCACGACCCGCGCACCCGCCCGCCGGTCAGATCCCGAAAGCACTGAACGCGCCACCCGGCCCCGCTCCGAGACGGACCGCCCGATGTCCGGCCGCACTGGAGGAGACCTGGCTGGCCGCAACCTTGTCGGGCTGTCTTACGCGTGCGTAGCGTGTGTCGTGGCCTGGTGCCTGGGAGGTGTCGCCGAAGCGACGCCTGCGAAAGGGACGACCGGCCAGGGGAAGGTGCGGACGGTGTGCGCGTCTGATCGCCGGGGGTTGTCGTGGTGACGTTCAGACTTCTCGGACCCGTCGAGGTGTGGGGCCGAGGCCCGGTCGACGTGGGTCCTCCGCAGCGGCGGAGCGTGCTGGCGGCGCTCGCGGTGGACGCCGGCCGGGCAGTGCCGCTCGAGACCTTGATGAGGCGCGTGTGGGGTGAGGATCCGCCGGAGGGGGCGCGTCAGGCGCTGTACGCGCATGTGGCCCGCATCCGGCGGGTGTTGGCGGCCGCCGGCGCCGTTCGCACGCCGGGCCTGGCTCGGCGGGACGGTGGTTACGTGCTGGACACCGACTCCGAGGAGGTGGACCTCCACCGGTTCCATCGCCTGGTCGCCGACGCCCGCAGAGCCGGCCGGGGCGACGCGGAGCAGGTGACGATGCTCCGTGAGGCCCTTGACCTCTGGCGCGGGGAGCCGCTCGCCGGACTGTCCGGGGAGTGGGTGGCGCGGATGCGCGACACCTGGCAGCGGCAGCGGCTGGACGCGGTCACGGCGTGGGCCAACGCGGAGACCGCAGTGGGCAACCACGCGGTGGTGATCGGCCGGGTGCCCGAGCTGATCGACGAACACCCGCTCATGGAGCCGCTGGTGGCCGTGCTGATGCGGGCGCTGTACGAGTCCGGGCGCGGTTCCGAGGCCCTGGAGTGCTTCGCCGAGGCCCGGAAGCGGCTGGCCGACGAGCTGGGCGCCGATCCGGGGACCGAGCTCCGGCGACTCCACCGGGCGATCCTTCAGGACGCATCGGGGCCGGCCGAGGCCAAGGGTCCGCCGCCTGCGGCACGGCCGCGGTCCGCGCCGGTCCTGGCGCGTCTGCCCCTGGACGTACCGGCTTTCACCGGCCGGGAGAAGGAGCTGGCCCAGCTCGACGAGATCCTCGCGGAGGGCATCGGCGGCCCCGGGGTGGCGGTGGTCTCGACCCTCTCCGGGACCGCGGGCGTGGGGAAGACGGCTGTGGCCGTCCACTGGGCGCACCGGGTGGCCGACTGGTTCGGGGACGGCCAGATCTACGTGAACCTCCATGGTTTCGAGCCTTCGCGGCCCCCCGTGACCCCGGCGGAAGCACTGCCCCGGCTGCTGGAGGCATTGGGCGTGCTCCCCCAGCACATGCCGGTGAGCCTGGATGCGCAGGCCGGTCTGTACCGCGGCCTGCTGGCGGGACGGCGGATGCTGGTGCTGCTCGACAACGCCCGCGACGCCGAACAGGTGCGGGCGTTCCTGCCCGACAGTCCAGGGTGCTTCACCCTGGTGACCAGCCGAAACCGGCTCTCCGGCCTGATCGCGCTGGAAGGCGCCCGGAGCCTTGTCCTGGACGTGCTGCCCGCGGCGGAGTGCCGACGGCTGCTCGCCCGCCGGACAGGTGCCGAGCGCGTGATGTCCGAGCCCCTGGCGGTGGACGAGATCGTGAGCCGCTGCGCACGGCTGCCGCTGGCCCTGGTGATCGTGGCGGCCCGCGCGGCGATCGAGCCACGGCTCGGCCTGGCCCGGCTCGCCGCCGAACTCCGGGACGCCCAGGACTCCCCCGACGGGCTGGACAGCTTCGGCGACGAGGACACCCGGGCGGACATCCGGGCCGTGTTCTCCTGGTCGTACGGCACCCTGAGCCCTCAGGCCGCCCGGATGTTCCGGCTGCTCGGCGTACACCCCGGCCCGGACATCAGCGTGGCCGCCGCCGCGAGCCTGGCCGGGCTCCCCCTCCAGCACGCGGGCCGGCTGCTGACCGTGCTGGCCGACAGCTGCCTGGTCACGGAGTACTCGCGCGGCAGATACGTACTCCACGACCTGTTACGGATGTACGCCGCCGAACTCGCCGGGACCGCGGACGCCGCCGCCGAGACGCAAGCGGCCGAAGACCGCGTGTTCGGCCACTACCTGCACTCCGCCCACTCCGCCGACCGCATGCTGGATCCGCACCGCGACCCGATCGCACTGCCGCCCGCGGTCCCCGGCGTCTCCCCCGAACACGCCGCGGACCACGGAGAGGCCCTTGCCTGGTTCACAGCCGAGCACCCCGTACTCCTCGCGGTGGTGCACCGGTCGGGCACCGCCCCGCACGCACCGGATGCCCCGACCTGGCAGCTGACCCGCGCCCTGACCACGTTTCTGCAGCGCCGCGGCCACTGGTCCGACTGGGCCGCGGCGCAGGAGGCCGCGCTGGACGCCGCACTGCGCTCGGCTTCCCCGGTCGGCGAAGCCGACGCCCACCGCGGCCTCGGTCGTGCGTGCACCCGCCTGATGCGGCTGGACGACGCGCTCACCCACCTGGCCCGCGCCCTGGATCTCCACAAGGCCCTGGGCGACCGGACCGAGCTGGCCCACACCCACCTCGACCTGGCCCGCCTGCACGCCCGGCGGGACGCCTACCCCGAAGCGCTGGCCTGTGCCCAGGAGGCCCTCGACCAGTACATCTCCTTGGGCCATCGGGCCGGGCAGGCCCGGGCCCTGAACTCGGTCGGCTGGTATCACGCGCAGCTCGGCGACCACCGCCGGTGTGTGGCGTTGTGCGGGCAGGCGCTGGAGCTCTTCACCGAACTCGGCGTCCGCGACGGGCAGGCGGACACCTGGGACAGCCTCGGCTACGCCCACCAGCACCTCGGCGACCACCGCCGGGCCGCGGACTGCTACGGCAACGCCGTCGCGCTGTTCCACGGTCTCGGGGACCGCTACTTCGAGGCCGACGTGCTGGCCCACCTCAGCGAGAGCCACCGGGCCGCCGGCGAGCCCCAAGCGGCACGGCGGGCCGCCCGGCGCGCGGCGGACATCCTCGACGAACTCGGCGTCCCGGACTCGGACGGCGTCCGCGCCCGGCTGCACCACCTCGGCCCGCCGGGCGACGGCCGGGGCCGGGGTGCTCCGGGTCAGAAGCCGCAGTAGGACGTGGAACCCCTGACCCCGTCGGCGTTCTTCGGCAGCAGGGAGTCGCTCACCCACCCGTACGTGCCGTCGGTGACGTTCTGGAGGTACGTCCAGGAGACCCCGAAGCCCCCGGTAAAGCAGAAGTAGTTCAGGGCGTCCCGGTTGTCCGCGTAGCCGGTGATACCGCAAGCGGTGCCGGGCCCTGAGCGCATGTTCGCGGAGACGCCCGCCGTCTGCCTCACATAGGGGCTCGGGTCGATGTTGGGGCCGGTCACGTTGCAGGTCACCGCCGCGGACGCGGACGCGGGCGCGGCCAGTCCGACCACGGCCGCCGGAACGGCGAGTCCGGCCACTGCGACGGGTACGAGACCGTACCTGGCCAGCCTGGAGCTGAAGTTCCTGTTCACTTTTCCTCCCCTGCACGCGGATGTGCGATGACGTGCGCCGTCGGCACCTTCCGCTCCGGTGGCCGGTGCGGTCGCCTCGGTGCACATGACGACGATGGGCAGGCCGCCTTGCCGGAACCTTGCCGGAACCTTGCCGCCTGTCCGGCGACGTCCGGCACGGCGCCTGGCAAGGACCCCTGACAGGGACGAAGCCCGCAGAGGCTCCACCCGTCAACACTCACACCTGACCGCGACGTTCACCACGACGGCTGCCAGGCCCGTCACCCGTTCCACTCCTCGGACAGTGCACCGACCGTCGTATCCAGGCGGCCGTCGGTCACCGTGTTTCGCGCTGCCCGCCCAAGTACCGTGCAGCAGACGGGACGTACCCGCGTGGCGGCATCTCCTGGCATCGCCCCGGTACAAGGAGCGGACGGCTGCGAACCGCCCGCCGGACCGGGTTGAGGACTATGCTGCTGTACGGACGTCCCAGACCCCGGCGGCTTGTCGTTGATCGACAAAGATGGCTGCGGGAAGCGGAGTCTTCGGCCGCCACCCGGCGCATCACTGGAAGGAACCGGGTGGATCCGCTCTTCTGCACCACAGGCCGCGGACCCAGCCGTTGCTTCACCTCCGCCGAACCTACGCCCTGGCCGAGAGCACGCCAAGGAGGCCGGGATTTCCCGGCGTCACCGCGTCCGCTGCCGTACGGTCCTCCGAACCGAGGCGTCATGCCCCTCCCCCAGCTCACCGTCTACCGTCATGACCGAAGGAATCGGGCACTCATCACCCTGGCCGGCGAGATCGACCTGGAATCCGCCCCACTGGTACGCAGGGCACTGGCGCAGTGCCTGAGCGACGGTATCCGCATCATCGACATCGACCTCACTCCCGTCACCTTCTGCGACTGCAGCGGCCTCAACACCTTCCTTCACGCCGCGCAGAAATCCACCGAGGCCGGCGGAACCCTGCGACTGCACCACCCGCCACCGACACTGGGCCTGATACTCGACCTGACCGGCTCCGGGTTCCTGCTCCTCGGCGTTCCGTCCGGGCATCTGTCGCCTCCTCCCGGGGGTGTCCCGGCTCCGGCCGCCCACATCCCACCGCGCCGGACACATCCGCTTGCCTCTGTGCTCCCAGGTGATGCGCGGTGACGGCCCGGGCAGGGCTGGGACAACCCCGAAAGCGCCATGACAGCGAGTCGTCCACCATGGACGCGGTCCGGTTGCGTCGGGTCAACCGCTGGCAGGCGCAGGATCTGAGCGGGAAGCTGACGGATCTGTACGTGGACTCCCGCGAGACGTCGCCTCCTGAGGCGTGCCGACGTCTCAGCCGCCGGCGCTTTCTGAACCGTCTCACCGCCGACATCCGGCGGCCGGGTTTCGCCCTGGTGATCGCGGAGACGGACCGCCTCGTGGGATGCGCATTCGGCTTCCCGGTGCGCGGCGACGGCTGCTTGTGGCTCGGGGTCGACGCGGCACTGTCGCGCGGAATCGGGCAACTCACCGCGCCGGGCGGTGTCTTCGCGGTCACCGACATCCTGGTCCGTCCGCATCCGCGGGGTGCGCACGTGGCCCGCCGGTTACAGGACCGGCTGCTGGCCGGCCATCAGGCGAAGCTCGGCGCCACCCTGGTGGACGGCGCCGATCTCCCCGCCCTCGCCGCGCTCCGTTCCTGGGGGTGGCTGGACGTGGGCGAGACCTGGATGCCGATCGGCGCCACACTTCTCCGCGTGCTGGTGCTTCCCGTCGGTGAACGAACGACGGCGCGGTTGCGGGGACCTGCGCACGACGCCTGGACGCGGTGGCCCGGGTGAGGTCCGGCAGCCGGTCGGCCCGCATCCAGATGCTGGTCGCCGAGCAGACGGCGCGACGCGGCACCCGGGTCGGTGTGGTGGACGTCTGCACCGCGGCCGTGGCCGCGCTGCCGGTCGGCGGGGCCGGGCTGTCGGCGATGTCCCGCGGCGCGGCCAGCCATCCGCTGTGCAGCACCGACAGCATCAGCGAGCAGTTGGAGGAGCTGCAGCTCACCCTGGGCGAGGGGCCCTGTGTGGATGCCTTCCTGCACGGCTCGGCCGTCCTGACTCCCGATCTGCTGACCGTTGAACTGCACGACCGCTGGGCCGTGTTCACGGATGCGGCCCTGAAAGCCGGGGCACGCGCCGTCTTCGCGCTTCCCCTGCAGATGGGGGCGATCTGTCCGGGCGTCCTGGACCTGTACGCCGACGTGCCGACCGTGCTGAACGCGGAGGAGCTGGCCGATGCGCTGGCGTTCGCCGATCTCGCGACGCTGCTCCTGCTCGACGCCCGGATCGACGAGACGGGTGAGCCGGCCGACGGGCCGTCGCCGGACCGCGGCTTCGACGACCTGGGCGGATACCGGACGGAAATCGCCCAGGCCACCGGCATCCTCACCGTCCAACTCGGCGTCGGCATCAACGAAGCCTTCGTACGACTGCGCGCCCACGCCTACCTGCAGGGGCGCCGGCTCGCGGACGTGGCCGCCGACGTGGTGGCCCACCGGCTTCGCTTCTCCCCGCACGCGGAGCCGGACCAGGACGACGAGCAAACCTGACGCACCGGCGCCGATCGCTGAACCGGCTGACTTCCCGCCCCTTCCGGGGGGAATAGTCTCAATCGAGGGTGACACGATGAATCAGCAGCTCCTGGCCAAGACCTTCGTCGAACTGGCGGACAACCTGGTCGCCGACTTCGACCTGATCGACTTCCTGCGCCTGCTCACCGACCGCTGCGTGGCGATGCTCGGCGCCGACGCCGCCGGGGTGCTGCTCGCGGACCACGACGGCGCACTGCGGGTGATGGCCGCCTCCGACGAACAGGTACGGCTGCTGGAACTCTTCCAGCTCCAGAGTGATGAAGGACCGTGCCTGGAGTGCTTCCGCTCCGGCACACCCGTGATCGTCGCCGACCTGACCCTGGAGGTCGGCCGATGGCCGCGCTTCGCCACGGCGGCCCACCGCAGCGGGTTCGGGGCGGTCCAGGCCTTGCCCATGCGCCTGCGGGACGAGGTCGTCGGCGCCCTCAACCTCTTCCGCGCCGCTCCCGGCCCCTTCGACCCGGCGGGCACACTCATCGCCCAGGCCCTGGCCGACGTCGCCACCATCAGCCTCCTGCAACAGCGCTCCACCCACCGCAGCACGATCCTCAACGAACAACTGCAGACCGCGCTCAACAGCCGCGTACTGATCGAACAGGCCAAAGGCAAACTCGCCGAACGCCAGGGCATCGACATGGAACAGGCCTTCACCACCCTGCGTGGCTACGCCCGTTCCCACAACCGGCGCCTGTCCGATGTGGCCCGCGCCTTCATCGACGGCTTCGAACCCCTCCCCGGACTGGGGCCCTGACCCCATCGGCGCCACCGACGGCCGCCGCCACTGTGCGACGACGACCGTGGCCACAAGGATGTGAGGCCCCCTCCACCGTCTTCTCGTGCGCTGTTCTCCGCGGCGGCGGGACTGGTGGGAACCCCCCACGGGCACGGTGTCCATGCCGCGCAGGTCAGGTGTCGGACTCCTCGCGAAGGGGAGTCATGGGACCGGGGCGCCGGGCGAGTCGTCGTAGCACGGTGCGGCTGTCGTGCTCGACGAGGATCGGCACGTAGGTGGCGATGCGAGCGTTGCTGAGCGGCTGGTAGCAGTCCTGCACGACGTCCCGCACGACTGCGGCCGTCAGCAGGTCGGCGTAGAGGGCAGTCAGATGGTCGGTGAGCTTCTCAAGGGTGTCGGGCAACCGGGTCTCGGCCGTGTTCGCGCTCATGGCGCGCTCCTTACTCTGACAGACGGTCGGCCTGGGCAGCCGATCAGTATCCGGGTGCTCGGCGTCGGGCCGTCCGCTTCCCACACTTGCACGGATCGCGTCCGTGCAACGGCCCGCCGGATGTGTTCATCCACTGGCCATCTCGGATGGGTCGACTCCGCCCACCGGTCGCGGGGGGTGGGCCCCGGGGGGGGGGGTGGGGTATGTCGAGCGGCGGAGGCTCCAGGGGGTGAGGCGGGTCTTTCGGGCCCCGGCCCCCGACCCCGCCCACCGGTCGCGTGTCATCGCGACCGGTGGGCGGAGTCCGTACGGCCGACCGGCGGAGTAGCCTGGAGTTACCGAGGGTATTTCGCGCACCGGCCCCCACGCCCGTGTCATTTTCGGCGATTGATCACGCCGGGGCGGTTCCGACCGGTCCGGAGCAGGGTTCGCATCATGACTGCGGCCGTTTCGTACACACCAACCCTCGGACACCGGCCCTCCTCTCCCTCCCTCCGCATGCCGTCGTCTCTCACCGGTTCGGCACCGGCACTGCTGCAGGACGCCTGGTGGCCCCACTCCCGTGGTACCGAGGCGACGCCCGTCTCGGCCGCCTGGCTGATGGCCGCCGTGAGCGAGCCACTGCGCACGTCGACCACGGGCCGCCTGATGGAGGAGGCGGCGCGCCTGCGCACCGTGACGGAGACCGACCGGGCCGTGCAGGCCGTCTGGGATGCCGAAGGAGGCCACGAGGCACGCGCTCCGATCACACGCCCACGGATCCCGGCCGTCACCGGTGCGGTACTCGGCATCAGGCCAGTAGCTCTTCCGACACCGAATCCGGCGCAAAGGGCGTGATGGCCATGGAGACCTTCGTGACCGTGGTCGTGCTGCTGGCGATGGTGGCCGTGGGTGTGTTCCTGATCCATCTGCTCAACAACCAGCACGACGACCGCATCAGCGCTTTCCCCTACGGCCGCTCCCGGACCGCTGTCCGGGGATCTGCGCCGTCGGCCCGGCAGAAGACTCGCGGTCGTGCCGGAACGAGCGGCACCGGTGACCACCACGACGGGGGACGCGGACGGCTCCGGCCACGGCGCCGGACTCGGGCAGGAGAGAAGTGAGTCGCCATGCTCCCCGCCACGCAACCCGTCAGGCTTCTGGCGGACACCAGCAGTGAGCCGGTGCTCCCCGGCACCGCGGTCCTGCGACGACGCCCCGTCGCACGGGGACGTTCGACGGCGCGTGGTGGCCGAGGACGCGCGACCCTGAGAGCCAGCTTCCCGGACTGCTCATCGCGTTGGCCGCACGGCTGGGCCCCATCGCCCGCGTCGGCCTCGACGCGAGCGGGTGGGACAGCGCACCGGGCCGCCTGGTCGTCGAGGGGCGTCCGGTCCGTATCGACTGGTCCGCCATCGGGGACAGCACGATGATCGTCACCCGGGGCGACCAGGACCACTTCCTGTTCCTGGTGATCCCTCCGGAGACGGCTCCCGCGCCCGCACGCGCCGCGATGGCCATGGCGGTAGCCGCTCGGGATTCTCCGGATGCCAGGCCGGTTCACCGGTCACCCACGGTGTTCATCGTCCCGACGGTCCTCGCGCCTCCAGCGCGCCCGGTTCTGCCGGCTGTAGCGGCGGTCCCAGCGGTCCTGACGGTCCCGGCGCTCCCGGTAGTCCTGGTAGTCCCCGAGATCGGACCCGTCGCCACGGATCCAGCCTCCCCCGCGATCGCGGCCGTAGCGGGTGACGCCGAAGAGCAACACGGCCGCGGCCACCCACCAGAAGGGATGGAGAAAGCCGAGGCCGAACAGGACCACGGTCAGGACGAGAAGCAGAGCGAACACGGCGGGCCTCCCCGGAGCGGAGCAACGCATCAGTGCCGGGGGCCGGGGCCTGTTCCAACAGACTAGCCCTCCCTGGAGGTTACGGACAGCGACCTTGTCCGCGGCTTCCGACCGAAGCGGTGGGAACCGGATGGCCACTTGGCATCTGTCCGGGGAGTACGGCGAGGGCTAGCGTGCGTGGTGCGGCCCTGGCCCCCGGCAGCGTCGATCACCTCTCGCGCTCCTCCGAGGGCGCACCTCGCGCATCAGTGCCGGAATCCGCCCCGTCGCCGACGGGCGACTCCGGCGCCCGCCGTCCCCACTCGATTCGCTCCTGGCGCGTTATCGATGCGCTCCCTGCGGGCACCCTTCTGCTGCCCGCCGCGTCGCACGCATTTCCCGACAGGCGGTACACATGTACGCGCTGATCGTTCCGGCTTCGACCCCCTTCGTCCTGCTCGCCACCGTGCTGGGCCTGTCCTGGTGGGAGGACCGCATCCTGCCGCCGGCCGAGCCGGCCGAAGCCTCCGGCGAGGCTCCGCTTTCTCCTGCCCCGCTCACCGAACTCCTCAGTGTCGACACTCCGTTGACAAGGGAGGTCGCCCGGCGTTGACTGACAGCACGGTGCAGGGCCATGCCACTCCGGATCACTCGGGTGACGCATTCCGCCTTCCCGCTTCGCCCGGACCCCGCGGAAGTCAGGTAAGTTCCCGCGATCCGGAGGCCCGGCAGTGCTCCTGTGGATTCTTCTCTTTCTGCTGATCCTGGTGGTGTTCGGGTTCGGCTTCACCATCCAGGCCCTTTGGTGGGTCGCCGCTGCCCTTCTGGTCCTCTGGATTCTCGGCTTCGCGAAGCGCGGGCGAGGCGGGGGCCGGCGCCGACACAGCCGCAGGTAGCCCGCTCCGAGACTCGATCCCGCCCGCACACCATGAGGAGGCCGACCATGAGCGTCGGACAGATGATCAAGCACAAGACGCAGGTGCTGAAGGGCCTGGTCACGGAACGCATCGGCCGGACCACTCGCAACAGGCGACTGGAGCGGCGCGGCAGGATCGACCAGGTCTCCGGAAACCTGAAGCAGTCCGGCGACAACGCCAAGGACGGCTTCAAGCTGTGACAGAAAGCGCCCCGGCCGTTCCCGGACCCTGCGGACGCCACCCGGCAGGCCTCAACGCTCAATGAGCCGAGCCGCTGTGATCGTCATCGGTCTGGCGGCGCTTCGGCCCCGAGTACGGAGCTGCCGTTTTCGCCCGAGGTTCACGAGCACCGCATGGCCCGATGGGACGCTGTCCAGGAGCAGTTCGTCGAGTCACCGCAGAAGGCCGTGATCGAGGCGGATGCCGGCAGCTCCGATCGCGAACCCGGTCCGGAACTGGTCCCACAAGACGACCCGGACAGGTTCGCCCTGCGCCTCCAGCAGTCCCTCAGCGCCTTCGTCGGCAGTCCGCGCCAGGCGGTGGACGAGATCCCCTCCCCGCAGGAAGCACAGCCGTCGCAGGAAACCGATGCGCAGATCGCGCCGGCCGGACGGCGGCGGCTGTGCTGCAGCATGCCGACCGGCCCGGACCGGCTCTTTACCGTTCAGCGAGCGGTGACGCCGGAACTGCTCACGGCACCACTGCCGGACGGCCCGGACAACCCGGACGACGCCGAAGCCGTGGCACTGGGACTGTGACTCGGGCCGGGACGGGTGTCCGGCGCCGCGCTCGTGTCCGGGGCCGCGCTCGCGTCCGGCAAGCCAGAGCTGCCCGTCTGCGTCGCCGAGCCACTGGACGCACCCGGAGTGGGTGTCACGCTCTCTGTGGGACCACTGCTACCGGCCGAGCCACCTCCCACCGAGGTTCCCTTGCCCTGCTCGTTCCTGACCACGGCCGCCACCGGCTTGCCCATGATGAGTTCCCCTGCGGTCACCGTGACCATCGCCAGGGCGAACACCAGGCCCGTCGCCAGGGCGTACTTCTTCCAGCCGATGGACCTCCGGAGGGATCCGCCCCGATAAGTGGTGACCGACTCGCCCTCGGAGGGCACCAAGGGCCGTGGCGCGTCGGCATCCGCAGCATCGGCCGGCAACCCGAACGCCGCTCGGGCGTCCGCGCGGTGTTCCGCCCGCTCCTCGCCTGGCGTCCTCGGCACTCCCACCGGCGGTATCCGGCTGCGGATACCCTCGCCCGTCCGCCGGAAAGCATGCGAGAAGACCGCTGCGCCGGTGGTCGCGCTGGCACTGACCACGGCGGCGCCGATGATCGTCCCGGTCACCCCCAGCAGGGACGCCAGCACCGCGCCCACCACCGTCGCGAGTGCGCTCGCCACCACCTGCACAGCGGTCAGGTCGAGCACCTTGCGCTTCGGCGCCCGTGCCTCTTCTTCTCTGCGATTCTCCATCAATGTCCCTTGATAGTGCCGGAGCCCGACGGTCATCGACGCCGCGGCAATCGGCGTGATCACGGACAGCGAGGAGCAGGCCGAGCGACAACCCGCCGGCCACCCCCGCTGAGCGCGGGGCATAGGTGAGGCTTCTTCGGCGGTGCGGACGGTACAACGGGACGACTGCCCGTCTGACGGCGTTTCACCTGCGATCAGCGCCCCGGGACGGCAGCGGAGCCTCCGATCACCGCCGTGGAAACATCGCGGTGGCCCTCTCCCGGACCATCCGAGAGACCGGCCTCAGGCCTCTGCGGCTACCGCGCCGAGATCGACCAGGCCACCTGCGTCCTCATGGCGCAGCTAGAAGTCGGCTTCGAGGAGGCCTTCATCCGGCTGCGCACCCGCGCGTACGCCCGGGGGACACGGATCTCGGTGGTCGCCGCCGACGTGGTCGCCCACCGGATCCGTCTCCCGCCGGGCACGACTCCGTCCGGCGTGCAGTCGCCGGATGCAGGACCTCCCCGACACACAACCGCCCGATGCTGGACCGCCCGTCGAGGACCCTGATACTCACGTCCCCCGCACAGAGGTGCGCACGGTGCGTCCGGACGTACGGCCCTGTCCTCGTCCGGAGCGGCCGGGCCGGCGCGGGGTTCGTGCCGTCGTGGGTCATTGCGCACTCGACCGCACACCGCGCGGGAACACGGCGCTGGTGAGGGTGCCGAGGAGGACGAGGACGGCGTTGACCGCGATGGCCGTCTTCAGTCCGCCGAGGACGGCCGAGGCTCCGGTGCCGGTCATCGCGGCGGTGGCGATGGCGCTCATGATCGGCGTACATGGGCGCTCCGTCCGAACTGGGAGACTTCCTCAGGTCCCGCCGTGCCGCACGGCGCCCGGAGGACGTCGGCATCACCCCGCGTCCGACCCGCCGCCGGGTCAGCGGGCTGCGCCGGGAGGAGCTGGCTATGCTCGCCGGGGTCAGCATCACCCACTACACCCGTCTCGAACAGGGCCGCGCCCTCAGCGCCTCGGACTCCGTGCTGGACGCGATCGCCCGCACCCTGCGGCTGACCGACGACGAGACCGCGCACCTGAAGGACCTGGCCCGCCCCACCGCCGCCGTGGCCCGCCCCACCGCACCCCGCGCGGAGCAGGCCGGCCCCTCGGCACGGCAGCTGCTGGCGGCGATGTCGGAGGTGCCGGCGCTGGTCCTGGACCGCCGCAACGACGTGCTGGCCTGGAACCGGCTGGGGCACGCACTGCTCGCCGCGCATCTGCCCGCGGACAGCCCCGAGACACCGGGCACCCGGCCCAATGTGACGCGGATGCTGTTCCTGGACGGGCGCTACCGCGCGCTGTACACCGACTGGCACGACGAGGCGCAGCTCGCGGTCGCCTCGCTGCGGCTGATCGCCGGCCGGCACCCCGACGACCGCCGGCTGACCGAACTGGTCGGCCAACTCACCGTGCGGTGCGACGAGTTCACCGCCCGCTGGGCCCGCCATCCGGTGCGCACCTGCACCTCGGGGCTGAAGCGGCTGCGTCACCCGTTGGTCGGCACGATGGACCTGAGCTTCGAGAACCTCGTCATCCCGGGCTCGTCCGGCCAGCGCCTGATCGCCTACACGGCCGAACCGGGCTCACCCTCCGAGGCGGCTCTGCGCCTGCTGGGCAGCGCAGCCGCACCTGAGGTCGAGAGCACCTCCGCGGCGGTGTGAGGCCGCATCGCGCCGACCGGCCGGGAGGCATACGGCGCCTCCCGGCCGGTGCCCTCTCAGGCGCCGCGCTGGTCAGTCGTGCGTGGTGGGGTCCACTTCGCCCCAGGCGAGCCCCGCTCCGCGGTCCATACCGCGAATGAGGTCCATGTCGGCGTCGTCGATGCGGAACGAGAAAACGTCCAGGTTCTCACGCATACGGACCGGGTTGGTGCTCTTGGGAAGCACCGGACAGCCGTTCTGCACGCCCCAGCCCAGAAGGAACTGCGCCTCGGTCACACCGTATTTCTCCGCCAGCTTCCTGAAGGGAGAATCGGCGCGCTCTCCTTCGGCGCGCATCTCCTGCGTCTTTCCGCTCAGGTGGCCGGGCGCGGTGCGCCAGGTCGACAGCGGAACCAGGCTGCTGTAGGCGATGGGCGTGATGCCCTGCTGGTTCAAGTAGGAGACCAGCTGGGGCTTCTGCGACCAGGGGTGCAGTTCGATCTGGTTGGCGTGCGGAACGGGAAGTCCCGCCTCGACCAGCTCGTCGATGTGAGCGGCGTTGAAGTTCGAAACGCCGATCGCACGCGCCTTGCCGCTCTTGTAAGCCTCGACCAGCGCCTGCCACTGTTCCAGACGCTGCTCACGCCCGAACGTGGCGTGGACGAGATACAGGTCGACCTGCTCCAGACCGAGCCGGTCAAGACTCTCATCGAGGGACCGCAGGGTCTCTTCACTCGTCTTGCTGCGTTCCTGCGCCAGCGGCCACAGCTTGGTCGTCACGAACACGTCGCCGCGCTCGAGACCTTCTTGCCGCATACCGCGACGCAGCCCTTCGCCGACGCCGCGCTCGTTCTCGTACACCTCGGCCGTATCGACGTGCCGGTACCCTGCGGCCAGGGCATTCTCGACGGCGGACGCGGCCTCTTCATCCGAAATGAGATAAGTCCCGAAACCGACAAGGGGAATCTTCACCCCAGCGGTCAACTCACGATCATGCGCAGTGGTCATCGTAATCTCCCTGCCGTTTTTTGCATCTCACTGATGGTTCGAGCGGTACTGATGGAACGGCGAGTCCCGCTCCGCACGGACGACACGAACATGGCTCTCACACGCCGATCTGCCTGGCGATGACAAGGCCTTCGGGGTAGCTGTCGAACCGCTTGATCCTGCCGTCGACGATTTCGAATACGTCGCCGCACGGGGCGTCGATCCGCTTGCCGGTCGCAGGGAAGGTGCCGTCGGGCGTCACCAGCGTGCCGAGATGGGTGCCCTGCAGGCGCAGCTGCACGATGACCATGCCGTGGTCGATGACGTAGACCTGCTCCACCTCGCGGTGCAGGTCGGGGAACGCCCTCGCCATGACCTCGACGGGCTTTCGGAGTTCCTTCGGGCCTCGGTAGGTGCGGGGAACCGACATGTCGGTGTAGGTCCCGTCGTGGGTGAAGGCCGCGACCCAGCCGACCATGTCCATGTCCTCGGCAAGCCGGTAGAAGCGGCGAACGATCCTCTCGTTGCGGCGTGTCCGGGGTGTTCGGTCGGTGTGGGCGGAAGCCGGCTCGGCGAGAACGCCGCCGGCCAGGGCGGCGAGTGCGGGGATGGCCGCGAGCTTCGCGGCCCCGGCCAGGAACGAACGACGGTGCATGTCGGCATTGAGATCGGACATGATCAGTACTGCCTTTCACGATGGGCTTGGGCTGGACGCGGATGGTTACGGTCGGGCCCCTCACTTCGGAAGAAGGCGCGGATCCTGGGCCGTGACAAACCAGGCGACCGTTTCCGGCAATCAAGGTGCGGAGGAACGCCGGGACTCGGCGTCGACCGCGGGTGCCGTAGGCGGCGCGGCGTCGACCGCGTATGCCGTAGGCCGCCGTGTCAGTTCAGGCCGAGCTGCCTGGCCCTGACGGTGCCCATCGGGTAGCAGTCGAACCGCTTGATCCTGCCGTCGACGAGTTCGAACATGTCGAGCGTCGGGGTGTTCTGCCTTTTGCCGGTCGGACTGATGAAGGTGCCGTCGAGCCTCTCCCACGGGTGGAGAAAGGTGCCCTGCAGGTGCAACTGCACGAGGACCATGTTGCCGACGACATAGACCTGGTCGAGCTCACGGTGCATGTCGGGGAACGCCCTCGCAATGCTCTGGACCGGCCACCCGAGTTCGTTCCAGCCGCGGAAGGTGTGGGAGATGTTGTTGTCGGTGAAGGTCCCGTCCTCGGTGAAGGACCCGACCCAGCCGGTCACGTCCACATCCTCGGCATACTGATAGGCGCGACGGACAACCAACTCGTTGTGGTTCATTTCTGGTCCTCCTCTTTCGTGCGGCTGATATCACCGGTCGACGGTGGGGCGAGCCGGCCCGAGAGGGACGACGGAGTAACACCGTCGACGCAGGCGTTCCGGTGGTTTCTCTTGAAGTGCGGCGTGCTGTGCGGCCGGTAGTGCCGGGGATCACCTGCCGGGGAGTGGTTCAGTGCTTGTTGACGGCGGAAGCCCAGTCGATGTTCACGCCCATCTGCTGGTACATGGTGGAGTAGCCGACGAAGCAGTTGAACTTCTCGACCTTGCCGTTGTGCAGGTACCAGAAGTCGGCGGTCGGTACGTCGATCTTCGCGCCGTTGGGCTTGACGGTGCCCGCGGGTGACTGGAGGGGGCCTTCGAAGGTGCCCTGGATCGACAGCTCGATGCTGATGGTGTCGCCGTTCACGGTGATGCGCTTGAGTTCACGGTGGACGTCGGGGAAGAGGCTGGCCATGTAGGGCAGCACGTTGCCGAGCGCCTCGCCGCGGTAGGCGACGCCGGGGACCATGTCGTTGAAGACGCCGTCCTTGGTGAAGCTGTTGACGAACGTCGGGACGTCGATGTGGTCGCCCTCGGCCACGTAGTAGTCGCGCAGGACGATCGCGAGGTTGCGCCTCTCGTGCTTGGTCAGGTGCCGGTCGGTGAGCGGCAGCTTCGCCAGCTGGCGAGGAGTCAGGTCCGGGACCGTCGTACCGCTCTGGACCGCCGCGCCGCTGTGGGCGGGGCTCGCGGCCTGCGTCGGCGCGGCGGCGATGGACAGACCACCCAGGACAGCCACCGCGGTCGCGGCGGTGATCGACTTCCGGCTGAGCAGCTTCATGTCGTGTTCCTCCAGGTCGGTTCGCGGGATCCGGGATCCGTCGCAACGGTCTCCCGCAGGCCCTTAGTAATTCAATCGCTCGCTTAACCTTATGAACGACATCGCGAGGCGTCAAGCTACTGTTTGAATTCCGTGCCGCGCAGCGGTGTTGCGGCTGGTCAGGACCGGATTCGCTCGACCGGCCGCCATTTCGGCAAGCGCGGCATCAGTGTTCGATCTCGATCCCGAGGCGACTATTGACAGTGTACTCAAACATATGTTTGAGTACATTCCATGACACGGGTGGAGAAGGCGGACCTGCGCCGGGAGGCCGGGCAGCGCACGCGGGACGGTCTGCAGACGGCTGCCCTGGAGTTGCTCGCGCAACGGGGCCAGGAGGGTGTGACGCTCCGCGAGATCACCGATCGCGCCGGAGCCAACGTCGCCGCGGTGAGCTACCACTACGGGTCGCTGAAGGCGCTGTGCGAGGCGACGATCGAGCACGCGCTGGAACGGTATCTGGACGCGCAGCTCCTGGAGATCGGTGCGCTCGGCTCCGCCGCGACACTCCAGGAGGTGGCGGCAGCGTTCGCCCGGCCGATGATGCGCGCACTGGCGGCCGGCGGACAGGACCTGGCCGTGATGCGGACCGTGGCCCGGGTCGGCATCGAACCGCCCCAGGGATGGGAGCGGCTGAACGGCAAGTTCGACCAGAGCCGCCGGGAGGTCCTCCGCGTACTGACACCGAACCTGCCCGGAGTCGACGAACAGGAACTGATCTTCCGCACGCGCTGCGCGGCCGGCCTGCTGAACTGGCTCGCCCTGGCACCCATCGGCACCGAACTGGCCGCCCTGCCCGCCGAGCAGCTCGAACGGCAACTGGTCCCCGTGGTGACCGGAGCGTTCCGCGGAGACACCCCCACCGGCCACTGACCAGCCCACAGGCCACCGGAACCGTGACAACACGGGGGCAGTTGCGCCGGCGCCGGGGACGGCGGTGTGGTCACTCTCGATCTGCGCAGCAACACGAGGCGCCGTCCCAACGATCGGGATGGCTGAACTCCCTTTCAAATGCCGCCAGTTGAGTGAGAATGGCGGATCGGACGGGCCATGTGCGGCGGTGTGGGGCGGAGGCGGCTGACGGGATGACGACGGCTGACGGGGCGGTGCCAGGGCTGTTCGCCGGGCGGCGGCGGTTCCTGGTCCTGGGCGCGGGTGGCCTGGCCGCAGCGGCCGGCGGGGTGGGCATCTGGCGGCTCTTCGACAGCGGCGTGGCGCAGTGGCCGTGGAAGCAAGTGTGGTCCAAACCGCTGGACGGGTTGTATCCGTCGACGCTGAGCGCGCACGCCGGGGTCCTGTACCTGTCGGGTCTGGGCGGACTGACGGCGGTGGAGCAGTCCGGCGGCCGCACGCGGTGGCAGGCGCTGCCGGGGCTCACCAGCCAGTCCGCCCCGGCCTTCGGCGCGGGCGTCGTCTGCATCGCCGGGGTCCGCACGGACGGGCGGGCGGTGGTGAACGGTCTTGCGACGTCGTCGGGCCGTGTGCTCTGGGAACGCGAAATCGACGGTGCGAACCAGTACGCGTTGACACCGGCCGGGAACGTCATGCTCGTGGTGACCGGGGAGGTCTCCCTGGTCTCGGAGACCGTCGTGCACGCCCTGGACACCGAGTCCGGCAGGACCAGGTGGCGCACCCAACTGCCCGCGAAGACGGTGGGCCCGTCGACGCCGGTGACCGGAAACGGCCTGGTGCACCTGACCAGCGGGGTGTCCGACGTGGAGTCGACGGGGTCGATGGCATGGGCGTTGGACCTGGCGACCGGCGCACTGCGCTGGAAGTTCCCTTCGGAAGGCTTCCTGGGGGACCCGGTCCTGGCCGGACGTGAACTCCACATCACCGCCATCCCCAGCGGCGCCGGCGCCGACCAGCGGCACAACGCGCTCATCACGCTCGACGCCGTTTCGGGGAAGGTCCTGCGGCGGGCGGGAAACCTGCCGGTCGGCACCGAGTCGAGCATCCAGCGGGTGGGCGGCACGCTGTACGCGTCGGTTCGCCGTCACGGGGACCAGTACCGCAGCACCCTCGTCGCCATCGACGCGTCGACCGGCCGGGTGCGCTGGCAGTCGGACACCGACATCGACCTGGTACGGACCCCCCTGCTCGTCTCCGGCGACACCGTCGTGGCCGGGGGCAACAAGTTCCCCGAACTGTCCGGCTCCTACGTCGTCCAGGTCTTCGACGCCGCCACCGGCCACCGCCGCTGGAGCCGGGACATGGGAACCCAGGTCAGTTCGAAGGGCCCCGTCCTGGCCGACGGCACGGTCTGCGTCCCCACCCGCGCCACGAAGTACACCGACCAGGGCACGCTCACCTTCCTGGACTCCGCGTCCGGCGACCGCCGCTGGCAGCGCCCCCTCACCGCCAACGGCGACGCCATCGCGTACCAGGACGGCCGCACGCTCTACGTCCTGGCCCAGCCGTTCCCGGGTCCCCAGGGAAAGACGCTGGATAACCAACACGGCGCCACGCTGTACGCGCTACGGCGCGAGAACTCCTGACGGTACGCCGAGAGCCGTACCGCTGGTCCATGCGTCCAGGCCCACGTCCGGCCAGGGCACTACTGGCGAGGCCAGGAGCGCGTTCCAGTCCGGTCCTCCCTGTGAGGGGTCCCGCCTCATGCGGGCCCGGACCCCTCCGAACGGGCGTGGACTACCCGTTGATGCGGCTCATGTCGGCGTACCGGTCTCCGACCGGCGGAGCCACCTCGGACAGCTGCTCCAGCTGCTCGGCCGAGAGCACCAGCTCGTCCGCCACCACGTTCTGCTCCAGGTTGGCGACCCGGCGCGTACCGGGGATGGGCGCGATGTCGTCGCCTTGCGCGAGCAGCCACGCGAGCGCGACCTGGGCGGGCGTCGCGCCGAGCTGCCTGGCGACGTCGTCCACCTGCTCCACGATCCGGATGTTCGCCTCCAGGTTGTCCCCCTCGAAGCGCGGGTTGGACCGGCGCCAGTCTTCGGCGTCGAGCTGGTCGAGCGAGCGGATCGTGCCGGTGAGGAAGCCACGGCCGAGCGGCGAGTAGGGCACGAAGCCGATGCCGAGCTCGCGCACGGTGGGGAGCACTTCGGCCTCGGGGTCGCGCGTCCACAGCGAGTACTCGGTCTGGAGGGCGGTCACCGGGTGCACGGCGTGCGCACGCCGGATGGTGGCGGGCGCAGCCTCCGACAGCCCGTAGTGGCGGATCTTGCCTTCCTCGATCAGCTCGGAAAGCGTCCCGACCGTGTCCTCGATCGGCGTCGCAGGGTCTATCCGGTGCTGGTAGTAGAGGTCGATGTAGTCGGTGTTCAGGCGTCGCAGCGAGCCCTCGACCGCCCGCCGCACATTCTCGGGGGTGCCGTTCAGTCCGAGGACCGGCAGCCCGTTCTCCTCGGGCACGAGGTGGTCGATCTGACCGAACTTGGTGGCGATGACCACCTCGTCGCGGCGGCCGGCGAACGCCTTGGCGAGCAGTTCCTCGTTCGTGTACGGACCGTAGATCTCGGCGGTGTCGAAATAGGTGACGCCCAGCTCCATGGCGCGGTGGATCGTGGTGATCGACCCGGAGTCGTCGGTGCCGGCGCCGGTGTAGCCCCCGGACATGCCCATGCAGCCGAGGCCCAGACGCGAGACTTCGAGCGCCTCGCGTCCCAGGGTGATCTTCTTCATGCGGACAGCCTTTCCTGGTAAATACCGATCTTGTGGTTGATGGCGGCGAGGCTCGCCGTCACCTCCTCGAGCTGGCGCTCGACGTTCGTCCGGTGGATCAGCAGCAGTTCGAGCCGCTCCGCGGTGCTGTCGTCGCCATGACGGGCGAGCTCGACGTATTCGCGGATCTTGGCGATGGGCATCGAGGTCATGCGCAGCTTGGTGAGGAACGTGACCCAGTTGAGGTCGTCCTCGGTGTACCGGCGATGCGTCGACGACGCCCGGTCGACGGGCGCGAACATGAGCCCTTCGCGCTCGTAGTAGCGCAGCGTGTGCGTCGAGAGTCCGGTACGTTCGGCGACATCGGAGATCGACATCGTGCCCGCGTGCTCGCCCCCTGCTGATTCGGTCATATCAGCCACGGTAGGACTTAAACCGCGCTCTAAGTCAATCAGGTCAGGCAGGGAACACCGGAGCCGCTGCGGCGCCCTCGAGGGAGCCGCACCGTGTCGGCCGAATCCACCATTGACCTCTCGTTTTGGCGCCGACGCCAGGCTTCCACGACTGCCGGACGGTGCGGATTTCCTCATCCGGGGGCCGGCCTGGGCCGACGGGCACAAATCGGTCGGCGATGATCACCCGGCGGGGCTTGGCAACCATGTCGGACACGGCCGACTCGGCCTTGGCGGTGTACCACGGGGCCCGCTCGCGGCGCTGTGGGCGTCGGCGGGGTGGTGGCCGTGCGGCGCGTACCGGGCGACGGTGCCGCGGGAGACCTCTCGATTCTCCCCGTCCTGGCCAACCGTCAGACAGGCAGCTCGCACGGGTGAGCCGGCCGCTTCCGTGATGCGGTTCCCGGCCGCCTGCCACCATGCCATGCGATACCGGCGGGCGAACTCAGGCTGCGGCATCTCCGTGAAGGCCGGTCGCGAAGGCCAGGATGTGCGGGACTGCCTCGCGCAGACTGACGTACCAGGCGACCGCTGACCTGGTGAAGTACCTGGCCGGTGAGTTCGACATCCCGCTGGACCGCGAACACGTCATCGGTCACGACAACGTGCCCGGCCCTGCGGACGGTTATGTGGCGGGTATGCACTGGGACCCGGGCCCGTACTGGGACTGGTCGGCCTTCATGAAGATGGTCGGCGCACCGGACTCCGGGCAGGACAGCGGCGGTTGGACCACTCCGTCCGTGGGGTCGGCGGTGACCATCACACCGCGCTTCGCCGGCAACAAGCAGACCGTGCAGGTCTGCCCTGCCGACGACCCCAGCGGGTCCACTCCCGCATGCACAGACCGCACCGAGGCGGCCAACTTCCTCCCGGTGCGCACCGCTCCGAGTGACTCGGCACCCCTTTTTCGCGGACCCCGCCCTGCATACCGGCGCGAACGCCGGCACGGACAAGATCGCCGACTGGGGCAGTACCGTTCAGGCAGGACAGCAGTTCGTCGTCGCCGACACCAGCGGCGACTGGACGGCTATCTGGTTCAGCGGTGCGAAGGTGTGGTTCCACAACCCCGACGGCGGTAACACCACGCCGGTGAAGGACGTGACCATCGTCAGGTCCGGGACGAACACCGTCCCCCTCTACGGCAACGGCTACCCGAAAGCGTCCGAGTACCCGTCCGGCCTGTCCCCGTCGACCAGGAAGGCATACACCGTTTACAGCTTCCCGGCCGGTCAGGCCTATGTCGCGACCCAGCCGCCGGTCAGCACGGACGACTTCTTCGTCTCGGGCGACACCCATGTCACCGGTTCCGAGAAGCTCTACACCATCCAGTACAACCACCGAGTTGTTCTGGTGAACGCGGCGGACGTGTCTTGTTGATCTGAGTGAACTGGTGGGCGATGCACGGCAGCTGTCGCCGTTGGTACAGGAGCTCAGCGGATGCGGGCAGTGGCCGCGCGGGCGCCGGGTCGGAGTACATCAGCTCCTCGGCGAGGCCGATCAGCTCAGGGGCTCTCGGCTCCAGGCTGGATGCGAGCGGTCTCCGTAGGAGGCTCGGACCACGAAAGTCATGATGACGACCGGGAGGAGGAGGTGCCGGCGTTCTACGACTTCCCGGTCGCGCACTGGATCCACCTGCGGACCAGCAACCTCATCGAGTCGACCTTCTCCACCGTCGAGCTCCGCACCAAGGTCACCCGCGGCGCCGGCAGCCCCACCGCGGCCCTGGCGACGGTGTTCGAACTCGTCGAGTCCGCCCAGGCCCGCTGGCGCGCGATCACCGGAGCCCCCGCGCCCACCCGGACAGAGCGTCTGGATGGGCGCGACGTGAGGGAGTGGCGGTGGGGTCAGGTGGCGGTCAGCGACAGGTCGGCCGTCGTGGCGCGGCCCGGCAGCAGGGTCACCTCCTTGGATGCCGGGCGGTGCCCGGTGGCCGAGGCCGTGATCCGCAGCGGGCTCGGGCGGGCGTCCAGCCAGAGGTCGTAGCGGCCGTCGGAGTCGGTGCGTACGGTGTGCGCGAGGTGGTGGCAGCCGGTCGTTCCGGCGTGCGCCACCGGGCAGATCAGGACAGTGGCTCCGGCGAGCGGTGCTCCTGTGTGCTGGTCGGTGATCGTTCCGGAGAGGTGGCCCCAGGTCCGCGGGATCGTGACCTTGAGGCTGACCTTGACCGATGCTCCGGCGTAGGGGGCGTCGGTGCTGTAGGTGAGCCGCGCGGTGTAGGTGCCGGCCGTGGCCACGGCGGAGGCGTTCGCGCGGACGGTGACCGTGGTGGACCGGCCGGGGGCGAGATCGAACGAGGTCTTGTCCGCCGACAGCCAGGTGACATCGTCGCCGTCGCACTGGTCGTGTCCGGGCAGGACCTCGGCCGAGAAAGCGGTGTCCAGGGCCGTGGTCATGCCGCCGACGCGGTAGATCCCGCAGCCGCCGCCGGCTCGGAAGACGGCAGAGCCCGAGTTGGGCAGGCTGGACCAGGTGTTGGACACCGGGTCGTATTCGACGACGGTGTTGACGGCGGCCGTACCGACGATGCCGCCGACGACTTGGAGCCTGCCGTCGTTCCCGCTGGCTGTGGCGCCCCAGCGCGCGTCGGGCATGTCGGCCGCACGGGTCCAGGTGTCGGCGGAGGGGCTGTAGCGGTAGGTCTCCTTCTTGGTGGGGATGTCGACATGTCCGCCGGTGGTCGTGATGCCACCGGCGCAGACCAGTTCACCGCTGATGCCGGTGCAGGCCCCGCGTTCCATGGTGGACGGGTAGTCGGCGCGGCGGGTCCAGGTGTCGGTCGCCGGGGTGTAGCGGTAGACGGTGCCGACCGTGTCTCCGCAGCCGGTTCCGGTGCAGCCTCCGATGACGTAGAGGCTGCCGTCGAGGACGGTCACGTTCGGCATGCCGACCGCCTGGGGCAGATCGGCCAGGCCGGTCCAGGTGTCGGTGGTGGGGTGGTACGCGTAGAGCGTGGCGCGGGCACCGCCCGCGGTCCAGCCGCCGGCGACGTACATGGTCCCGTCGACGAACGCCCCGCCGGGTGACTCCAGGGCCTCGGGGAGGTCGGCGATGGGTGTCCAGGCATCGGTGGACGGGTCGTGCACATAGCCGCGGTCGAGATACTCCCCGCCGAAGAGTCCGGAGACTCCGGCGACGGAGTAGACCTTGCCCCGGTAGGTGCCCACCGCGTTGTCCATGACGGGTTCGGGGTAGTCGGCGATGCCGGTCCAGGGCCCCGTCGATGCCGATGCCGTGGCCGGTGGGTCACTCGATGTGCTCTTCGAGGCCGATGAGGTGGAACTCATCGGTCCGGGTGCGTAGTTGCCCTTGACCCGCAGCGTCGGGGCACCTGCCGAGGAGTCCGACGTGGACGTGGAGGTGCCATCCGGTGAGGTGTAACCAGTGCTCTGCTCACCGAGGTCGACGTGCAGCGGCGCCTGCCCCTTGTTGGTGAAGGTGACCTTCTTGCCGCCCGATCCGCCCAGCGTCTCGCTGACGGACAGGCTGCCCGAACTCACTGCCAGGCGGCCCGCCTTGAGCGTGCGGTCGAACCGGTTGACCTTGTCCGGCCGCGTGGTGAGGGTGCCGGTCGAGGTGGTGTAGCGGGCGGCGGCCGTGCGGTACGTGTGCCGTCCGGCGGGGGCGCTGAACAGCCAGTAGTAGCCGTCGTCCGACGCCAGGTCGTCGGGGGTCGCCACGGTGGTCGCCGTCGTGTAGCGGTCGGCGGTGTCGGTGATCGTGGCGGGCGTGACGGCGTCGCCGGTGTTGCCGTCGACGACCCTTCCGGCGACGATGCCTCCGCTCACGGCCGCGCAGGAGCCGACGGTGACGGTGTCGAGCTGCCAGATCGACAGGCCGCTGCCGGAGTAGTGAAAGCGCACCTTCACGTGCTTCGCGCCCGCCGCCTGGGGCAGGGGAACCTCGGCGTGGCCCAGGTACTCGGCCGTGTCCCGGTGCCACACCGTGGTCCACGTCGCGCCCGAGTCGAGGCTGAGGTCGACGTCGGCCACCGAGTCCTTGCCGGCGGCGTAGAGGGCGTCGAAGCCGAGAACGGGTGAGGTCTGGCCTGCCAGGCTGAAGACGGGCGAGACGAGTTCGGTGTCCTCGCGGGCACCGCCCCGGCCGTAGGGGTCGGCGGCGGCCCAATTCCCGGTTCCGCCCGTGTAGTTGGCCAGAAAGCTGTCGGCGAAGTCCCAGGCGGCGCCGCTCGTCCCGTGATCGACAACCGTCCAGCCGTGCTCCGGAATGGTGCCGGTCCAGCCTTCGAAGCCGGTCCCGGCCGGGTAGGCGTGGCCGGGTGCGACGCAGGCCGTCAGGTCCACGTCCGGGGCCACGTCGGTACGGACATCGGCCGTGCCCACCGGGACACTCAGGTCCGTGCTCCGGTAGCCGGGGTAGACCGGGGCCACATGGACGTCGTAGATGGCGTTCTCCGGAAGCTCCACGCGGTACTTGCCGGTGTAGGGGTCGGTGTAGACGGCGCCGTTCGGATAACCGTCGATGGTGATCTTCGAGTACAGGGGCCAGCCGTGCCCGCTGCCGTCCTTCACCGTGCCGGACACCGTGCGGGTCGGCACTTTCACCAGGGCCAGGTCGGCGGTGGTGCTCCGGTTCTCGGCGACACTCACTGCGGAGCGGGTGCTCTCCCGGTAGCCGAAGTCGGTGGCGATGATCCGGTAGGTGCCCACCGCGACGGGGAGGTCGTAGGCGCCTTCGGCGTCGGTGGTGACGTGGTACTCCCGGCCGTCCGCCGCCTCTTCGGAGATGTCCAGCGCCGCACCGGCGAGCGGGGCGCCGGACGCGCTGTCGGTGACGCGTCCGGACAGCGTGCCATGGACGCCGAAGGCCAGCGCGGACACCCCGACCGGGGTGCCGAGACCGGTCGGGCCGTCCCAGCCGGCGCCGGCGGTGCACACCACCGTGCCGCAGTCGTCGTTGGACCCCTCGGTGACATCGGTCAGCCCGGAGGCGTTGATGTACGGGTAGGTCACCGGGTAGGTGCCCTCGACGGGGGTGCCCGCCAGCGCGTACATCGCCGTGATCAGCGGCGCGGAGAGGCTGGTGCCGCCGACCTGCAGCCAGCCGTCCTTGCCCACCGTGTCGTACACGGCCAGGCCGGTCGCGGGGTCGGCGACCGCGGAGACGTCAGCCGTCGCCCGGGTGTCGCAGCCGGTGGCGAGCCCCCTCTGATAGGCGGGCTGGGCCTCGTACAGCGAGCAGCCCGATCCGCCGGAGATCCAGGCGGACTCCGTCCAGCCGCGCTCGGTGTCCTCGGTGCGGGTCAGCCGGGTGCCGCCGGCGGCCACCACGTCCGGGTTGGTGGCGGGCCAGTTCTGGACATGGCCGGTGTCGCCGGTGGACGCGACCACGGCCACACCGGGATGGTCGTAGTGGTGGTCGTACGCGGTCTGGGAGGCGCTCTCGCTGGGCAGACCGTAGGAATTGGAGACGTACTTGGCGCCCAGGCGTACGGCGGTGTCGACCGCGGTGCCCAGGTCGTCCAGGCTCGCCGAATCACCCTGTACGAGAAGGATGTCGCACGCCGGGCAGGCGGCGGAGACGGCGTCGAGGTCGAGCGCGGTCTCCAAGGCCCAGCCCGCGTCGTCGGCGGGGTAGTCCGTGCCGCCGTTCTGATCGACCTTGCGGAAGCAGCCGTTGGCGGTGGTGCACTCGGGCAGCCCGTAGTGCTCGCGGTACGCGGCGAGGTCGGCCTCGGCGTGGGAGTTGCCGTACGCGTCGACGATCGCGACCGTCCTGCCCTCGCCTGAGGCGGGAAGGCTGTAGGCGGCCTGGATGTCGGCCGGGCCCAGCGCCGCGGACGGAGGCGCGGTCAATTGCGGCTTGATGACGTGGTCGGAGCCGGTGCGCACGTCGGCGAAGCACTGGGCCACGCCGTCCTTGAGGCTCGGGTTGTTGCAGTCGGCCGGGACGTAGTTCTGCGGCACGTTGTCCTGCGGCACGGCGTTGAGCAGGTCAGAGGCCTTGGCGGAGCCGGCGTCCGATGAGGAGGCCGAGGAACCGGTGGCCGAGGAACCGGTGGTGGCCGCGGAGGCGGTGACCGGCTGTATCGCGGCGAGAACTCCGGCGCCGAGACAGCCGGCTATGAGAAGGGAGAGGGGAGCGCGCACGCGCGCACGTCTTGAGGACAGCAAAGTGGACAGCAAGGAGGACAGCAAGGGGACACCCTTTTCGTCGCGTTCAGGAACCGATCGGGCCGGGATCAGAGAGGTTCGTAGCCGCTGTACAAGTCGTCCGCGCAGGCGGGGTCTGCCGTCATGTCGTCGGCAGGTACGCCCGGTGCGGCGGGAGTCGGTTCGGGGTGTCGCTCTCCGGCGGGCGGCACGGCGGTGTGCCGCGGTCCGGTGGCGGCACCGGCGGGACGGTCGGCGCTGTCCGTAGGGGCGCTCGGTGCGCCGGACTTCGGTTCGGGGGATGTGCTGCTCATCCGACCGATGCACGCCCTTCCGGTCATGCCCGGGTACAGACGGGCTCGCGGACCCTGCGCACCCTGAGTATCGATGGTTGCCGGGTGGCTTCGCGATGGGGCGGATGACCTAAAGATCGGAGCCCGCGCCGGTGGCGTGGCCTTCCGACGGGGTGATTCCGGCCTGTGTCAGACTGACCGCCAGTGCGGTACGCGAGGTCACTCCGTATTTGCGCATCGCGGAGTTCAGTTGCGCGGCAACGGTCTTCGGGGAACGGGAGAGTGCTCGCGCGATGGCCGGGTTGGTCAGACCGGTGAGCATCAGCCGGACCACTTCCAGCTCACGCGGGGACAGCTGGTCGCCGTAGCCGCGCCGCCCACCGCGCCACACCTGTCGTACCGGTGCCCCGGCCGCACGGCGCGCGAAGTGCACCCGGTCGGCGGCCGTCCGGGCTCCCAGAGCCGTGAATCCGGCCTGCACGCGGGCGAGTTCGGCCAGTCCGGTATCACTGTCCCCCGCTGCCAGCAGGCAGCCGGCCCGGCGTTCGGCCGCGAGCAGCGCCTCATACGGTCGGGGCAGGCGCTTCCAGGCGGCGGTGGCCCGGCCGAACGCGGCGGCTGCCTCGACGCTGCGGCCCTCTCCTTCTGCCAGGACTCCGCGGCACGTCTCCAGGGCCGCGTCCGCTGCCGGCAGGTTCTTGCCGTCGAGCCCTTCGGCCAGGTCCGCGACGAACTGCCGGGCCTGGTCCGGCCGTTCGACGGCGAGAAGCGCGCCGGTCCGCACCGGTGCGAACTCGGTGGCCCAGAGCCAGATGTTCTTGCGGGCCACGACGTCGGCCGGTCCTTCCGTCAGCTCAAGCGCCTCGGCGGCCGACCCCTCGGCGAGCCGGATCCGCGCCAGGGCGGCCGCGGGCTCCAGCGGCAGATCGGCGATGCCGCGCCGCAGCCCCGCGTCGAGCACCTGACGCAGGCGCTCTTCGACGGTCCCCGTCCCGCCCCCGGTCACCGCCGCCTGACCGGGATCCGCTCCGGGATCCGCTCCGCTGCCGCCGACCGCCCCCTCCAGCAGAGCCATGATCAGCAGGGCGTCCAGCTGGAGCACGGGTTCCGCGTCCACCACGGCCAGGGCGGCGGCTCGCTCGGCGAGGCCGTCCCAGGCGCCGGTGAACCAGTCCAGGTGCACCAGCGTCACCAGGATCATGTCGTGGAGCCGCTGGTACCGGTGCTCTTCGGCCCTGGCCAGCGCGGTCGTCAGCAGCTGTCTCGCCTCGTCGTAGCGGCCCCAGCGCATGGCCCCGTTGCCGATGTTGAGTCCGCTGCGGGCCAGCTGCATCATTCCTTCCGGGGTCGCCGCGGTGTCGGGCAGTTCCGCGGCCACCGCCCAGCCGGCCTCGTCGCCCATGTCCAGCAGGGAAGTCGCCCGGTCCACCACCAGAGCCAGCCGCTGGTCCGCCGTCATCGGCAGCCGGGCCGCGACGGCCGCCCGGTCCAGCCAACGGCGGTGCTCCCCGGCGGACATCAGGGTGCCCGGCGGGCTGCCGAGCGTGTTCATCGCCCAGGCGGCCTGGAACGGTTCGCCGGCCAGATCCGGCAGTGCCCTCTCCAGTTCCGCCGCACCGGCCGCGTACTCGCCCGCGTGCAGCAGCATCCTCCCCAGTTGGATGCGGACGGCCGCACGGTCGTGCGGGGCGAGCGCCTCTGTGTCCAGCACCCCGCGCAGAGCGCGGGTCAGATCGCCGCGGCCGACGAGCCCGGAGAAGGCCAGGACCGGCATCTTCTGTGCCCACCGGGCCACCGAGGCGGCGGGCGGATCGCTCTCGGTGAGCAACTCGTGCAGCAGTCCGACGGCGGTGCGATGGTCCCCGGAGGCCAGCGCGAGGTCCGCGGTCCGTTCGGCGTACTGACGCCACTGCCCGGTGTCCCCCGCCTCCCGGTAGTGGTGGGCGAGCCGGGCCACCGGCTGTGGTGTCATGGCCCGCAGTGAGCGGCCCGCTTCCCGGTGCAGGGCTCGGCGGTCGGGCGCGGGCGTCATGTCGTAGACCGCACGGGCCGCCAGCGCGTGCCGGAAGCTGACCCGGCCGACGCGGTCCTCGCCGAGCAGTCCACTGCGTACGGCGGCTTCCACGGCCCGGCCGACAACGTTGTTCGGGAGCCCGCTCACCGTCGCGAGGACGGCCGGGCCGACCGGTTCGGCCAGCACGGAGGCGGCCTGCAGCACGCGTTGTGCGACCGGGGTGAGGCGCGAGGCACGCTCGGCGACCGCGTCCCGGATGGTGGGCGGCACAGCGATGTCGGCCAGCGTCCTGCGCACCCACTCGCCGTCGCGCCGGACCAGATCGGCCCGGTCGCGCAGCAGCCGGACGGACTCCTCGACGGCCAGCGGCACACCGTCGGTCCGTTCCTGGAGGAACGACGCGAACGTCTCGGAGACGTGTTCCCCGTCGAGCATCGACGACATCAACTCGGCGGTCTGCGCCACGTCCAGCGCGCCGAGACGGATCCGTACGTACCCGGTGCCGGCCGGCGGCCGGGAGGTCAGCCGCATCAGCGCGGACTTTGGCGCCACGTCCTCGGGACGGTAGGTCAGCACCAGGCTCATCCGGCGGGAACGACGGGAGGCGAGGAACAGCAGGAAGTCCAGGGTGGCTTCGTCGGCCCAGTGGACGTCCTCCAGGACCAGCACGCCGACGCCCATGACGTCCAGCAGTTCGGCCAGTGCGCGGAAGAGCCGGTGCCGGGCAGCGCCTGCGTCCGACAGCACCTCGGGGGCCGGCGGCAGGTCCTGCCCCCACTCGGGGAACAGCGGCCGCAGCACCCCGGCGAGGGGGGTGAGGGCCAGCTCCGCCACATCGGGCCGGGCATCGCGGGCGGCATCGACGACCGGGCCCAGGGTGTGGGCCTCCCGGAACGGGGGGCACATGGCGGCCAGCGGTCGGCGGGCGGCGATACCGGGCTCCTCCAGCGCCTCCGATACGAGCCGGCTCTTGCCGATCCCGGCCTCGCCCTCGACGAGAACCGCGGCCGGCGGCTGGGCCAAGGCATCCGTCAGCCGACGCAGTTCGGCCGCTCGGCCGACGAAACGCGGGGCGCTGACGCTGGGCAGCTCCCGTGGGAGGCCCTCCTCCGCAGAGCGCTCCATCCGACCGCCTTCCCCACCCCGCCCAGGGACTGTGCGACCGGAGCGCCGACTGTCCGTGCGGGCCTCGACACCGCAGCATGCCACGACCGCCGTACCGACCGCGCTCGTGTACACCAACTGCGGGCATCTCAAGCATTTCTGAGACTGCGTCAACCATGAGCAGGCCGACTCCGACCCGCGAGAGCAGATTCCGTAACCCGCGCTGCACGCAACGGGTTTCGTCCAGGACGGCATCGACGAACCGTCACCAACGGCATCGCCGGCACCAGGCGTGGCAACGCCGCCGCCTGGATCCCGCTGTGCGGCCGGCCCCGCCGGGACTGGCGGCTCACCTTCGGCAGCGACGCCGCCGCCCTGTTCGCCTTCGGTGATCTCGACGACATCGTCCTCGTCGCCGGCTGGACCGGACAGGCCCCCACCTGGACGCCCCGAGCCCGACCGGGCAGCACCGCAGCACAACGGCAGGCCAGGGCGGGAGTTCTTCGGCGGGCTCCCGCCCGGGCGGGAGACAAGCGGATGTATCCGGTTCCGACACGACCGCCCACCCGCAGCTCGCGCTCCGTCCCGGCCGTCCCCGACACCGTCGCCGTCGCCGAGGGCTCTTCGTCGCCATCCGCCGGACGCCCGAGCGTGATCGGCGACACCTTCTAGGGACTGAGCGGCGCCATCGGCGACCTCGGCCCGTCGGGTCCTGTCCTCGTCGCGGATGCGGGCACGGCCGACCGGCCTTCCGCCATCAGGGCATCGCGGCGGCTTCCGCGCGGGACACGGCGACTTCCAGTACGGTCAGCAGCGCGTCGCGGACCGAGCCCGTGTTCCGTGCGTCGAAGACGATCAGTGGTACGTGCTCGGCGATGTCCAGTGCCCACCGCACCTCATCGAGGTCGTGCTCGACCTCCCCGTCGAAGGCGTTGACGGCGACCGCGAAGGGGACTTCCCTGTGCTCGAAGTAGTCCACCGCCGCATAGCAGTCGTCGAGTCTGCGCGTGTCCACGATCACCAAGCTGCCCAGGGCGCCCTCCACCAGGTCGTCCCACATGAAGCCGAACCGGTCCTGGCCCGGGGTGCCGAACAGGTACAGCTTCAGTGTCGGGTCGATGGTGACGCGGCCGAAGTCCATGGCGACCGTGGTGGTGGTTTTGCCCGGGGTGAGGGTGAGGTCGTCCACACCGGCCGCGACCTCGGTGATCGCGGCCTCCGTGGTCAGCGGCTGTATCTCGGATATCGAGGCCACGGTCGTGGTCTTGCCGACTCCGAAGCCACCGGCGATGACCAGCTTGACCGGTGTCGGAGGCTGTTCAGCTGGTGTCGCGGAGTGTGTCCCGTGAGTCGGGAACGGCACGGAGACCATCGATAACCCTTCGCAGTACGGAGAGATCCTGGGCGATCGCGGCGTTCGGCCGATGGACCGCGAGATGCCCGGCGGCACGCAGGTCCTCGACCAGCACGCGCACCACGTTGATGTGCAGGCGCAGCCCGGCGGCCAGTTCCGCCACCGACAGCGGCCGCCGACTGGCCGCGACGATGTCCTGGCGTTCGAAAGTGAGCGAGTGAAGGGCCAGAAGCCCGGCCGAGGTCGACACCACCTGGGCCTCCACCGGCATCGGCGGGCCGGTGCCGCCCGCCGACACCCGGCCGGTGGTCAGGAGGAACGGCCGGATCGCGGGGGCGCGCCGTCGCGGCTCCGGCGAGCCCTCGGCGTCCCCTGCTGCCTCGTGCGGTGGTCCGACGACGGACATCACGATCCCTTCACCATGTGCCTGCACCCGTGCCCCGGCCCGGGGGAAGGTCAGTGGCCCGACGCCGCGCCGACACTGTTCTTCAGCTCCAGGACCAGTTGGGGAGTGAGCGCGGCCCCGGCCCGTTTGGCGAAGAGGGTCATCGCGTAGGCGATGTTGCCGAGCTTCGCGGCCTCGGAGGTCACGATGCCGAGGACGGCGCCGGCCCCGATGGCCGCCACCAGCACATGGCCGTGCTCCAGGTCGAGGATGACCTTGTTGAGGCGGCCGAGACCGTAGTTTCCGGATGCGCCCGCGGCAAGACTCGTCAGACCGGCCACGATCGCGGCGAGCCGTTCGGAGTCGGCCTGGTCGCGCAGCTGGGAGGCGGCGATCAGCAGGCCGTCGGACGACACCGCGATGACGTCGGCCACGCCGGCCGTGTCGGTGGCGAACCGCTCCAGCAGCCAGTTGAAATCGGCCGCGGCGGCGTGCAGGTCGGTCGGTTCCGGCTTCTCGGAACTCATGTCAGCTGTCGACGTGGGCACTGCCCGGCTCCTTCTGGGATTCCTGGTGCTGAGATGGTGCGGGCTCGGTCGGAGCATGGTCGTAGTCGTGCTCCGCCTGGAGTACCGCGGCTTCGAACGCGTCGAGTTCCGAACGGACGGCCTCGGCGTCCAGGGGCTGCTGTACGGCCGACGATGTCCGGTCGGCCGGGGAAGCGGCCCGGGCGAGTGTCGCTCCCCGCTCCCGCCGACGCAGCGGCCGGGCGGTACGAGGTGATGGCGGTTCGTCCGCGGCGACGGTCGGCTCCGCGTCGGTCCGCGCGACGGCCCGTTCCGCGGTGGTCGGCCCCGGGTCGGCGGGGGGCGCGACGCGCCGGGGCAGCTCACCGCGCGGCGACGAAGCCCCCGGCCGCTGCGGAGGGACCGTGGAGCCAGCGGCCGGCAGGGGCGACGGTACCGGCCCGGTGGTCCCCTCCCCCGCCCTCGCCGGCAACGGCGTCACGTTCGCGACCGGGCCCGCGGTCACGGGCTCCGGGACGTCCTCCACGGGGCTCATGTCCGACAGGAGCGCGGCGGGGACCCACACGCTGGCGGTGACGCCGCCGCCCGGTGTACGGGTCAGGGTCACCCGCACCTCCCAGCGCCGGGCCAGGCTTCCGACCACGAAGAGACCGAGCACCTCGGTCGGTGCGAGATCGAGCCGTTCCCGGTGGACCAGCCGGGCGTTCTCCTCGGCGATACGTTCGGGGTTCATGCCGAGCCCGTGGTCGATGATCTCGATCAGAGCCCCGCCGTCCTCGGTGACGTCGGCGCCGGGGCGGACCACCACCTCGACGGGCGTGTGGGAGGGGGAGAACGCGACCGCGTTCTCCAGCAGTTCGGCGAACATCAGGGTCAGGTCACCGATGATGTCGGGCACGACGGCGACCTCCGTCTCGGACCGCAGGGCCACCCGCTCATAGCCCTCGATCTGGGCGAGCGATGCCCGGATGACGTTGGCCAGCGGGATCGGCCGGGACTCGATGCCGCTCTCCCGGATGCCGGCGAGCAGCATCAGGCTGTCGGCGTTGCGCTGGAGGCGTACGGCGATGTGGTCGATGCGGTAGAGCTGTTCGAGGAGTTCGAGGTTGGTCTCCTCGCGTTCCATCGCATCGATCAGGAACAGCTGGCGGGTCGTCAGGATGCTCACTCTGTGGCCGATGTTGCCGAACATCTCGGCCACGTTGCGGCGGCTCAATACCTGTCGTTCCAGCAACTGTGCGGCGGTCACCTGCACTTGGTTGAACACCTCGGCCAGCCCGCCGATCTCGTCGCGCACCGGGACGGGGATCGGCCGCGGCTGCAGCGGGGTGACGTCGTCGGACTCCTCGTCCGCTACCCGGGCCAGTTCCTCGCCCGCCACCTCGACCACCTGCTGGGCGGCGCCGGTCAGGGCCACCAGGGGACGTACGACCGAGCGCCGGACCAGGACACAGAAGGCCAGCCAGACGACGAAGCCGAGAACCGCCAGAGCGAGCAGGTACAGCGAGCCTCGCAGGGCGCCCGCGGAGGCGTCGTCGGCCTCGGCCGCGGCCTGCTCGATCAGCGACCGGGTGATGCCGAGGCGGGTCTCAGACTGGCGCGCTCCGTCGGCGATCTCGGTGCGCAGTTGCGCCGGCGTCTTGCCCTGCAGGGCGCCGGGATCGATCTGCAGCTGCGCGAACTGGGCCTCGACTCCGTTCTGCTCGGCGCTGCGCTCGATCCCTTCCATGGTCAGCACCTGGGCGGGTGCGGCGATCCGCTGGAACCGACGCGACTGCTGGTCGTAGAGGGCATGGGAGGCGACCGCGCGGCTGTACTCGTCGAGGGCGTTGGCGTCACGGGTCTGCGCGGAGAACACCGCGCTCTCGAAGGACGCGTGGGCGGCGTCGGCGCGCAGCACCGTGTCGAGAAGTCCCGTGACCGTGGACGACGAAGTGCCGGAGTAGCGTTCCAGACCGATGCCGTCGATCAGGTAGTCGACCGCGGAAGCGTAGGCGGGGTCGATGTCGGCGACGGAGACGTAGCCCCGTTCGAGCCTGTCGCGCAGGACACCGAGGCGGCGGATGTAGTCGAGCGCCTGCACCTCCTCGGACGGCAGGCCCCCGGCGAACGCCGTACGCACGGCGGCGACCTGCGCATCGGTGTTCCGCTGCGCCTGGCGGTACTCGGTGGTCGGCGGCAGCGAGGCGCCGGGGCGGGCCTCGTCGTACTGCACGGACAGCACGAGCGCCTGTTGGTGTTCGGCCTGTACGTCGTTGATGAGCTTCGCGACCTGTTCGCTGTCGCGCACCAGTTCCGCGATCCGGCCCGCGTCCTGGGCCTGCCGGGCCTGGCCGTAGGCCGCGATTCCGAGAAGCACGCCGACCGCCGCGATGGGTGCGACCACCAGGACGTTGAGCTTGCGGCGGAAGGGCCACCGGTCGAGGAAGCCCACCGCTGTCGGACGCGACCGCGGACCCCGGCCGGCTGTCCCCGGTGGTTCGGGGGCGAGCGGCGGGTTCCCTCTGTTCCCGGACACCCGGGCCTCCTTCGACATGTTGCTGAGCCGCGGCAGCCGCGTCGTACCGGACCGCCGGTGGCCGGCAACGGACGTGACGCATCCACGGTGTTCGCCGCTGAGAGGAACGAATGGATCACGCCAGTGACTGAAACCGGCTGCGTGAGCGTAGCCGCACCCTCAGCGACTTCACAGGTTCAGGATCATCAAAAATTGATCACGAAATTCTTACTCTCAGCCAACAGATCGTGACGTCTCGGCTGCGGTGGCACGCGTCACCTCGGGGACCGACGGCCGATGTAAGGTGCCCGGCGGGGGAATTGACGCGAACCGACCGGTTGAGCATGATCCTCGGCAGCAAGCTCGCTGCCGCCCCTGCCACCCCGAGCCACCGCTCGGGAATCGCCGCCACGCCGTAGTCGCCGCAGGCCTCGCCGTCCGAGGCACGGCGGGCCCTCGGACGGTGATGACACGCCGGAGCCGTCGCCCGACCCTGAAACTCCTTTTCCCACCCAGCCCCGCCTGCCCTCTCATGCCCCGTGTTGGAGACCTCGTGCACCCCACCTACAAGGCGGCCCTGACGGCGACCGCCCTCCTGGCCACCGCCACGCTCGTCGCCGGCTGCGAGAGCGACTCCACGACCACCGAATCCGTCAGCGCGACCTCCGGTGCCTCGTCCAGACCTGGCTGCCCCAGCGCCCTCTCCCGGGCCAAGCAGGACGTCAAGGCGGCCGAGGACGTCGACGCCCCTTGGTCCGGGCCGACCAGCGGGCCCACGGTCGTCCCGGACCGGAGCATCGTCTACATCGCCCAGACGCTGGCCAATCCCGGCGTCGAAGGCGTCGCCAAGGGCGTCCAGGAAGCCGCCGACGTCATCGGCTGGCACGTCCGCACCATCAACGGCCAGGGCACGCCGGCAGGGCTCAAGACCGCCTTCGACCAGGCTCTCGCCCTCAAGCCCGACGGCATAGTCATCGGCGGCTTCGATCCCTCCGCCACCGCCGAGCAGGTGGCGCGGGCGGACGCCGCCGGCATCCCGCTGATCGGCTGGCACGCCGTCGGCGCCCCGGGCCCCAGCGCGAACCCGAAGCTGTTCAGCAACATCACCACAAGGGTCGAGGACGTGGCGAGGCTCAGCGCCGACTGGATCATCGCGCAGTCCAACGGCCGTGCGGGCGTCGTGCTGTTCACCGACGCCACCATCCCGTTCGCCAAGCACAAGTCCGACCTGATCAAGAAGGAACTCGCCACCTGCTCCGGCGTGACGCTGCTGAGCTACGAGAACATCCCGATCTCCCAGGCCAACAGCCGCACCATCGGCAGGGTCTCCTCCCTTGCCGCCCGCCTCGGCAACAGGTGGACCTACTCCGCCGCCATCAACGACCTGTACTTCGACTACGCGGGCTCCGCCCTGCGTGCCGCCGGAAAGAACGGTGCGGGAGCCCCGTTCAACATCGGTGCCGGTGACGGCGACCCGTCGGCCTTCCAGCGCATCAACGGCAAGGAGTTCCAGGCCGCCACCGTGCCCGAACCGCTGTCCGAACAAGGCTGGCAGATCATCGACGAATTCAACCGCGCCTTCGCGGGCAAGCCGTCCAGCGGGTACGTCGCCCCCGTCCACATCACCACCGCGGCCAACAGCGGCGGCACGCCGTCCTGGGACTCCGAGGGCTACCGCGAGGCCTACCGCAAGATCTGGGACAAGTAGCCACCCGGCAGATCCTCGACCGACCGGGAAAGCCCCTGCTGCTTCTGTGGTCGCGCGGCCGGGTGGAACCGGTGGTGGCGCCGGAACCCCGGCACAGAACGGTGGGGCGGACTCATTCCCTTCGGAACCGCGGCCGAACCCGTCGCGCGTCACCTGGCCGAGGAGGGCTTCCTGGATCGGGTCGGAGGGCTGCTGTTCATCGGCCCCGAAGCGGAACGCCGCGGCGGCTGCCGGCACTTCGTGGACCCCACCGCGGTGTTCACCGCAGTAACCGGAATGCACGGTGTTCTCAGGCCGTACCGAGATCGGCACAACCGATCCGCGCTGTCGGCCGAAGAGGTGACGGGACCTCGCCGCCTGCTCCTCGCCGGGCAGAGCCGGCAGGTGACGTACATCGACTCGTCCCGGCGACGATGCTTCGTCGAACCGGTGGACGGCGGCGGCAGGGCGCGCTGAGGAGGATCGGGTTCCGGCCGGATCGCCTGGTACGAACTGACGCGCGCGGCACGGGAAGTGCTCCTGGGCGCCGACCCACCGGTCACCCTCACGGAGCGCGCCATGACCGCGCTCGCCCAGGCACGCGAAAGCAGCTCGGAGCTGGTCCACCCCGACGGGACAGTGGTGGCGAGGGGCGGGCGCGACACCGACGTGCGCCGGCGTAGTCCCTCGCACCGAGGTGTGTCAGCCCGGTCGTGGCGTCGACGCACCACCGACGAATCGCCCTTGTCACCCGGCCGGGAACCAGAACTCGGCTGGGTGCTCCGGGCGTTGCCGAACGGGTCGAGGCGACGCCGGGTCAGCGTCCGAGTCGTCGCGTCCAGCGCGGTCTCGGCGGTGTCGTGGGCGTCCGTGACCTGCCGTTGGAGGCCACCTTCGCTCATGTGCACCGCGATGGTCTGACCGGCCCAGGTGCAGTACCGCGTGCCCGCGGGAGAGGAGCCGGTTGCCGTCGGCGTTGGTCACCTTGGCGAGGTGGCCCTCGCTGTCCCGGTCCAGCGTCCGGGTCTTGCCGTCCAGCGTACGAGTGCGGGTGTTGCCCGCGCCGTCGTAGGTATGGCTGTTCGTCGTGGTCGTCGAGCCCTTGGTCGTCGACGACGACAGGGTGTGCGGCTGGATGCCGCCCTGCGGCGGGTACACGTACGGTATCCAATCGTCACGTCTTCGACACAGCGTCCATACAGCGGCCCCAGTACCGCGCATGATGCCCCCTCAGCACCCGAACACCTCTGGGGGAACCATGAGAGCCCGCACCGCCATCGCTGCCATCACGGCCGCGCTCGCCATCACCCTCGTCGGCTGCAGCAGCGACAGCAAGACCGACGCTGCCGGGCCGAAGACCAGCGCGCGCGGCAAGCCCAGCGCCGACATCAGTGCCGCCGAGAAGACCACCGGCATCCCACCCGAGCCGACTCCGGTCAAGCGCGTCGAACTCCTACGCGCCCTTGCCGCGGCCAACCCGGGCATCGTGAAGTACGAGGACAAGGCCATCGACGCCGCGCGTAACCAGTGCAGCGCACTCGACAGCGACAAGGCCGACTGGGCCGCTTCCCAGCGCTTCACCTACAAGGACGTCACGACCACCGAGGCGCAGGGCAAGCAGATCAACGAAGCGCTCAAGGGCCTCGACTTCTGCAAGGTCTGACCACACCGCACCATCGGCCCGGCCCGCACCCCGCGCGGCCGGGCCTCGGCGTACGTGGGGGTGGCCATGGCGACCGACCGCGGCGAGCTCACCGGCTACCGGTACCGGCAGATGCGCGCGGGCGTCACCCTCGCGCTCGCCGTCCTCGGCGCCTGGGGCATCACCTACGCCGTCCCCGACCGGCCGAAGACGGACGCCTGACCCTGCCCCCCTGAGCGCGTCTTGGAGGTGGCATGGACGCCGCCCTCGTCACAGCGATCGGCGTGATCGTGAGCGCTGCCGTGGCCGGGGTGGCAGCCGTGTACGGCTGCAGGGTCGCGGGGCGAGCCCAGAGGGAGGGCAACGCGGCGACCGGCTTCAACAGCCTGGCCCAGTACCTCGTCAAGGAGCGGGACAAGGCCGAGCTCGACGAGAAGACGGCGGAAGCCCGTGCGATCGCGGCGGAGGCCAAGGTGATGGTGCTGGAGCTGGAAGTCGCGCGCCTTCGCTTGCAGGTGCAGCAGCTGGGGGGCACGCCATGACACGCACCGAACGGGTTCTCGCCCGGCGGTGGAAGTCCCTCGCGCTGCTGGCGTTCCTACTCGCCCTCACCGGCGCCGTCCTCCTGGTGTACGTGCGCGTCCAGGCCTAGTCGGCTCAGGCCGATCAGCTCGCGGCCGAGGCCAATCTGCGGGGCAACGCGGTCAGTACGCTCGCCGGGGATGCGCGGGCGCTTGCGGTGCCCGCCATCCGGTGGGTGAACCCCCGCTCATGGGTGTCGAAGCACTGCTCCCGGGTGCGGAGCGCCTGCACCAGGCGCCAGATCCCCAGCCCCCCAACCCGCCAGGCCAACGCCGAGCAGCAGCCCTGCCACCTGCGGGGCCCCTCGGTGGTACCCACCGAGGCGATCGCCACCGGAACCCCGAAGGCCATGCCCACCGTCCCGCCCCCCAGTCAACTGCCCGCCTGCCACAGGCGTCCCGCGCCATTGGTGCGGTGCTCCCGCACGAACCACCCCAACTGCTTGGCCGCTTCAGTACGCCTCATCGGGCCCTCCAGGTCATGGATTCCCAGCCGTTCGTCGGGTCGGCGAGGGTTGCCTGGGACGCGGTAATCGGCGGCAACGCACTCGTGCCCGGCCCCAGTCTCGTCGTACCTGACAGCACGTCACTCCGTGCGTCGTACGAGGGAGTCCCATGTCATCGTTGAAAGCGCCCTCTGTGAAGGCGTTGTCCGCCGAACTGGCCGTGCTGCGGCCCCGCATGGACGCCGTCAGCCTGTCCATTCACACGCGTCCCGAGCTGAAGTTCGCCGAGTTCCACGCCCAGCAGGTGCTGACCCGCTGGCTGGGCGAGGCGGGCTTCACGGTGACCGTGTCCGCCGGTGGCCTCGACACGGCCTTCGTGGCCGTGCACGGCCGCGGCCGCCCGGGGCCCTGCGTCGCCGTCCTCGCGGAATACGACGCGCTGCCCGGCATCGGGCACGGTTGCGGTCACAACCTCATCGCGGCCGGAGGGGCGGCGGCGGCCCTGGCCGTCGTACGGGCGCTGCCCGCGCACCCTGGCACGGTGGCCGTGATCGGCACCCCGGGTGAGGAGATGGGCGGCGCGGGCAAGGTACGGCTGGCCGATGCAGGCGTCTTCGACGGGGTGGACGCGGCGGTGATGTTCCATCCGGGTGACCGCTGGCTGACCGGCCGGCCCGGACTCGCGGCGGCGCACCTGCGGGTGACGTTCACCGGGATGAGCGCGCACGCCTCGGTCTCGCCGTGGCAGGGACGCAGTGCGCTGGCCGCCGCCCAACTGTTCCTCAACGCCCTCGATTCGATGCGCCAGTTCGTGCCGCCGAGCGCCCGGCTGCACGGCATCGTCGCCGACGGCGGTCAAGCGCCCAACGTGGTCCCCGCGCGGGCCACGGTCGACCTGTACGTACGGGACCGTACGGCCGTGTCGGCCGCGGCGCTGGTGGAGCGGGTGCGAGCCGCAGCGGCGGGGGCCGCGCTCGCCACACAGACGCAGGCGGAGGTCTCCGAGACCGGGCCACTGTACGCGGAGCGGCGCAACAACGCCGTTCTCGCGGAGCGGTTCGCCGACGCGGTACGCGCGCTCGGCGCGGACATGGAGCCATACGACCCCGACAGCCCCGCCGGGTCCTCGGACATCGGCAACCTCTCACAGCTGATGCCGGTCATCCACCCGTACGTCCAGATCGCCGACACCGGTACGCCCGCCCACTCCGAGGCAATGCGGGAAGCCGCGGCGACGCCGCTGGCTCACGACCGCACCCAGGTCGCGGCGACCGGACTCGCCGAGGTGGTCGCCGCACTGCTCACGGCGCCGGAGGTGCTGGCGGCCGCACGGGCCGAGTTCGAGGGGGTCTCGGGGTGAGAGCGGCGCCGTACACTCCCGCTCATGTCGGTCGTGATTGTCCTGGAAGGCGTTGCCTGCGACCGGTTGACAGTCACTGTGTCCCCGCTCGCCGAGCTGGCCGCGAGCCTGCATGTGCTGACCGGCCATGCCCACCACACCGAGCACGCGACCTGGGCCGAGCGGACCACCTCCGCCGCACCGGCCGCCTTCCGGGCCGGGCTTGGACGGTTCGCCCCGCTGTGGACGGCGCTGCGCTGGCGGGGGTTCTATCCCGGGCTCCAGACGCCCCTGGCGGAACTCACGGTGGACCGGTTCGCCGAACTCACGGCATACACCTGCGCCAGCGGCTACCGCGCCTTCGACTTCGGCCGGGTGCTCCACGACCCGGTGCAGGCGCGTGCGCTGCGCCAGACCGCGTCCGGGCTGCCGGATCCGCACCTGGCCCTCGCCGAGGACCTGCTGCGCGACCCCGACGACCTGCGCGCCGACATCCTCGGCTTCCTCGATCTGTGCCGCCGCGTCTACTTCGACGAGCTGTGGGCGCGCACCGAACCCGTCCTGTCCCGGGCCGCCCACCGGGTGCGCCGGCGACTCGCGGACGAGGGGCCCACTGCGGCGCTGCTCTCGCTCAGCCCGTCCAGCGCCCGTCTGGACAGCCCCGCGCGGGTCGTCTTCGACAAGGTGCACCACGCGGTGATCAGCCCCGCCCGTACGCCCGTGCTGCTGATCCCCACCCGGTACGGCGCCCCGCACCTGCTGGTGAAGGACGAGCCGGGACTGCCGCCCGTCGTGCACTTCCCCGTCGACGCACCGGAGATCGGTGTCACCCTGGCCCGCAGTCGCATGCTGGCGCTCACCGACCCGCGCCGGGTACGCCTGTGCCGCCTCATCGCACGCCAGGCGATGACCACCGCCGACCTGGCGGACCGGTTGTCGATGACCCGCCCGCAGGTCGCGCGGCATCTGCGCGCCCTGCGCGACCTGGGCCTCGTCCGAGTGGAGCGCCACGGCCGCTACGTGCACTACGGCCTCGACCTCACCGCCGTCGAACGCATCGGACAGGACGTGGCGACGGCCCTGCAGTACTGACCACGGCCAGGAGGTGGTCCGCATGACGGACCGTTACCCGATCGTCTGCCACCGCGAGCTGCGGCCGCGGTGGCGGCGGGACGCGCGGCTCGAACGCCGCCATCCGCTGATCGCGGGGCGCAACGAGGTCCTTGTCCACAACGTCAGGGGGGCGTATACGACCGGGACGGCCGATCCCACCCGGCGTACCGCCGTGACCTTGGTCGATGTCCGCCCCGACAGGAGCGTGTTCGCCCGCTGGAAGCTGATGGCATCCGGCGCCTTTCGCTTCTCCGTCACCGTGGCGTTCCGCTGTACGGTCGTCGACCCCGCCGAGATCGCACGGAGCCGGCGGGAGGGCGACCCGTGTGACGTGCAGTACGTCCTGGCCCAGGACCCCAGGCCGCGGCGGCTGCAGCGGGAGTACTCCGAGGGCGACGAGGACCGCCTGCGCCTGGCCCTGACCGCGCTGTTCCAAGCACAACCGGCCCACCAGGACATCGCGGGGGTACGGGTGGAGTTCGCGCAGGTGAGTGTGGAGCTCGTAGAGGTGAGTGTGGAGACGCGATATGGATCCGACGACGACTACACCGAGGCGTGAAGCATCGAGGTGACCGCCGGACGCGTACGAAACTGCCGTCCGGCGGCACGATTCCGGGAAGCGATCTTCAAGCGGCCATGGCGCCCTACGTCAGATGCACTCGTGAACACCCGGTACTACTCAGCCCGGTCGGACGGGGGTCCGTCAGCCGGGACGGAAGCTCGCAGCGCCGGCCTGAGACGCCGTGTGCCTCGCTGGTGGGCAGGGCCAGCGGCTCGTGGAGGACTCGGGCAGCAGGGCATGGTTCCACTGACCGTGGACCTCGTGCCGGCCCTCGCTCCGGACACGCCGCGCCGTCCCGGCCCCTGTCCGGCCCCTGGGTCCTGACGTCGCCCCTCGGGGCAGCCGCCCGGACCGCGAGCGACAACCTCAATCACCTGCTCCACCGCAGGTCAGAGGGTTTCGGACTCCCCCAAGCACCGCCGAACCCCGAACCCACGAGCAGCGGATTCAGTCCGTTCAAGCAAAGTTGACGCTCCGACACCCAAAAACGAACGTTTCCGCAGGTCAGAGACCTGCACAGGTGGGGCGGGTGGGACTCGAACCCACGGCCGACGGATTATGAGTCCGCTGCTCTAACCGGCTGAGCTACCGCCCCATAGCGGCGTGTCGCGTACATGTGTGCGCGCCGTCTGCCGCAGCATAGCCGCTCATACGATCTCCTGCTTCGGATGGTCGGCTTCTGCGGACGTTCACGACCTTGAGGACATCGGCGCAGGCCCAGCGGTTCCCGCGGGCACGGAACGGACATGAAAAAGGACCCCCGGAGGGGTCCTCGTTCAGCATGCTCCCCCGACTGGACTCGAACCAGTAACCTGCCGGTTAACAGCCGGCTGCTCTGCCAATTGAGCTACGGAGGACCGAGCTCCCCCGACTGGACTCGAACCAGTAACCTGCCGGTTAACAGCCGGCTGCTCTGCCAATTGAGCTACGGAGGAATGCCTCGTTGCATCGAACGTACCTACCTGGGTATTCGCCAGGGGGCGCCCGCTCGCTGCGACACATACATTAGCGCAAGCAGGGGGGTGCTCCGCCAATCGGTACTCCCCGACGAGACTCCCCCCGAGGGAAGGGTGGCCGCCATGCGCTACAAGCTCACGTTCGTCGCCGGGCTCGCTCTGGGTTACGTGCTGGGTACCAGGGCCGGACGCGAGCGATACGAGCAGCTGAAGAAGTCCGCCCGCCAGGTCGCCCAGAACCCGGCGGTCCGCAACACCGCGGAGACCGCGGCCCAGCAGGGCCGTGTCTACGCCGGCAAGGCCTTCCACACGGTCAGCGAGAAAGTGGGCGACCGGATGCCCGACTCGGTGGCCGCCCGGGTCCGCTCCCTGCGCGAGCGCAACACCAACGGAGCAGCGGCCGACGACTGGGGCAGCAGCGACACGTAGCGGTCCTTTTCGACGCTGCGGCCGGCAACCCCCGGGGGCGCGGGGCCGTGACATATGCGGCTCCGCCACGCGGGCCCGACCAGCCCCGACACGCCCGCAGCGGCGGGACCACGCAAGCCCCTGCGGCGCCCTCGGCCAAACCACGGCGGCGCGTGCGGCAGAATTTCGGGTATGGGGATAGTCGCCGGGTTGGACAGCTCACCGGATTTCACTCGCATCGTGGTCTGCGACACGGACACGGGTGCGGTGCTCCGCCAGGGATACGCACCGCACCCGGTCGACACGCCGGACGGCGCGGCGCGCCCCAGCGACGTCGACCCGCAGGCCTGGCTGCTCTCCCTCGGTGAGGCCGCCGGCGGCGGGCTCCTGGAGGGCGTGCAGGCCATCGGCGTGTCCGCGCAGCAGAACGCGCTGATCCCGCTGGACGCCCAGGGCAACACCGTGCGCCCGGCGATCGTCGGCGGCGACCGGCGCGCCCAGGTCGCGGCGGCCGATCTCATCGACGCGCTCGGCGGCCGGGAGGCCTGGGCGCAGGCGGTGGGGTGCGTGCCGCAGGCCGCGCAGCCGGTGACCAAGCTGCGCTGGCTGGCGAAGGCCGAGCCGGAGAACGCCCGGCGGACCGCCGCGCTGCTGCAGGCCCATGACTGGCTGGTGTGGCAGTTGCTCGGGCGGCCGGTCCGAAGGACCACCGATCGCGGGGGCGCCTCCGGGACCGGGTACTGGTCGGCCGCCGCCAACGGCTACCGGTCCGATCTCGTCGAACTCGCCCTGGGCCATCAGGCGATGCTGCCCGAGGTGATCGGGCCCTCGGACGCGGCCGGTACGACCCCGGAGGGGCTGCTGATCTCCGCCGGGACCGGCGAGACCATGGCCGCCGCCTTCGGGCTGGGGCTGGGCTTCGGGGACGCCGTGGTGTCCCTGGGCGCGTCCGGGTCGGTGATGGCCGTGCACACGGAGGCGCTCGCCGACACCTCCGGGATGATCACCTCGCTCGCCGACGCCACCGGGATGCATCTGCCGGTCGTGACCACCCTGAACGCCGTACGGACCCTGCGCGGGACCGCCGAGCTGCTCGGGCTGGCGGATCTGGAGAGCCTCTCCGACCTGGCGATGAAGTCGACGCCCGGCTCGCACGGGCTGGTCATGCTGCCCTACCTGGAGGGTGAGCGGACGCCGAACCTGCCGCACACCGCGGGGACGCTGGCCGGGCTGCGCCGGGAGTCCATGAAGGCCGAGCATCTCGCGCGGGCCTCCTTCGAGGGCATGCTGTGCGGGCTCGCCGACGCGCTCGACGTGCTGCGCGGCCGGGGTGTGGAAGTGCGGCGGATCTTCCTGCTGGGGCAGGCCGCCGAGCTGCCGGCCGTACAGGCGGCGGCGCCGATGCTGTTCGGCGCGCAGGTCGTCGTACCGCAGCCGGCGGACTACGCGGCGGTCGGGGCGGCCCGGCAGGCGGCCTGGGCGCTCGGGGTGTCGCAGGGGACCCTGGATCCGCGTACTCCGCCCGTCTGGCAGGGTGCGACGGCGCAGGTGCTGGAGCCCGGGGACGAGATGGCCGTCGGGCAGGCGGTGCGGCAGCAGTACGTGTCGGTGCGCGAACAGACCCATCCGGGGGCGTTTCGGGCGTAATCGCGCGCCCCCCGGTGCCGCAGGACATCCGCTGTCGGGTTAATCGGTTGAGGTAACGCGGGTGGAGTGTCGGACGATAGGGGCCTAGGGCAAGCGATCCCGCCTTTCGGGCAAGCGACCCCGCCCCCACCGCCGACTCCGAGAGACGTAGCGTGCTCATACGACTTCTGCGGACCTATCTCAGGCCCTACAGGAAACCCATCTCGATCCTGGTGCTGCTGCAGCTCCTGCAGACCTGCGCCACCCTCTACCTGCCCACGCTCAACGCACACATCATCGACAACGGTGTCGTGAAGGGTGACACGGATTACATCCTGTCCTTCGGCGCCCTGATGATCGGCATCTCGCTCGCACAGGTGGTGTGCAACATCGGTGCCGTCTACTACGGCGCCAAGACCGCGTCGGCGCTCGGCCGGGATGTGCGGGCCGCCGTCTTCGACCGGGTGCAGTCCTTCTCCTCACGTGAGGTGGGTCACTTCGGAGCGCCCTCCCTCATCACCCGTACGACCAACGACGTACAGCAGGTCCAGATGCTGGTCCTGATGACGTTCACGCTGATGGTGTCGGCGCCCATCATGTGTGTCGGCGGCATCGTGCTCGCCCTCGGCCTGGACGTACCGCTGTCCGGGGTACTGGTGGCGGTGGTACCCGTCCTGGGCATCTCCGTGACGCTGATCGTGCGCCGGCTGCGTCCGCTGTTCCGGGCCATGCAGGTGCGGCTGGACACGGTGAACCGGGTGCTGCGCGAGCAGATCACCGGCAACCGGGTGATCCGCGCGTTCGTCCGCGACGAGTACGAGCAGGGCCGGTTCGGGAAGGCCAACAAGGACCTGACCGACATGCAGCTGGCCACCGGCAACATGCTCGCGCTGATGTTCCCCATCGTCATGACGACGGTGAACGTCTCCTCGATCGCGGTGGTGTGGTTCGGCGCCCACCGCATCGACAGCGGTGACATGGCGATCGGCGACCTGACGGCGTTCCTCGCCTACCTGATGCAGATCGTGATGTCCGTGATGATGGCCACCTTCATGTTCATGATGGTGCCGCGTGCGGAGGTCTGCGCCGAGCGCATCGAGGAGGTCCTGGACACCGAGTCCAGCGTCGTGCCGCCGAGCGCGCCGGTCATCGAGCTGCGCCGGCACGGCCATCTGGAGATCCGGGGCGCGGGCTTCCGCTATCCGGGTGCCGAGGAGCCGGTGCTCAAGGCCGTCGACCTGGTGGCCCGGCCCGGCGAGGTGACCGCCGTGATCGGCTCCACCGGCAGCGGCAAGTCCACCCTGCTCGGCCTGGTGGCGCGCCTCTTCGACGCCACGGACGGTCAGGTCCTCGTGGACGGCGAGGAGGTCTCCGGGCTCGACCCGAAGCTGCTCGCCAAGACGGTGGGCCTGGTCCCGCAGAAGCCGTACCTGTTCGCCGGGACGGTCGCGACCAACCTGCGGTACGGCAACCCGGACGCCACCGACGAGGAGCTGTGGCACGCGCTGGAGGTGGCGCAGGCCAAGGGCTTCGTGACGAATCTGGAGGGCGGCCTGAACGCGCCCATCGCCCAGGGCGGTACGAACGTCTCGGGCGGCCAGCGCCAGCGGCTCGCCATCGCCCGCACGCTCGTGCAGCGCCCGGAGATCTACCTCTTCGACGACTCCTTCTCCGCCCTCGACTACGCGACCGACGCGGCGCTGCGTGCCGCGCTCGCGGAAGAGACGGCCGAGGCGACCGTCGTCATCGTCGCCCAGCGGGTGGCGACCATCAGAGACGCCGACCGGATCGTCGTACTCGACGAGGGCCGTGTCGTCGGCACCGGCCGGCATCACGAACTCATGGCCGGCAACGAGACCTACCGGGAGATCGTGCTCTCCCAGCTGACGGAAGCGGAGGCCGCCTGATGGCCGGGCCCATGGGACGCATGATGGCCGGGGGCGGCCCCGACCAGCGCTCGATGGACTTCAAGAACTCGGGCAAACGGCTTCTCGCCCGGTTCAAACCCGAACAGTTCACCATCTACGTGCTGCTGTTCTGCGTGGTCGCGAGCGTCGCCCTCAACGTGATCGGCCCCAAGATCCTCGGCCGCGCCACCGACCTGGTCTTCGCCGGTGTCATCGGCAAGCAGATGGACGCCGGGACCACCAAGGACCAGGTGCTCCAGGGCATGCACGAGCGCGGTCAGGGCACCGTCGCCGACATGCTCAAGAGCACCGACTTCACCCCGGGCAAGGGCATCGACTTCGGCCAGGTCGGCGACGTCCTGCTCTTCGCGCTCTGCACGTACGTCGTCGCCGGCCTGCTGATGGCGGTGGCGACCCGGATGGTCAACCGGGCCGTCAACCGCACGATGTACCGGATGCGCGAGGACGTCCAGGCGAAGCTGTCCCGGCTCCCGCTGTCGTACTTCGACAAGCGGCAGCGCGGCGAGGTGCTCTCCCGGGCGACCAACGACATCGACAACATCGGCCAGACGCTCCAGCAGTCGATGGGCCAGCTCATCAACTCGCTGCTCACCATCATCGGTGTGCTCGCGGTGATGTTCTGGGTGTCCTGGATCCTCGCCCTGGTCGCCCTGGCCACCGTGCCGCTGTCGTTCGTGATCGCCACCCGGGTCGGCAAGCGTTCCCAGCCGCACTTCGTGCAGCAGTGGCGCACCACCGGCAAGCTCAACGCCCATGTGGAGGAGATGTACACCGGGCACACCCTGGTGAAGGTCTTCGGCCGGCAGCAGGAGTCGGCGCAGCAGTTCGCCGAGCAGAACGAGGCCCTGTACGAGGCCGGGTTCAAGGCACAGTTCAACAGCGGTGTCATGCAGCCGCTGATGATGTTCGTCTCCAACCTGAACTACGTGCTGGTGGCGGTCGTCGGCGGGCTGCGGGTGGCCTCGGGCGCCCTGTCCATCGGTGACGTCCAGGCGTTCATCCAGTACTCCCGGCAGTTCTCGATGCCGCTGACCCAGGTCGCCTCCATGGCCAACCTGGTCCAGTCCGGTGTCGCGTCGGCCGAGCGGATCTTCGAACTCCTCGACGCGGAGGAGCAGAAGGCCGACCCGGTGCCGGGCGAGCGTCCGGCGGAGCTGCGCGGGCGGGTGGCGCTGGAGCACGTCTCGTTCCGGTACGACCCGGAGAAGCCGCTCATCGAGGACCTCTCGCTGAAGGTGGAACCGGGCCACACGGTGGCGATCGTCGGCCCGACCGGCGCCGGCAAGACCACCCTGGTGAACCTGCTGATGCGGTTCTACGACGTCTCCGGCGGGCGGATCACCCTCGACGGCGTCGACATCACGCGGATGACCCGCGACGAACTCCGGGCCGGGATCGGCATGGTGCTCCAGGACACCTGGCTGTTCGGCGGCTCCATCGCCGAGAACATCGCGTACGGCGCCTCCCGCGAGGTCACCCGGGGCGAGATCGAGGAGGCGGCGCGGGCGGCCCACGCCGACCGGTTCGTCCGTACCCTGCCCGAGGGCTACGACACCGTGATCGACGACGAGGGCACGGGCGTCAGCGCCGGTGAGAAGCAGCTCATCACCATCGCGCGGGCGTTCCTGTCCGACCCGACGATCCTGGTCCTGGACGAGGCGACCTCCTCGGTCGACACCCGCACCGAGGTCCTGATCCAGAAGGCGATGGCCAAGCTGGCCCACGGGCGCACGTCGTTCGTCATCGCCCACCGGCTGTCGACGATCCGCGACGCCGACACCATCCTGGTGATGGAGAACGGCTCGATCGTCGAACAGGGCGCGCACGCCGAGCTGCTGGCGGCGGACGGGGCGTACGCGCGGCTGTACAAGGCGCAGTTCGCGCAGGCGGTGGCCGAGGTCGACTGACCGGCCGCGGCCCGAGCGGACGGCACGGCGGCCCCGCCCTCCCCGAGGGCGGGGCCGTCGGCTTCTGCTCCTCGCTCAAATGGCCGAATACCTACTTGCCGCGATCCCATCGTCTGACGGGAACCGGCCACCCCCGGTGTCCTTACGCTGCCGGCGTGGGGAGGAAAACCGTAGTCGACGGGGCGGCCGGAACATGGGCACCCGCCGTCGGCGAACACCTGACATGGATCCGCGACGTCCTGGGAGAGCTCGACCTCCCGGCCGCGCGTCGCGACAAGCTGTGGTCGGCACTGCGCACCGTACAGACCCGTGCCGACGACCCTGAACTGCGCATCGCCGTCTTCGGCGAGGCGTCGAGCGGCAAGAGCACCCTGCTCAACGCCTTCCTGCGCCGCCGGCTGCTGCCGTCGTCGGCGCGGGTGACCACCACCGTCACCACGGTGCTGCGGCATCACGACGGCGCCGAGGGCCTGCGGCTGAGAACGACCGACGGAACCGGACTGGACTGGCCGTCGGCGGCCTTCGACACATGGGCCGGCGGACCGCGCACGCCGGCCGCGGACGGTCTGGAAGCCGCGCTGGACCGGGTGCTCACCACCGACCTGGCGCTGTGCGTGCGGGACCTGGAGGTACGGTCTCCGGTCCGGCCGCTGGGCGACGGCGTGGCGGTCCTGGACACCCCGGGGTTCAGCGTGACCGACCCGGGGCACCGGGAGATGGCCGAGGCCGCCGTGCGCCAGGCGGATCTGGCGGTGGTGGTCGTGCCGGCCGTCGCGGCCATGTCGATGACCCTGGCGGACTTCCTGACCGGGCCACTGCTCAACCACCACGACCGGTGCGTCTTCGTGGTCACCAAGATCGATCTCATCGACGAGGGCGAACGGGACGACACCGTCGAGTTCGTCGCGGACCGGCTCAGGTCGATGGGCATCACCGATCCGCTGCTGCTGCCCTGCGCGCCGGGCCGGGCCCTGCTGGAGACCGACGCGGCGGACGGCGGTACGCGGCCGGCCGGGGACCACTCCGGTCATCTGGCCCGTTTCCGTGCCGTGGAGCAGCGGCTGGTGCGGCTGGCCGCGGAGCGGCGGGAGTCCGCCATCGCGGCCACCGTGCTGACCCTGCTCTCCCAGCTGCTGGCGGCCGTGGAGGAGACCGCCGACGCCCAGCGCGCCGAGAACCGCCGCGCGCAGCGCGGACTGGCCGCCCTGTCGCTGCCGGACTTCCCGGGCTTCCTGGACGCCTGGACCCGGCGCGTCGCCGACCGGGTGAACACCGGGACGCGGTACCCCGCGACGAACGCCGCGGTCGGTTCGGGACGCTCCGGGCTGGACGCGAAGGTGGTCGCCGCGGTCGCCGACGAAAAGATCGACAACATTCGGGAGGCGGCCTCCGAGGTCTCCGGGATCGTCGGTCGCCACCTCAAGAAGGAGGCCAGGAAGACGGCCCGGGCCGCGGCCCGGCGGGCCGGTGACCTGCTGGCCGCCGAAGCCGGCGAACTCGCGCGGGACTTCGCGGCGCAGTACGGCGCGCTCGCCGGTCTGGCCGGCGAGACACCCGCCGCGCCGGTGGTCCCGGTGACGGACCTCGACCTGCCCGAACCGGACCTGTCCGACGTCGACGCGGCGCTGACCGCGATGGGCGCCGAACTGGTCAGTGTCGGCAACTGGCGCACCGGGGGCGGCGCGGCCGCCGGCGCCGTCATCGGGAGCATCATCGCCCCCGGGATCGGCACCGTCATCGGCGGCGCGCTCGGAGCCATGATGGGCACCCGCGGCCGGGACACCGCACGGACCCAGTTCCTGCAGAAGGCGCGCCCGATCATCGCCACCGCGTACACCGAGGTCGACGCCCTGCACACGGTGTCGCTCCAGCGCATCGCCGAGGCGGTGGACGACAGTGTCGCGGCACTCCGGCAGAAGTACGAGGCCGGGTTCAGCGACGAGATCGCCCGGCTCACCCTGGCCAACCAACGCCAGCGGGTCGCGCTGGACGCCGCCGTCGCCGCCGCCGAAGGCACCGCGGCCACCGCCCGGAAGCGACGTGAACGGGTCGCCGTCCTGCGCCGGCGCACTTCAGGCACCGTGCACGCACCAGAGGAGTCGTAAGCCATGGACATACAGGCCGATCCCCAGCAACCCTCCACACTCACCCCACCACCGGCCACCGCCGGCACCGCCGGCACCGACGCCGCCGCTCCGCCCGCCGCCCAGCAGGCGCCTTCCGACTCGACCGGCGGCACCGTCAAGCCGGCCCCGTCCGGCGGCACCGGCAACACCGTCAAGCCGGCCGTACCCGGCCCCACCAGCGGCACCGTAAAGCCGGCCCCACCCGCCGCCGGACAGCCGGCCGCACCCGGCCCCACCGCCAGCACCGTTCAGCCGGCCGCACCCGCCGCCGAACAACCGGCCGTACCCGGCCCCACCGCCGGCGCCGTTGCGCCGGCCGCACTCGACGCCGGACAACCGGCGCTCCCCGGCCCCGCCGGCAGTGCCGTTGCGTCGGCTCCGGTGGCCGCCGGCGGGGTGCTGCCCGTTCCCTCGCATGTCGCCGATGTCGGTGGGGACGCGCCGGGTTGGCTGCGGGAGGCTCAGGGGCTGGCGGAGGAGTACCAGCTGGACCGGATCGCGGCGGACCTGGCGGCGCTGGCCGACGGGCGGGGCCGGCGGCTGTTCCGGGTCGCCGTGGTGGGCGAGTTCAACCGCGGCAAGTCCACCCTGGTCAACCGGCTGCTCGGCCGGGACCTGCTGCCGACCGGCTCGCTGCCGGTGACCCGGGTTCCGGTGGTGGTGCGGGCCGCCCAGGACGAGACGCTGACCGTCCGCTGGCCGGACGGGCGGCGCGAACTGCGCCGGCTCGACGGTGACGGCGCGTGGGACGGCCTGACCGGGGTCGTACCCGAGGAGGGCTCCGGGGCCGCGGGCGGAGTCCCGGAGCCCTCCGTGACGCTCACCGTGACCGACGGCTGGCTGGACGGACTGGACGCCGAACTGGTGGACACCCCCGGGGTCAACTTCGGCAACGACGAGCAGCTGGAGCAGGTGCGCGAGGTCGCCGCCGGCTGCGACGCCGTGCTGTTCGTCGTCTCCGCGCTGTCCCCGCTGGGCATCACGGAACGCAGCCTGCTGGAGGAGGAGGTGCTGCGCCGGCACATCCCGTTCGTCGCCGTCGTCGTCACGATGCTCGACCTGCTCGACCCCGAGGACCGGGCGGAGGCCCTGGAGGACCTCGGGCGACGGCTGGCCGGCCTGTCGAACCTGGCCGTGCTGGCCGCCCCCCAGCCCGGCGCCGGCGAGGCCGAGGTGGCCGCGCTGCACGCGCTCACCGAGGGGTTCGCCCGGCGGGACGAGCGTGCCGTGTGGCGCGACCGGCGGATCGCCGCCCAGGTCGCCGACCACTGCGACGCGATGACCGCGATCGCGAGCCGGACGATGGCGCTGGACCGGCTCACCACGGACGAGGCCGCGGAAGCGACGAAGAAGGCGCAGGCGGCGCGTGAGAACGAGGAGCGCCAGTGGGAGCAGCTGCGCATCGATCTGACCGCACGCCAGCTCACCCTCACCACCCGGCTGCGGGAGTACGTGCAGAGCAAGCGCGACGGAATGATCGAACGGCTGCGCTGGGAACTGGACCGGACCGGCGACCCGCGCGGCTGGTGGGAGCGTGATCTGCCGTTCCGGCTGCGCCACGAACTGTCCGTGCTGGCCAGGGAGTCCGAGCGGACCGTGCTGCTGCCGGCCCTCACCGCCGACAGCGGCTGGCTGGACGAGGAGGTGGCCGCCCGGCTGCCCGGTGCCCGGCCGAGCTGGATCCCGGCCGCGAGCGGGCTGAAGCTGTCGGTCGAGCCGGAGATCTCCGGCGACGTCTCCAACCTGACCGGGGTCCGGCTGGCCACCCGGCTCGGCGCCCAGGGCGGGGCCATCGTCGGCTATCTGATCGCCGCCGCCCGCTCGGCGCCGCTGCCGATGATCTACGGCGCCGGTTTCAGCCTGCTCGGCGGGCTGCTCGCCGAGGCGTCCATCCGGGCCGCCACCGAGGCCCAGCGCAGCGAGGTGGACGCGCTGCTCGTCCGGGTCGTCGACGAGGCCACGACGGCCTTCCAGCGGCAGGCGGTCGAGATGCTCTCCGAGGTCTACGCGGACGTGTTCGAGCAGCTCCGGCAGTCGCATCTCGCCTGGCACGACGCCTGGCGGACGGTGGCCGACTCCCGGACCGGAGGCGACCAGGACTGGGCGTCCCTGGCCCGGTCCGCCGCCTCCCTGGGTGCCCGCATCCGGGCCGGACTCCGGGCCTGACCCGCGGGCCGGGACCCCTCACCGGCTGCAGATCCGAACGAATCAGAGCGAATCAGTACGAAGCCTCACGGGTCGTAACAGATCAGAACAGAGAGGACGAACGGGCCATGAGCACGGAAGAAGGCGGGTATGCCGCCGCGGCGGCGCAGCGACTGCGGCTGACCGGCATCTGCCGCCAACTCGGCAAGATCGCCGAACAGATAGGTGACAGCGGGGCGGAGACCATGGTGTCCGCCATCCTGGAGCGGATGGACACCGACGCCTTCTACGTGATGGTCGTCGGCGACTTCAAGCGCGGCAAGTCCACCTTCGTCAACGCCCTGCTGGGCGCCCAGGTGCTGCCGGTCAAGGCGGTGCCCGCCACCGCGGTCATCACCGAGGTCAGGTTCGGCGAGGCCCCGGCCGCCCAGCTGTGGAAGGAGGACTCCGTCTCCCCGGAGTCCGTCGCCCCGGAGCGGCTCGTCGACCTCATCACCGTCAACAACAAGGCGCACGACCAGCGCAACCCCTATGTGAAGGCCGAGGTCATCTGGCCGCTGGAGCTGTGCCGCAACAACGTGGTGCTGGTCGACTCACCCGGCCTCAACGACCACGAGAGCCGTGACGAGATCACCCTCGGCTATCTCCGCAAGGCGGACGCGGTGATCTTCCTCCAGCATGCCATCGCCCCGATGAGCATGGACGAGTCCCAGTTCCTGACGACGTATCTGGACGCCCACGACCCGTTCTTCGTCTTCACCTACTTCGACGCCATCGACGACCACGAGCGGGACGACGTCATGGCCGCGGCCCGCCACCGGATCACCGCCCTGCGCGGCGACGAGCGCGACCGGGGCCGGTTCTTCTTCGTGGACGGCAAGACGGCGCTGCGGGCCAGGATCTCCGAGGACACGGCCGCCTTCCGGTCCTCCGGGGTGGCCGCGCTGGAGACGGCGCTCGAACACTATCTGGCCACCGAACGGCACAAGGTCAAGATCCTCGCCCCGGCCCGTGCGCTGAGCGGCCTCGCCCGTGAACTGGACCGCAACATCCCGCACGAGCTGGCGATGCTGGACTCGCGGAGCGGGGAACTGGAGCGCCGCTGGGAGGGCGCCCAGCAGCCGCTGCGCGAACTCCAGGCCCAGGCCCGGCAGATCACCATGGAGACCGAGAACGAGACCCGGAAGCTCCAGGGACGGGTGGAGAACCTGCTCGGCGGCTTCCTGGCGGCGGTCGCGGACGAGGCCCCGGTCGTCGCGGCCGACGTCCCCCTCACCACCAAGCTCGGTATGAACCCGCTCAAGCTCAAGGAGCGTGTCGAGCAGATAGCCGGGGAGATCGCCGCGGGTACCGCCAAGCGGATCGAGGAGAAGGTGGCCCAGTGGGTGGCGAGCTCCCTGGAACCGGTGATCGCCCAGGACCTGGAGAAGCTCGCCGAGCGGATGAACACCGAACTGGGCTCCTTCGAGGCGCGCCTGGACCGGCTGCGGGTCGACCTCACCGGGGTGACCGGTGCCGCCGCGGCCGGTGAGCGTCAGCAGGAGCCGCCGCTGACCCGGTTCCTGGCCGGGGTGGGCGGCTTCGTCCTGGGCGGGGTGGCCGGCGGCATGATGGGCGCGCAGTTCGGCGTCAAGGAGGCGCTGCGCGCGCTGCTGCCGACCATGGCCATCGCCATGGTGTGGCTGTTCACCCCGTTCGGACTCCCCACGCTGATCGCCGGGCTGGTCATCCAGGGCATCGTGCAGAGCAACATGGCGGGCGGCCGGCTGGAGACCAAGATGCGGGAGGCCGTGGGCCGGGAGATGGCCACCCAGATCCGGCTGGAGGCGCCCAAGCAGGCCGGCGCGGCCGCCAAGTCCTTCGTGGACACGACCATGCGGCCCATCACGGAGGCCGTGAACAGCGGACTGTCCTCCCGGATCGAGGAACTGACCCGCAGTGTGGCGACGGCCCAGGAGACCCGGGAACAGGGCAAGGAAGCGGTCGAACAGCGGCGCACCGAACTCAAGCAGCTGGACGAGCAGCTGCGGCGGACCGGCGCGGACCTCGACGACGTGGTGGACGACCTGGTGAGGATGTGATGGCCCGTTACCGCAGGCGGCTGTGTCTGGCGGTGGACCTCCGCCACTACAGCCGCCACACCTACCCCGAGCAGCAGGACGCCCAGTACCGGCTCCGGCTGGTGGTCGAGCACGCGCTGCGCCGGGCCCGGGTCCTTCGGGTGCGGGCGCAGCAACAGCTCCAGGGCGACGGCCAGCTGGTCGTCTTCCCGGCCGGGGTCGACGTCGTACGCGCGGTCCCGGCGCTGGTCCTCGGGCTGCGCGACGGTCTCTTCCAGGCGAACCGGGCGCCCGGGCTGTTCGGCCGGCTGCGGATGCGGGCCAGTATCGGCCAGGGGGCGATCTCCCGGGCCGACCGGGGTTACCTGGGTGACTGCGTGGTGCTGGTGAACCGGCTGGTGGACTCCGGTCCGGTGCGGCACGCGCTGGAGGCGGACCCCGCCAGCGACCTGGCGCTCGCCGTCTCGGACGGCATCTACCGGGACGTGATCCTGCCCCAGGTCCACGGGCTGTCGGCGGACGAGTTCCGCCGTGTCGACGTGGTCCTCCAGGAGAAGGACTTCGCGTCGAGTGCCTGGCTGCACGTGCCGAGGTCGGCTCCGGCCCGGGACCTGGGGGCGGAGCAGGTGATCTGGGGCCACTCGCCGGGCCGTACCGCCCTGCGGGAGTTCGTGGTCCCGGCGCTGGGCGCGGCGCATCTCGCGGCGACGGTGGTCTCGCAGAGCAGGACGCTGCGCGAGTGGGTGCTGCCGGGCGAGCACACCCAGGCCCCGGCGACCACGGCGGCGGCCGCCGACCCCGACTTCGACGGCCCGGACGAGGAACGGCACGCGGACCCGCACCACGCGGACCCACAGGACGGGCACCACGGCGCCCCCCACGACCCGTACGACGGGCACCACGCCGACCCCGCGTACGACGGGCACCACCCGGACCCCCGTCACCCCGATCCGTACCACCCGGACCCCTACCACCACGACCCGGGCCACTCCGACCCCGGACATCCCCCGGGCGACCCGTTCCACCCCCATGCCACGGACGACACGGGGGGCCATCACCACTTCCACCTGCCCGACTTCCCTCACGGTGGGCACTGAGCGATGACCCGACACGAGCGAACGGCGCAGGACCTGACCGCGGCGGTCGCCGCGCTGACCTCCTTCCAGCTGGTCACGCAGCAGGCGGACGCGAAGGCGGGCACGATGGTCACGGTGCATGTCGGGCTCGCCGCCGTCATCGCCACCCGAAGCGGGGACCTCGGTGCCCCGGCCCCGACCACGCCCCTGGCCGTGCTCTTCTGGCTGGCCACCCTCGGCTACGCGCTCGCCTTCGTCATGTCCGGCTATCTGCTGGTGCAGGTGATCCGGCCGCGCAAGGCCGGGCTGGCCGCGTCCAACCGGTTCGCGCTGGACGCGGCCGAGGGCGGCGGGGCCGACCCGGACCGGCAGCCGGTGACCGAGCTGTGGGCGACGGCCAACGCCATCGCCCGGATCGCCGAGCTGAAGAACCGTTATGCGGCCCGCGCCGTCATCTGGGTCTCCGCGATGGTGCTGGCGGCGGCTTCATGGCTGGTCCTGGCAGGGGCGGCACGGTGAGCGGCGAGGTGCCCCAGACCGTGCCGGCGATCCGGCCGAGCTCGGACACGTCCCGTACCAGGATCCGCCGGTAGCCCGTCTCTATGACCGACTGCTGGCGCAGGGACCGCAGCACCCGGTGCACGCTCGGCTCGGAGGCCCCGACCAGCTCCGCCAGTTCGGGCTGGGTCAGGGCCACCCCTATCGAGATGCCGGTGTCCCCGGCCCGGCCGTAGATCCGGGCGAGTTCCCCCAGCACCCGGGCCACCCGCGTCGCGACCGCACAGCTGCCGAACTCCTGGCGGCGTCGGGTCGCCCAGCGGAGCTTTCCCGCCACGGCCCGCATCACGGCCTGGGCGGCGTCGTCGTAGAGCGCCAGGAAGGCGAGGAACTCCTGGCTGCTGATCCGGTTGGCGACGCCCGTGCCGGACGCCACGACGGTGGCGACCCTGGGCTGGTCGTCGAAGCAGGCCAGTTCGCCCACGATGTCGCCGCCGGCCCGGACCGCCAGCAGCGCCTCCCGGTTGTCCTCCGTCATGGCCAGCACCTTGAACCAGCCGCTGAGCAGCAGGAACACATGCGAGCCCGATTCCCCCTCTCGCATCAGCCGTTCGCCGCCGGTGAAGCGCGTCGGTCGTCCTAAGGAGATCAGATGGTCGCGCGTCGGTGCCGAGAGTTCGCCCAGCAGGCTGCTGGCCGGCCAGGGATTCCTCTCCACCCTCAGGGCGGATGCACTGCGCGCAGCGCCAGACGCCATAAACGAGCCCCCCTCGAATTGCCGTTCGTTTTCAGACACAGCGCCGGATTTCATTATGTGACGCTTATAACCGCCCTGTTCAGGAATTTGCTTTTTTGCGCAAGTGTGTTGCCGTGAGACGCCACGACGGGAAGACCCCACCCGGACGGGTGGGGTCTGGGCCGGCTGCCGGGGAGGGGGCGGCGAGGTGGCGGTCTCAGTCCAGGTAGCCCCTCAGCTGGTCCGCGAAGGCGTGGTCCCGGAGCTTGTTGAGCGTCTTCGACTCGATCTGGCGGATCCGTTCCCGTGTCACGCCGAAGATGCGCCCTATCTCCTCCAGCGTGCGCGGACGGCCGTCGGCCAGGCCGTACCGCAGTTGCACGACCTTCCGCTCCCGCTCCCCCAGCGTCGACAGCACCGCCTCCAGGTGCTCGCGCAGCAGCAGGAACGCGGCCGACTCCACCGGGCTCGCGGCGTCGCCGTCCTCGATGAGGTCGCCGAGGGCCACGTCGTCCTCCTCGCCGACGGGGGCGTGCAGGGAGACCGGTTCCTGGGCGAGGCGGAGCACCTCGCCGACCCGCTCCGGCGCGAGGTCGAGGTGGGCGGCGACCTCCTCGGGCGTCGGCTCGTAGCCCCGTTCCTGGAGCATCCGGCGCTGGACGCGCACGACCCGGTTGATGAGTTCCACGACATGCACCGGGACGCGGATGGTGCGGGCCTGGTCGGCCAGGGCACGGGACATGGCCTGGCGGATCCACCAGGTCGCGTAGGTCGAGAACTTGTAGCCCCGGGCGTAGTCGAACTTCTCGACGGCGCGGATCAGGCCCAGGTTTCCCTCCTGGACCAGGTCGAGCATGGTCAGGCCGCGGCCGACGTACCGCTTGGCCACCGACACGACGAGCCGCAGGTTGGCCTCGATGAGGCGGCGCTTGGCCATCCGGCCCATGACGACCAGCCGGTCGAGGTCGAGGGCCAGCTCGCTGTCGAGGTCCGGGGCGCCGCCCAGCTTCTCCTCGGCGAACAGACCGGCCTCGACGCGGCGGGCGAGTTCGACCTCCTCGGCGGCGGTGAGCAGCGGGATACGGCCGATCTCGCGCAGGTACTGCCGGAACAGGTCGGAGGAGGGGCTGCCGTTGTCGACGCGGGCGACGGCGGCCGGCTCGGGCTCCGGCTCGGTCTCGGGCTCCGGAGGGTCGGCCGTGAGTTCCTCCACGGCCGGGTCCTCGGCCTCCGCCGGCTGCTCCGTCTCCGTCTCGGGGTGGACAGCGACCCGGCTCTGCGGTGGCACGCCGGTATAGACGTCGCCGTCGGCCTCCGGTTCGTCCGTGAGCGTGCTGTCGGTCTGGGTCAGGGTCTGGGTCTGCACGGGGGCGACCTCCAGGATGATCGCTGCCAGGGGGTACGGCAGCGGTACTTCGGGGACGGAGACGACGGCCTCGCCGCTGTCCGTCCCGTACGCGATGAGTGGAACGGCGGGGGTGTAGGACCCGTCCGGGACAGGCCGGCCGCGCTCCGAGGACTCAGGCACCGCCCCCAGTGTGGGGTAAGACACATCGCCGCCACGAGGGGCGTGCGGTGACTTTTTGCGTCCGGTCCGTGACCGCGTGGTTATCCTGTCGGCCGCTCGAAGCTCACAGGGCGGCGACGCCGCGCTCGCGCAGCGCCTGCCCGTACTGCTGGAGCACCCACAACTCGTTCTGTACGGCGGCGAGTTGGGCCGGGTCGCCCCCGCTGCCGAGGCGGGTGAGGGTGATCTGGATCTCGTGGATACGACGGTCCACGGCCCGGCGGCGGACGGTCACGAGCTGCTCGCCCGCGTAGTTCTCGTCGACCGTGCGGCGCATGATCGCCTCGACGGCGAGCTCCGTGACCATCGCACGGACCGTGTCGTCGGGGGCCGACTCACGCACCCGGACCAGGTACTCCTGCGGATCCTGCACGCCCCACTCGGAGCCGCCCGCCTCCATGATGGTCTGGCGTACGGCCGCGTACGGCGCGGCGGTGAACTCGTCGATGCCGTAGGCGTCGAACGCCGGGGAGACCAGCTCGGGCCGCTGGAGGGCGAGCTTCAGCAGCTCGCGCTCGGTGGCGTAGACGGCGTTGCGCAGATTGAGGGCGGGACCGGAGACGGCCGGGCGCGAGCCGCCGGTGTCGTACGACGGCTGCTGCGGACCGCGCGCCGGGGTGGCCCCCCTGCCGCCCTTGTCCCGTGCCCAACGGGCCAGCTGGGCCACCCGCTTGACCACGAACTGGGTGTCGAGGATGCCGAGCATGCCGGCCAGTTCGACGGCGACCTCGTGCTGGGCGCCGCTGTTCTTGATCCGGGCGACGATCGGTGCGGCCTCGTCCAGGGCGGCCGCGCGGCCCGCCGGGGTGTCCAGGTCGTAGCGGGCCACGATCTGGCGGAGCGCGAACTCGAAGAGCGGGGTGCGGGGTTCGGCCAGGTCGGCGACCGCCTCGTCGCCCTTGGCGAGGCGCAGCTCGCAGGGGTCCATGCCGTCGGGCGCGATGGCGATGTACGTCTCGGCGGCGAACTTCTGGTCGTCCTCGAAGGCGCGCAGGGCGGCCTTCTGACCGGCCGCGTCGCCGTCGAAGGTGAAGATCACCCGGGCGCTGCCGTTGTCCATCAGCAGCCGGCGGAGGATCTTGATGTGGTCGCCGCCGAAGGCCGTGCCGCAGGTGGCGATCGCGGTCGTCACGCCGGCCAGGTGGCAGGCCATGACGTCCGTGTAGCCCTCGACCACGACCGCGCGGCTGGCCTTGGCGATGTGCTGCTTGGCGAGGTCGATGCCGTACAGGACCTGGGACTTCTTGTAGATCGCGGTGTCGGGCGTGTTGAGGTACTTGGGCCCGTTGTCCGCCTCGTAGAGCTTGCGGGCGCCGAAGCCGACGACCTCGCCGCCAATGTCCCGGATCGGCCACATCAGCCGCCCCCGGAACCGGTCGATGGGCCCGCGCCGCCCCTCCTGCGACAGCCCCGACAGCAGCAGCTCCTTGTCGGTGAAGCCCTGGCCGCGCAGATAGCGGGTGAGGTGGTCCCAGCCCTGGGGGCTGTAGCCGACGCCGAAGTGGACGGCGGCGGCCTGGTCGAAGCCGCGCTCGGCGAGGAAGACCCGGCCGGTCTCGGCCTCGGGGCCGGTGGCGAGCTGTTCCGCGTACCAGACGGCGGCGATCTTGTGCGCCTCGACCAGCCGGATCCGCTCACCGCGCTGGTGGGAGGGGTTGTACCCGCCCTCCTCGTACCGCAGGGTGATGCCGGCCAGTCCGGCCAGCCGCTCGACCGCCTCCGAGAAGGAGAGGTGGTCGACCTTCATCACGAAGGTGAGGGTGTCGCCGCCCTCCTGGCAGCCGAAGCAGTGGAAGAGTCCCTTGCTCGGGCTGACCTGGAAGGACGGCGACTTCTCGTCGTGGAACGGGCAGAGTCCCTTGAGGTTCCCGCCGCCCGCGTTGCGCAGCTGGAGGTACTCGGACACGACGGCGTCGATCGGGACCGCGTCCCGTACCGCCTTCACGTCCTCGTCATTGATCCGTCCTGCCACGGATGAATTCTACGGTCACTCAAGCGCCCCGAAGGGGCGCGGGGAACTGCGCGACCAGTCATCGACGGCCCGCACCCGCGAGACGACAGATCCCGGCAGCCCCTTAGGCGAGCGATTCCAACGGCACGTGAGGATCCGCCAGGGCCTCCGTGTCCACGGCCGCCCCGGAAACGATCAGCTTCTGGATCGGCTCTGTGACATCCCACACGTTCACGTTCATCCCGGCCAGCACCCGCCCCTCCTTCAGCCAGAACGCGATGAACTCCCGCTTCCCCGCGTCCCCCCGGATGACGACCTCGTCGTACGACCCGGCCGGCGCCCACCCGCTGTACTCCATCCCGAGGTCGTACTGGTCGGAGAAGAAGTAGGGCACCCGGTCGTAGGGCACGTCACGGCCCAGCATCGAGCGCGCCGCCGCCGGACCGCCGTTCAGCGCGTTGGCCCAGTGCTCCACCCGCAGCCGGGTGCCGAACAGGGCGTGCGGGAAGGAGGCCACGTCGCCGGCCGCGTAGATGTCGGGGTCGGACGTCCGCAGCCGTTCGTCGACGACGATGCCGCCGCCGTCCGCCCGGTCGGCGATCTCCAGCCCCGCCGCCTCGGCGAGCCCGGTCCGCGGCGCCGCGCCGATCGCCGCGAGGACGTCGTGCGCCGGGTGCTCCTCGCCGTCGTCGGTGCGGGCGGCGAGCACCATGCCGTCCTGCCCGACGATCTCGGTGAGCTGTACGCCGAAGCGGAAGCGGACCCCGTGCTCCTCGTGCAGCTGGGCGAAGACGTTGCCCAGCTCGGGCCCGAGCACGCCGTGCAGCGGGGTCGGCCCGTGCTCGATGACGGTGACCTCGGCGCCGTACGTCCGGGCCGCGGCCGCGACCTCCAGGCCGATCCAGCCGGCGCCCGCGATGACGAGGTGCCCGTTGTCCCGGCCGAGGGCGGCGAGGACGCCCTTGAGGCGCTCCGCGTGCGCGAGGCGGCGCAGGTGGTGGACGCCGGCCAGGTCGGTACCGGGGATGTCGAGGCGGCGGGGCTCGGCGCCGGTGACGAGCAGCAGCTTGTCGTAGCGGACGATCGTGCCGTCGTCACCGAACCGGACGGTCCTGGCGGCGCGGTCGATCCGGTCCACGGTCTGGCCGAGGTGCAGCTCGATGTCGTTCTGCGCGTACCAGGCGGGCTCGTGCACGAAGACGCTGTCGCGCTCCTCCTTGCCGAGCAGATAGCCCTTGGAGAGCGGCGGCCGCTCGTACGGGTGGTCGCGTTCGTCGCAGATCAGTATCACCCGGCCGCTGAAGCCCTCGGCTCGGAGCGTCTCGGCCGCCTTCGCGCCGGCGAGTCCGCCACCGACGATGACGAATGTCTGGTCCGCGTCGACCACTTGATGCCTCCTCGTAAGGGTGCCGCCACATATGCCACCCACATGCGCCGCACTGTGAGCCTCCCGCACGCAGCGTGATGCGGGAAGAGGGAGAGACCTCCGCTGACGCGATCATGACCCGATCAGGCCACGGAGGGTCACAATGTGTTCACATACGCCCCGTCAGCCTCGCATGCAACGACCGCGCTGAGGCGTCGGTGAGCGAGGCGATCTGGTCGACGATCACGCGTTTGCGGGCGTGGTCGTCGGCCGCCGCGTCGAACAGCGCCCGGAACTGCGGGTCGAGGCCGTCGGGGGCGCGGCGGGTCAGTGCCTCGGCGAGTTCGGCGACGACGACCCGCTGCTCGGCGCGGATCAGCTCCTGTTCGGCCCGCTGCATGACGTAACGGTGAGCGATCGCCTTCAGCACCGCACACTCCATCCGGGCCTCGCGCGGTACGACGAGTTCGGCGCCGTAGCGGGTGAGCCGGCCGGTGCCGTACGTCTCGCGGGTGGCGGCCTCCGCGGCCAGGCAGAAGCGGCCGATGAGCTGGCTGGTGGCGTCCTTGAGGCGGGCCTGGGCCACCGCGGTGCCGTCGTAGCCGTGCGGCCACCACTCCTCGTCCTGGAGCCGGTCGAGGGCGGCGGCGAGTTCGGCGGGGTCGGTGCCGGCCGGCACGTATCTGCCGACGGCGACCGCGTAGACCTCCTGCCGTTCCGGTTCGGCGTGCAGGCAGTTGGGGTCGATGTGGCCGGCGTGCAGGCCGTCCTCGACGTCGTGCACGGAGTAGGCGACGTCGTCGGACCAGTCCATGACCTGCGCCTCGAAGCAGGTGCGGGTGCCGGGGGCCTCCTTGCGGACCCAGTCGAAGACCGGGCGGTCGTCCTCGTACACCCCGAACTTCGGGGACGCCGGGTCGATCGGGTGCGCGCCGCGCGGCCAGGGGTACTTGGTGGCGGCGTCCAGGGCGGCGCGGGTGAGGTTGAGGCCGACGGAGCCCTCGGGAGTGAACCGTTTGGGTTCGATGCGGGTGAGCAGGCGCAGGGACTGGGCGTTGCCCTCGAAACCGCCGCAGTCGTCCGCGAACTCGTTCAGCGCCTGTTCGCCGTTGTGGCCGAAGGGCGGGTGGCCGAGGTCGTGGGAGAGACAGGCGGCCTCGACGAGGTCGGGGTCACAGCCGAGGGCGGCGCCCAGCTCCCGGCCGACCTGCGCGCATTCGAGGGAGTGGGTGAGGCGGGTGCGGGGGCTGGCGTCCCACATCTGGCTGGTGTTGCCGGGGGTGACGACCTGGGTCTTGCCGGCGAGCCTGCGGAGCGCCCCGCTGTGCAGGACGCGGGCGCGGTCGCGCTGGAAGGCGGTGCGGCCGGGGCGTTTGTCGGGTTCGGGGGCCCAGCGGTCGGCTGACGCCGGGTCGTAGGCCGAGGAGGGTGCGGGTGCGGGGACTGCCATGGTTCGACACTACGGGGCGATAGTGACAAACGGGTGTTTGGTGCGCCTACTGGCCCGCCGGGTCAGGTTGCGTTTGCGGGTGCGGGTCCGTTGTGGTCGTGCGCGCCCACGCGGCGGAGCCGCATACCGGCACGGCCCCGTACCCCTGAAGGGCGCAGCCCTCTCACGCGGCCGCGGTCACCGGCGTTTCCCGTGCCCGCTGATACCGGTGCAGGATCAGGGCGGCCATCGCGTCGTGGGCTCCCAGTGGGGCCGACGCCAGCCATGGGGCCCGGCCCGCGCACTCCGTGGCGAAGCGGCCGGGGGCCGTGAAGCAGGACGCCACGGCGATGTGGCGGCGGCCTCGCGCGCGCAGGGCGTGCACCGCGTCCGTGACCGTCGGGGTGGCCGCGGACGCGTAGCCGGGCAGGACCGGGACGCCCAGGCGGGCCGACAGGAGGCTGGCCGTCCGCTGCGTGTCGAGCCTGGACTCGGGGTCACGGGAGCCGGCCGCCGCCAGGACGACGGCGCTCGCCGGGCGGTGGCGCCAGCCGGCCTCCAACAGGCGGGCGTGCAGGGTGTCGACGAGCAGGGGGTGCGGGCCGAGGGGGCCGGCGATGCGCGTCGGCGCCTGCGCTGCCGCCGCCATCTCCGGGATGTCCCGCTTCACGTGGTAACCGCGGCCGAGAAGGAGCGGGACCAGGACGGCCGGGGTGTCGCCGAGGGCCGCGAGGGTGTCCGGGAGCAGCGGCTCGTTCAGCTCGATGTGCCCGAGGTGCACGGACAGCTCGGGGCGCAGCTCGCGCACCCGGTCCATCAGGGCCCGCACGGTGCTGAGCGCACGGGGGTCACGGCTGCCGTGGGCCACCAGGACCAGGGCGGGCGGGCCGGGGCGCGGAGGAAGGTCGGACACGGTCATGACGGGATCCTCGCCGGACGGGATTGCACCCCCGTTGCCTGCCGGTCACGGGAGTTTTCGTACGCTTCACGGCACGGATCCGGCCGCTGTGAGTGAACCGGAACGCCTCGGCCGGCGTCCTCCAAGGTCGGAGCCGCCGGGGGCGGCCACGGGGAAGCCGAGGAGAAGTCGAGGGGGAACAACCGTATGAAGATCCGCCGACCGCGGCTGCCGCGCACCCGCACCGGCAGACGGCGCCTGGTGCAGGGCGTGATGGCCGGCTGCGTGCTGGCGCTGCTGCCGGCCACCTGGCTGTACGTGTCGACGGCCGACCGGCTGCACACGGCGGCGGACGTGCCCCGCACCGACGTCGCGGTCGTCTTCGGCGCGGGCCTGTGGGACGGCGAGCCGTCGCCGTACCTCGCCCACCGCCTGGACGCGGCGGCGAAGCTGTACCGGGAGGGCCGTATCAAGGTCGTCCTCGTCACCGGCGACAACAGCCGCAAGGACTACGACGAGCCGGACGCCATGCGCACGTACCTCGCCGGGCACGGGGTGCCGGACCAGCGCATCGTCAGCGACTACGCCGGCTTCGACACCTGGGACTCCTGCGTCCGCGCGAAGAAGATCTTCGGCGTGGACCGGGCGGTACTGATCAGCCAGGGCTTCCACATCCGGCGCGCGGTGGCGCTGTGCGAGGCGGCGGGGGTCGAGTCGTACGGCGTCGGGGTCGACGCCAAGCACGACGCGACCTGGTACTACGGCGGGACGCGGGAGGTCCTCGCGGCGGGCAAGGCGGCCCTGGACGTGCTCTTCGAGCCGAACCCCCAGTTCCTCGGAGCGAAGGAACCGGGGGTCACGAAGGCCCTGGCCTCGGCGGCCCGCCAGACCGACCAGCCTGGTTAGGCCGGTTGCGCCGGTCGGCCGGTCCGGTCGGATCGACGAGGCCCGTCGGCCGGTCGGGCCATCGGCCGTCTCGGCCCCTCGCTCAGTCAGGAGCGACGGCCGTTCAAGCCCACCGGCCAGTCGGACCCGTCGGCCGTTCAGACCTCTCAGCCAGTCAGGAGCGCTGGGCAGCCTCGGCGTACGCGGCCGCAGCCCTGGCCGTGGCCATGGCCGCAGCCGAAGTCGTCGCCGTGGCCGAAGTCGTCGCCGTGGCGGCAGCCGTGGCCGTCGCCGGGCGGGGTGGGCGGCCGCAGGTGGTGCGCGGGCGGTACGCGCTGGTCCCGGCCCGGTCCTCGGCGGCGCGGCCGAGGTGTTCGAGGCCGCCGTCGGAGGTCCAGCGGCCGAGCGCGCCGGTGCGGACCATGGCGCGGTCCTCGCCAAGGAACGGATCGGGTGCGTACCGCCCGGCGCTCGGCCCGCCGCCGCCGAGGTGCCCCGCCGGGACGCAGTCGCCGCCCGCCCACACCTCGCCGGTCTCGCCGACGGGCAGCGGCCGGCGGTCGGCGTCGAGGACGTACACCGTGGTGTTGGCGACGGGGCGGCCGACGGCCGGTCGCCCGGCGGCCGGGTCGTGGCGGCCCATGGTGCTGACGACGGCCGCCTCGGCCGGACCGCGGCAGTCGAAGAGGGCGGCCTGTCGCGACCAGCGGTCGGCGAGCGGACGCGGCGGGCCGGACTCCCCGGCGACGGCGACCGTGCGCAGCCGCGGGCAGGCGGCGGGGTCGATGCCGGACAGCACGGCCGGGGTGGCGATCAGGACGGTCGCGGTGCCGGCCGCGGCGGCGGGATCCGTGCCGCGGATGACCAGGGTGGCCCCGCGGGTGAGGCAGCCGAGGATCTCCCAGGCGGCCGGGCCGGAGGCGACGCCGAGGAGCTGGGCCACCCGGTCGCCGGGGCGGATGCCGAGGCCGCCGGGTTCGGTGAGCAGCAGGTTGGTGACGTTGCGGTGGGTGACCTTCACGCCTTCGGGGCGGCCGGAGGAGGTGTCGGCGGCGAAGAGGACGTGGCAGCCGTCGTCGGGGTGCGGGGGCATGATCATGGTGGCCCGCTGGTAGGGCACGGGGTCGTCCAGGGCGATGAGCCGGTGGCCGTCGGGGAGCGGGATGCGCGGGGCGTGTTCCTTCTGGGTGAGGATCACCCGGGTGCGGGCGGTGCGGATGACGTGGCCGAGCCGCTCCGGGGGCGTGCGGCCGATGTCCTGGGGGACGTAGGCGGCGCCTGCCTTGAGGACGGCGAGCAGGCCGACCAGCATCGGGATGGAGCGGCGGGCGAAGAGGCCGACATGGTCGCCGGGGCGGACGCCCTCGCGGACCAGGTGGGCGGCGAGGGCACCGGCGTAGCGGTCGAGTTCGCCGTAGGTGAGGGTCGCGCCGTGGTGTTCGGCGGCGACGGCGTGGGGGTGGGCGATCGCGTGCCGTTCGATCGCGCGGTGGACGAGCGGTTCGTGGACGGGTGCGCTGGGGCCGCGGCCGTACTGCCAGAAGAGGTGCTGGTCGCGGGGGGTGAGGTGACGCAGAGGCATGGCTCGGAGACCTCCTGGCTGCATGCGTGTACGTGGGGGGAGACCGGGTCCGGGTGCGGCGGGGGCCCGGACCGGGCCGTGGAGCGGGATTCCGGACGTCGTACGGGGTGGTGCGTGGTGCGCGGAGCTTCGCGAACAGGTGCACGACTGTAGTCCGGCCCCTTGAAGTCTCAACGGTGACCGATCGGCCAACCGCGGCACGGAACAAGCCACATGGGCCGTACGGGGTCGCAGCGGCCACGGCTACGGCGCGGCGGGGCCGGACAGCCCGCGGGCCGGCCAGTCACCTCCCTGGATACGACGGCCGTCCGCACGCAGCCCGGCGGTCACGGCGGCCCCCGCGAGGTACACCCAGGCCCGGACGGCGGCCCCGTCCCGCCGTCGTACGACGTCCCGCTCCACGCGCACGTACAGACTGCGCGGGTCCCCCGGCACGCACTCCTCCAACTCGTCGAGTTCCAGGAGGAGTCGGTCGTACGACTCGGGACGGGCGGTGACCAGTTCGCCGCACACGTCTGCGCCGGGTTCCTCGACGGCGTAGGGGTAGCCGGGCCCTTCGTACAGCACCGCGCCCGGGAGCCGGCCGGGTTCCTCGGACACGGTCCGCCCCCGCAGGAACAGGTCGTGGTTGATTTCGCCGGGGCGGAGCGTGCCGTAGACGAAGAAGGGGAGGTGGCGGGGGTTCCTGGCGGTCACAGAAAGGATTCTCCACCCCCTCCACCTCCACACACATCTCCATGGAGGCGCTATGGACATGGATTGTCATGGCCTCTTAAATCGCTGAAGTCATCAGCGCCACCCCCACGCCCCTGAGGCGCATCTCCAAGGAGATCGATGAGCCGGACACGGAACACCCGAGTTTCCCGTCTCGCCACGGCCGGCGTCGCCGCCACCACCGCGACCCTGCTGGCCGCCGCGCTCTCCCCCGCCGCCCACGCCGACGCGAGACCGACCCGGGCCACCGCGATCGAGAACGCGGCGCAGGCGCTCGTCCAGTACGCCAATACCCTCGGGCTCACCGCCACCGAGGGCACCAAGGTCCGGGACGTGGTCGTCGACAAGAACGGCACCCAGCACGTCCGTTACGACCGCACCTATCGCCAACTCCCGGTCCTGGGCGGCGACTTCGTCGTCCACCTCAAGGCGGACGGCGCCTACCGCGGCGCCGACCGGGCGACCCGGAGCAAGATATCCCTCACCTCGATCGTCCCGCACATATCCGCCCCGAAGGCCGCCGACCTCGCGGTGAACGCGCTGCGGGCGGCGAACCTCGGCGACGCGCTGAAGCAGGTGAAGGCCAGGCCGGAGCTGGTCGTCGACGCCCTGCACGGCACCCCGAAGCTGGCCTGGCGCACCAACGCGGTCGGCAAGGACTCGCTCGGCAACCCGGTCGCCCGCACGGTGCTGACGGACGCCCGCAGCGGCGCCCAGATCGACGCCTGGGACAGCATCGAGACGGCGACGGGCGACGGCCAGTCGCTGTACAGCGGAACGGTTCCGCTGGAGACGACGCTCTCCGGATCGACGTACAACCTCACCGACCCGACGCGCGGCAACACGTACACGGGCGACGCGGCCAACAAGACGGACCTGTGCATCTTCGGCATCTGCATCGTCCGGGCGCCGTCGACCGTGTTCACGGACGCCGACAACCACTGGGGCACCGGGGCGACCTCGGACCGTTCCTCGGCGGCCGTCGACGCCCAGTACGGCACCAACGAGACCTGGGACTACTACAAGAACGTCCACGGCCGCTCCGGCATCGCCGGCGACGGCAAGGGCTCGTACAACCGCGTCCACTACGGCAACAGCTACAACAACGCCTTCTGGGACGACAGCTGCTTCTGCATGACGTACGGCGACGGTGACGGGACCACCTTCGGCCCGCTGGTGGCGCTGGACGTGGCGGGCCACGAGATGACCCACGGCGTCACCTCCAAGACCGCGGCGCTGACCTACTCGGGCGAGTCCGGCGGCCTGAACGAGGCGACCTCCGACATCCTCGGCACGCTGGTGGAGTGGTACGCGAACAACTCCGCCGACGCGGGCGACTACCTGATCGGCGAGGAGATCGTCCGCTCCGGCTTCGGCAAGGCGGCGCTGCGGTTCATGGACCAGCCGTCGAAGGACGGGAACTCGGCCGACTACTGGAGTTCGTCGGTCGGCAATCTCGACGTCCACTACTCCTCCGGCGTCGCGAACCACTTCGCCTATTTGCTGGCGGAAGGCAGCGGCGCGAAGACCATCAACGGCGTCAGCTACAACTCGCCGACGTACAACGGCTCGACGGTGACGGGGATCGGGCGGGACAAGCTGGGAGCCATCTGGTACCGCGCCCTGACGGTCTACATGACGTCCTCGACGAACTACGCGGGCGCGCGGACGGCGACACTGAACGCGGCGAAGGACCTGTACGGGACGGGGAGCACCGAGTACAACGCGGTGGCCGCGGCCTGGAGCGCGGTGAACGTGAACTGACCTCCGGTCCGGGGACGGCCGCTCCGGTGAACGAACCGGTGCGGCCGTCACATACACCCCACATAAAAGGGAATACCGCAATTCAAGGAACATGCGGAATTAACGAACACACGGAATTCGGGAATTCCGGAACCCTCCCTGGGGGGAGTCCATGGGGAGGTTGTGCAGTTTCGGTGACGACTCGCCGGATTGCCGAACTCCGTTGTCCGGACCGGCACTTGCGGCAATTCTTGTTGTGCACTAACTAGATTGAACATGAACTTGTTCAGCCGCCCCCTCACGTCCCGCCGCGCAGCAGCCCCCACGGCTCCGCCGCGCCCCACGGTCGCCCCGGCTGCCCCCTCCCCCACCTCCGCCCCCGTCCTCCTGGACCCCGCCCTCGCCGCCCTCACCGGTGAATGGATCGTCGACCCGGCCCACAGCAGAATCGGTTTCTCGGTCCGGCACGCGATGGTGACGACGGTCCGCGGAGCCTTCGCCGAGTACAAGAGCCGCCTCTACTTCGACGGCCGCAACCCGTCCCGCTCCCAGGCGGAGCTGATCATCTCCACGCCGAGCGTCGACACGGGCGTGGAACAACGCGACGCCCATCTCATCGGCCGCGACTTCCTGGACGCGGCGACCTACCCGCGCATGCGCTTCGCCAGCACGGCGGTCCGCCTCAAATCCCCCGACGTCTACGTCATGACCGGCGACCTCACCATCAAGAACACGACGCGCCCGGTGGACCTGGAGCTGACCTACATAGGCAACGTCACGGACCCCTTCGGCTACCAGCGCGTCGGCTTCGACGGCACGACCACCATCAACCGCATGGACTGGGGCCTGTCCTACAACTCCCGCCTGGCGGAGGGCGGCGCGATGGTGAGCGAGACGGTGCGCCTGCAGTTCGACATCGCGGCGATCCGGATGACACCGGAAGGGGGCTGACGTCGAACCCCTGCTCCACGGGCCGTGTGGCAGGGTGCCCGCCCAGGGCCGGTCGCCGGACCGGGTCCATCGTCCCGGTGCGCGGTGTGTGCGGGTTCCTATGGACGGGAGCGCAGGAGGTCTGCCGCGTGTTCGGCGATCGCGTAGACGGTGGCGTTGGTGTTGGCGGAGACGCTGGACGGCATGACGGAGGCGTCGGCCACGCGCAGGCCGCTGACGCCGCGTGCGCGCAGCTGCGGGTCGACGACGGCCGTCTCGTCGATGCCGATCCGGCAGGTTCCGGCGTAGTGGCTGTAGGTACGCAGGTTCTGGTGCAGGTAGGCCGCCAGTTGCTGGTTGTCGTGGGCGGCGAAGCCCGGTAGTGATTCCTCGCCGCGCCAGTCGGCCAGCGCCGGGGCGTTTCCGATCTCCCGGGCCCTGCGCAGACCGCTGACCATGGCGTCGAGATCACGGCTGTCCGTGTAGTAACGGGGATCGAGCAGCGGGGCCGCACCTGGTGTGCTGTCGGCCAGGCGCACCGTGCCGCGGCTGAACGGCATCATGAGGGCGACCATGATCGTGTAGCCCTGTCCGATCCCGGGACCGGGCAGGCTGTCCTCGCGCAAGGGGACGTCCACGAACTGGATGTGCAGGTCAGGGCCGGCGACCTGCGGTCCGCTGCGGATCAGCCCCTGGACCTCGCCGTGGTTGTTCGCGCCGGGCGGGACCGGACGTGCCGCCCGGTAGACGATGCCGGACATCGGGTGGTCCCAGAGGTTGGCACCGACACCGGGGAGGTCCACCACCGTGTCGATGCCGAGTTGCCCGAGGTGGTCCCGGGGGCCGATGCCGGACAGCATCAGCACCTGCGGTGTGCCCACGGCTCCCGCGCTCAGCACGACCTCCCCGGCGCATCGCGCGGTGACCGTCTCACCGCCCACGCCGTACTCCACGCCGGTGCAGTGGTCGCCGTCCAGAAGTACCCGGTGTACGAGGGCGTCGGTCACGACGTGGAGGTTCGGGCGGTCCAGCACCGGCCGCAGGTAGGCCGCGGCGGCGTCCTGCCGTCTGCCGTCGGCGATGTTCAGATCGCCCCACCCGAACCCCTCCTCCAGGCCGCTGGTGAGATCCCGTACCTCGGTATGTCCGGCCTGCACCGCCGCGGTGAGGCCCGCCTCGGCCAGTGGATGCCGTGCGGTCGCGGGTCCCACCCGCAGGGGACCGTCCATGCCTCGTACGGCGGGGTCGCGCCCCGCGACGCCCGTGGCGTTCTCGCTGTGCTTGAAGTACGGCAGAAGGTCGTCGTAGCTCCAGCCGTCCGCGCCGGCCGCGGCCCACGCGTCGTAACCGGACCGGTGACCGCGCAGAAAGTTCATGGCGTTGATCGACGACGAGCCGCCCAGCCCCCGGCCGCGGGGCCACGGCACCGCGAGACCGGCCGTGGTCTGCGGCACCGTGGTGTCCGCCCAGTCCGCCGACGTCCCCAGCAGCGTGGGCCAGGCCGGCGGTATCGCCATGGCTTCCAACGGCTCCCGGCCTCCGGCCTCCAGCAGAAGCACCCGTGCACCGCTGTCCTGCGACAGGCGGGCGGCGATGACGCAACCCGCCGTTCCGGCCCCTACGACGACGTAGTCGAACTCGGACACGGATCCCATCGGCCGGCCTCCCTCTCGCTTCCCGCGGTGCCCTTGCCGACGGTGCGTCAGTCGTCGGCCGTCACCCGGTCACAGCAGGTGTTCGATCCTTATGGGCAGTTCGCGGACGCGGCGGCCGGTCGCGTGGAAGACGGCGTTGGCGATGGCGGCGGCGACGCCGACCGTGCCGATCTCCCCGATCCCTTTGACTCCCAGGGGGTTGACCACCGTGTCCTGGACGTCGACGAACTCGATCTCGATGTCGGGGGCGTCCGCGTTCACGGGCACGAGGTACTCGCCGAGGCCGGTGTTGGCCCAGCGGCCGTCGCGGGCGTCGACGACGGTCGCCTCCAGCAGAGCGTGGCTGAGGCCCCAGAGCATTCCGCCCATGGCCTGGCTGCGGGCGGTCTTGGTGTTGAGCACCCGGCCGGGGGCGAAGACTCCGGTCATGCGCCGCACGCGGACCATGCCGAGATCGGCGTCGACGGCGACCTCGGCGAACTGGGCGCCGAAGGTGGCGAGCCCGAAGGGCACATCGTTCGGCGGCGGGTTCCAGCTGCCGAGCGCGTCACAGTCCGTCATGAGGTGGCGCTGCATGAACTCGCCGTAGGTTTCCCCGACGCCGGGGCGGTCGCGCAGCCGCATCCGCCCGCCGTGCACGACGACGGTGGCCGGGTCCGCGTCGTGCAGAGGGGAACCGGGGTCCGCAACGGCCCGGCCGACGATCTCGTCGCGCAGCGCGGTGACGGCGGTGTGGACGGCGGCACTGACCATGCCGGCGCCCGCCGAGGCCACCGTGGCCGCGATGTTGGGCAGGTCGGTGTCGCCGTACTCGAAGCGGACGCGGTCGAGCGGCACGCCCAGGCCGTCCGCGGCGACCTGGGTCACCACGGTGGCGACTCCGGTCCCGAACTCCTGGGTCGCGGCCTGCACCACGGCCGTGCCGTCCGCATAGAGGCGGGCGCGGGCGCGCTGCGGCTGCATGGGGAAGGTCACCGGGTACGCGGCGGTGGCCATGCCCGTGCCGATCAGCCAGTTCCCCTCCCGCCGTGAGCGCGGCCGCGGATCCCGGTCCTGCCATCCGAAGCGCTGCGCTCCGCGCCGGTAGCACTCGACGGCACCGTCGCTGGACCAGGGACTGCCGCTGTTCGGATCGGTCTCGGCATGGTTGCGCAGCCGCAGTTCGAGCGGGTCCAGGTCCAGTGCGTGGGCGAGTTCGTCCATCATGCATTCCATGGCGAACATGCCCGAGATCTCACCGGGGCCGCGGGTGAAGGTGGGCGTCATGGTGCTGCCGCGGACGAGCCGGTAGACGCCCTCGTAGTGGGGGCAGTCGTACACCTGCCCGGCCATACCGAGCGACGGCTCCGCCCAGTCGTCGAAGGGCGAGGTGACCGACAGCTTGTGGTGGCGCAGTGCGGTCAGGCGGCCTGCGTCGGTGGCGCCGATCTCGATGTACTGTTCCTGCTCCTCGCGGTGGCCGCAGGAGGTGAACATCTGCTCCCGGGTCAGCACCAGCTTGACCGGACGCCCCACCCGGCGGGCGGCCATCGCCGCCAGCGTGACATGCGGCCAGGTAGCCGCCTTGCAACCGAATCCGCCACCGACGAAACGGGTGCGGACCCGCACCTGCGACCGGGGGATGCCCAGCTGCCGGGCGACCGTGGTCTGGGTGGCCACGACGCCCTGGGTGGAGTCGTACAGAGTGAGCCGGTCGCCGTCCCACACCGCGGTGGTGGCCGACGGCTCGATCGGGTTGTGGTGGTTGGCGGCGAGGCGGAACGTCGCGGAGAGCCGGATGGAGGCGGCGGCGAGACCGGCGTCGACGTCCCCGCGCACACTGCGCCCGGGGAGGAGGCCGGCGAAGATCGCCTTCGGTTCGTAGGCCTGGCCGCGGCCTTCCTCCAGGGTGGTCGTCGACGGCCGCCGCTCGATGTCGACGTGGACGAGACGGGCCGCGTACTGGGCACGCTCCAGGGAGTCCGCGACCACCAGGGCCACCGGCTGGCCGGAGTAGTGGACGATGTCGTCCTGCATGGGGAAGAAGCTCTGGCCCGCGGCGTCGTGGCCGAACAGCGCGAGCCCCAGGCGTGGCTCCGTCGCCAGTTTCGGCAGGTTGCGGTGGGTCAGCACCGTGAGGACGCCTTCGGCGTTCTCCGCCGCCGAGGTGTCCAGGCCGGTGATACGCCCGCCGGCCGTGCGGGCGCCGACGAGGGCGGCGTACGCGGTGCCCGGCAAGGTGATCTCCGCGGAGTAGCGGGCGCGGCCGGTGACCTTGGCGGGCCCGTCGACCCGGTCGACTGGCTGTCCGATGGCGGGGGCAGGGGCGGAGGCGGAGGCGGAGGCGGAGGCGGAGGCGGGGGCTGTGGTCATGCCGCTTCTCCCCTCGCGGTGACCGTCTCCAGCGCGCGGACCATGGTGCGCCGGGCGAGATCGGCCTTGAAGGCGTTGAGGGGACGGGTCCGGGCACCGGCCAGTTCCTCGGCGGCGGCCTGCGCGAACACCTCGTGCCGCGCCGCCCGCCCCGTCAGGAATCCCTCCGCACGGCGCGCCCGCCACGGCTTGGCCGCCACGCCGCCCAGCGCGAGGCGGACCTCGCTGATCACGCCCTCACGAACGTGTACGGCGGCGGCCACCGAGGCGAGTGCGAACTCGTAGGACTCGCGGTCCCGGACCTTCACGTAGAGCGAGTGTCGTGCCACCGGCGTGGCGGGGACCTCGATCGCCGTGATCAGCTCGCCGTGCTCGATCGGATGCTCACGGTGCGGTGTGTCCCCCGGCAGCAGGAAGAAGTCGTCGACGGGGACGGCACGGGTACTGCCGTCGGCCCGCAGGGTGTGCACCACGGCGTCCAGAGCCACCAGCGCGACCGCCGCGTCCGAGGGATGCGTGGCGATGCAGTGCTCGCTGACGCCCAGGATCGCGTGGCCCCGGTTGACGCCCTCCAGCGCGGCACAACCACTGCCCGGAACGCGCTTGTTGCACGCCGACCCGGGGTCACGGAAGTACGAACAGCGCACCTTCTGCATCAGGTTGCCGCCCATCGTCGCCATGTTCCGCAACTGGGCCGACGCCCCGAGAAGCAGCGCCTGGGAAAGCATCGGCAGGCGGTCCACGACTGCCGGGGCCTGTGCGACGTCGCTCATCCGGGCCAGCGCCCCGATGCGCAGACCGCCCCCGGGCAGCTCGTCGATACCGGTCAGCGGAAGGCGGTTGATGTCCACCAGCCGGTTCGGCCACGCGACGTCCAGGCGCAGCAGGTCGACCTCCGTGGTACCGCCTGCCAGGAAGGAGCTGCCGGGGTCCGACGCGACGGCCGTGATCGCGCCGCGTACGTCGGTCGGACGGGCGTAGGCGATGGACCTCATGTCACTCGCCCCGGGCCTGGTCACGCACGTCCCGGACGGCCGCGCGAATGTTGGGATAGGCCGCGCAGCGGCAGAGGTTGCCGCTCATCCACTCGGCGATCTCGGCATCCGACCCGGCGTGTCCCTCCTCCAGCAGCGCGACGGCGGACATGATCTGGCCGGGTGTGCAGTACCCGCACTGGAAGGCGTCGTGCGCGCAGAACGCACGCTGCATCGGATGCAGTTCCTCACCCTCGGCCAGCCCCTCGATCGTGGTCACTTCGAGGCCCTCGCAGGTGATCGCCAGCGTCAGGCACGCCAGCACTCTGCGCCCGTCGACCCACACCGTGCAGGCACCACAAGTGCCCTGGTCGCAGCCCTTCTTCGAGCCCGTGAGACCGAGATGCTCGCGCAACGCGTCCAGCAGGCTCACGCGTGGCTCCAGTGCCACCACCCGGCTCGTCCCGTTCACCGAGAGGTTCACCCTCGCCGCATCCGGGCCACGTGTCCCCACGGTGGGAGCCTCCGCGACGGATGACGGCCCATGGCGATCGGACACCGTCTTCTCCTCGCACCAGAAGTCCTTGGTTCGAGCCTTGTCCGTCCACCGGGCCCCCGCAACCGGAAGTGGCGGCCGCGAGATCGGGACCAAGGCGGGGCCGGAGTGAGGTCTGCGGCGGCCTTGACGGGCGGTCTCGTGCGCTGCGGGCCGGGTTCCGGTTCGCGCTGGAGGCGGTTCCGGACGGCCTGACACTGCCGCCTCCGCGGCCCGCAGCGGTCCGGAGCGGTCCGCCGGTGGGCCCCGCCAGTAGGCCCGCCGGTAGGTCTCCACGACGGGCGTCACCCGTTCACTCCCGGCAGCACCCGCCGTTCGTGTGTTCTTCATACCGGCCCCCGTGCAACCCCCTTGACCTGCCGGAACTCCTCCATGACGCCCGTCGTGGACCACCGCCGTGACACCCGTTCATCCCACAGCCGACGGAATCTCAGGGAGCGGGCCCGGCCCGTTGGCTTTTACCTCGGAAGAGCAAGGGAGTGGGACGAGCTCGACGAGGGAGCACCATGCGACGCACTGTCCGTCCGCTGGCCGGGGCCGCGCTCGCCGTGGCCGCGGCCGGCCTCGGCGCCGCGCCGGCGTACGGCGGCAGTACCGGCGGCCTGGACGTCTACCCGTCGACCGCGGCGGCGGGCGCCCAGGTCTCGGTGAACACGGCCGCCTGCGGGGAGAAGTCGTCAGCTGTCGGCGACGCCAGTTCGGTCGGCGCCGGAACGTTCACTCTCGCGCCCAGCACCCATGAGGGCGAGGCGATCGGCCAGTTCCAGGTGCCGCCCAGCGCGCAGCCGGGAACGTACGAGATCGTCGCGAAGTGCGCCGACGGGAACCGGCAGGTGGCCGGTGACCTGGTGGTGGCACTGATGCCGGCAGCCGGCGGGCAGGTGCAGCCCCACGGCAGTGTGAAGACGGGGGTCGGTGGTGCTCTGGGCACCGACCCCGTACAGACCGCGGCAGGTGTGACGGCTCTGGCCGTCGCCGCCGCGGGCGGTACCTGGCTCCTGCATCGCCGGGCGAGAGGCGACGGGATCTGACGGACACCCTCCGCTGTCCGTCCGCCGGTACCGCACATCCCACCCCCTCCGGGTCCGACGCCCCTCGCGGCCCGGAGGGGGTAGGGGGTCAGGTTTGTTAGAGGCTGTCACTTTCGCGAGACCTCTCACTTTTGTTAGAGGTGGCGCCTCCGCTACAACGGAGCGCTCCCGCTAACCCCTCACCCCCGCGTTAGAAGCTCTAGCCTCCGAAAAAGGGGTTCGCATGCGCAAGATCGGGGACACCGCGATAGCCGCCGTAACCGTCATAGCGCTCGGCTCAGGCGTCTGGCTGCTCGGCCCCGGCTCCGGCCCGCACACCGCGCCACCCCAGCCGTCCGCCGCCGAGGGCCGCCCCGATCCCGGCGAGGAACGCCTCGAAGCCCCGGCACTGCCCCCGTCCCCGCCCACCCGCATCCGCATCCCCGCGATCCGTGTGAACGCCCCTCTCATCGGCCTCGCCCTCACCCCCGCCGGCAGCCTCGACGTCCCGCCCGCCGGCAACAAGAACCTCGCCGGCTGGTACGAGTCGGGCACCGCACCCGGCGAGACCGGGACCGCGATCGTCGCCGGTCACGTCGACAACACCGAGGGCCCCGCCGTCTTCTACGACCTCGGCGCCCTCAAGCGCGGCGCGACCATCGAGGTGGACCGGCAGGACAAGGCCGTCGCCGTCTTCACGGTCGACGCGGTGGAGGTGTACCAGGCCCGGGACTTCCCCGACGAGAAGGTCTACGGAGCCGCGCGACGCCCCGAGCTCAGAGTGATCACCTGCGGCGGCGGCTACTCCCGGGCCACCGGCTACCAGGGAAACGTCGTCGTCTTCGCCCACCTGACGGCAAGCCGCTGACGAACGGCCGCCCAAGGCCGTACACCCGGCCGACCACCCCACCCCAGGCCGCACACCCGGCCGTCCGCCCCAAGCCGTACACCCGGCCGGCCATCCAAGGCCGTACACCCGTCCGCACCCCCGGCCGTCCGCCACCGACGCGCACCCCGTCGGCCACCGACGCGCACCCCACAGGCCGCCGGGGCGAGCCACCCGCTCCCCCGCGTTTCCCCACCTCACAGCGTCCGCAGGCCCGGCCCCAGACCCCTCACACCCCACCCCCGCCCCCGAAGAGGGCAGCGTTCCGTGCGGGAAACAGGGGGGATGCGGCCGGGTAACGTCCGCCGCGCACGCTCCTGGGCATGACGTCGCATACGCGTGTGGTGGTGATCGGCGCCGGCCTCGGGGCGCACCCCGAGGACCGGGAACGGGACGGGTGCGAACCGCGCTCCCGCGAACCGCGCTCCCGCGAACGGCACTCCCGCGACCCGCACCACCGCCGCGCGACCGGCGAGGCCGAGGTACGCCCCGGCGACGTCGTCGTACCGCTCGCCGTCGCCGCCCCGGGCGCGTTCACCCACGATGGAGGCTCCTGATGACCGCCACCCCGGGGGCCACCCCCACGATCGTGCTCGTCGGCCACGGGATGGTCGGGCAGCGTTTCCTCGAAGCGCTGGCCGAGCGCGGTCTGACCGCCACGCACCGCGTGGTCGTGCTGTGCGAGGAGCCGCGTCCCGCCTACGACCGGGTCGCCCTCACCTCGTACTTCACGGGCACGTCCGCCGACGAACTCTCCATGACCGACATGGAGTTCATCGACGACCACGGCATCGAGCTGTGTCTCGGCGACCCCGCGGAGACGGTCGACCGCGCGGCGCGGACGGTGACGGCCAGGTCCGGCCGGGTCTTCGGCTACGACACGCTCGTGCTGGCCACCGGCTCGTACCCGTTCGTGCCGCCGGTCCCCAACAAGGACGCCGAGGGCTGCTTCGTCTACCGCACGATCGAGGACCTGCTGGCGATCGAGGCGTACGCGAAGTCGAGGGCGACCGTGGGGGCCGTGGTCGGCGGCGGTCTGCTCGGACTCGAGGCGGCGGGCGCGCTGAAGGGGCTCGGACTCACCGCGCACATCGTGGAGTTCGCGCCCCGGCTGATGCCGGTGCAGGTGGACGCGGGCGGCGGCGCGGCCCTGCTGCGCACCATCGAGGAGACGGGCCTGAGCGTGCACACGGGCGTGGGCACCCAGGAGATCGTGACGGACGACGCGGGCGCCGTCGTCGGCATGAGGCTGTCCGACGGCTCCGAACTCGCCACCGACATGGTGGTGTTCAGCGCCGGGGTGCGGCCGAGGGACCAACTCGCCCGGGACTGCGGCCTGTCGGTCGGCGAGCGCGGTGGCATCGCCGTCGACGAGCAGTGCCGTACGGTGGACGACCCTCACGTGTTCGCGATCGGCGAGTGCGCGCTGGCGGCGGACGGCCGGGTGTACGGCCTGGTGGCGCCCGGGTACGAGCAGGCGGCGACGGCCGCGGCCACCATCGCGCGGGACGAGTCCGCCTTCACCGGCGCCGACCTGTCCACCAAGCTCAAGCTGCTCGGCGTGGACGTGGCCTCCTTCGGCGACGCGCACGGCACGACCGAGGGCTGCCTGGACGTCGTCTACTCCGACGCCCGCTCGGGCCTGTACAAGAAGCTGGTCATCGGCCGGGACGGCACGCTGCTCGGCGGCATCCTGGTCGGCGACGCCGACGCGTACGGCACCCTGCGCGCCCTCACCGGTTCGGTGCCGCCCCTCTCCCCGGAGTCCCTGGTGCTGCCGGCCGGTGCGAGCGGCGGCGCCCAGCTCGGCCCGTCCGCGCTCCCCGACGAAGCGGTCGTCTGTTCCTGCCACAACGTCAGCAAGGGCACGATCCGCGGCGCGGTGACCGAGCACTCCTGCACCACCGTGCCGGAGGTGAAGAAGTGCACCAAGGCGGGTACCGGCTGCGGCAGTTGCGTCAAGGTCCTCGGCCAGCTGGTCACGGCCGAGCTGGAGGCGTCCGGCGTCGAGGTCGACAAGGGGCTGTGCGGCTGCTTCGCGCAGACCCGCGAGGAGCTGTACGAGATCGTCCTCGCCCTGCGCATCAGCACCTACCGGGAGCTGCTCGACCGTTACGGCCGGGAGGGTGCCCGGGGCGGCGACGGCTGCGAGGTCTGCAAGCCGGCGGTGGCGTCGGTCATCGCCTCGCTCGCTCCGACGATCGGCGTGAGCGGGTATGTCCTGGACGGCGAGCAGGCGGCGCTCCAGGACAGCAACGACCACTTCCTCGCCAACCTCCAGAAGAACGGCTCGTATTCGGTCGTCCCGCGCATCCCCGGCGGCGAGATCACCCCCGAGGGCCTGATCGTGATCGGTGAGATCGCCCGGGACTTCGGCCTCTACACGAAGATCACCGGCGGTCAGCGGATCGACATGTTCGGCGCGCGGGTGGAGCAGCTCCCGCTGATCTGGACGCGGTTGGTGGACGCCGGCTTCGAGTCCGGCCACGCGTACGGCAAGTCGCTGCGGACGGTGAAGTCGTGCGTCGGACAGACCTGGTGCCGTTACGGCGTCCAGGACTCGGTCCGGATGGCGATCGACCTGGAGCTGCGCTACCGGGGCCTGCGGTCGCCGCACAAGCTCAAGTCGGCGGTCTCCGGGTGCGCCCGCGAGTGCGCGGAGGCCCAGTCGAAGGACTTCGGTGTCATCGCCACGGCCAACGGCTGGAACCTCTACGTGGGCGGCAACGGCGGCGCCACTCCGCGCCACGCGGACCTGCTCGCCCAGGACCTGACCGACGCCGGACTGGTCCGCCTGATCGACCGATTCCTGATGTTCTACATCCGGACGGCGGACCGCCTGGAGCGCACGTCGACCTGGCTGGAGCGGATCCCGGGCGGCCTGGACCATGTCCGTGACGTGGTGGTCGAGGACTCCCTCGGCATCTGCGAGGAGCTGGAGTCCCTGATGGCGGCGCACGTCGCCCACTACGCCGACGAGTGGGCGTCGACCGTCGCCGACCCCGACAAGCTTGCCCGGTTCGTGTCCTTCGTCAACGCCCCCGACACCCCCGACCCGGTCGTCGGCTTCGTGCCCGAGCGCGGCCAGACGAAGCCCGACCTGACCCTGCTGTCGATCGGCATGCGTCCCGCCGAAGACGTCCTGGAAGGAAGCGCCCAGCGATGACCCTGGCACCCGAGACCACCGAGCTGATGGTCCAACTCCGTCTGGACGACGGCTGGTTCACGGTCTGCGACCTGAGCCGGCTGACCCCGGGGCGGGGGGTGGCCGCGCTGCTGCCGGACGGCCGCCAGGTCGCCGTCTTCCGGGACCGCGCGGACCGCCTGTACGCGATCGACAACCGCGACCCCTTCGGCGGCGCGGCGGTCCTCTCCCGCGGCCTGACCGGCACCCACCGGGGCCGCCCGTTCGTCGCCTCGCCCCTGCTCAAGCAGCGCTTCGACCTGGTGACCGGCCAGTGCCTGGACGACGAGGGGGTGCGGGTGGCCGCCTACGCGGTACGGGCCGTCGTACCGGAATCGCCGATACTTGACTGATCGTTCCGGATAAACCTAGGCTCCGGTCCATGGCCAGGACCAAGGAGTTCGACCCGGACGTCGCGCTGCAGTCCGCCCTGGAGCTGTTCTGGCGGCGCGGTTACGAGGCCACGTCCATGGCCGACCTGGTCGCGCACCTGGGCATCGGGCGGGCCAGCCTCTACGCGACCTTCGGCAGCAAGCACGACCTCTACCTGAAGGCGCTGGAGCGCTACCAGCAGGACCGCCTCCCGCCCCTCCTGCGCGACCTGTCCCGGCCGGGCCCGGCCCTGCCGGCCGTACGCGCGCTGATACGGCAGTACGCCGCCGAGTCCGCCGCCGACGACCTGCGCCTGCGCGGCTGCCTGGTCACCAACACGGCGGCCGAACTCGCTGCGCACGACCCCGCCGCCGCGCGCAGCGTCGAGCACGACTGGGACCGGGTCGAAACCGGCCTGCACATGGCCCTGGTCCGGGCTCAGGCCCAGGGCGAACTGCCCGCCGACCGCGATCCGCCGGCCCTCGCCCGCACCCTGCTGGTGCTGCTCCAGGGCATGCGGGTGGTGGGCAAGGCGTCGACGGACCCGGCCCGGGTCCGGGACGCGGCGGAGCAAGTGCTGCGACTGCTGGACTGACCGACGGCCGGCGGGCGCCCTGCCACGCCGGGGCGGCTCTTCGCGTCCTGATATTGAACCGATCGTTCAAGAAATCGTCCAAGAAAAGCGTTCAAGAAAAGCGTTCAAGAAAAGGGAGACATCTGATGGCTGCTACCGGGGCTGCTGCCCGGGATCGTTTCGCGGGTCGTACGGCTCTGGTCACCGGCGCCGGCAGCGGCATCGGCCGGGCCGTCGCCCTGGCGTTCGCCGCCGAGGGCGCGCGCGTCGTCGTGGCGGGCCGCCGTGAGCAGCCCCTCAAGGAGACGGTCGCGCTGATCGAGGAGCGGGGCGGCGAGGCGCTCGCGGTGCCGGCCGACGTCTCCCGAGCCGGGGGCGCCGAGGCGCTGGTGGCGGCTGCCGTCGAGCACTTCGGCTCGCTGGACGTGGCGGTGAACAACGCGGGGATCTTCCGGGGCGGGGCCCCGCTGGCCGGCCTTCCGGAGGCCGACTGGCACGAGCAGCTGTCGGTCAACGTCACCGGCGTGCACCTGGCGCTGCAGGCGGAGATCCGCCGGATGCGCACCCAGCCGGCCGGCGGCGCGATCGTGAACGTATCCTCCACGTTCGGTGCCCACGTCACCACCGCCGGGGCCGCCGCGTACTCGGCGACGAAGGCCGCGGTGACGGCGCTGAGCCGGGGTGCGGCGCTGGACCACATCCGGGACGGGGTCCGGATCAACGTCGTGAGCCCGGGGGCGACGGCCACGCCGATGTCGCTGCGCGCGGGCGAGACGGAGCGGGACCGTGCGGAACGGGCGAGGGCCACGCTCCCCCTGGCCCGAATCTCCTCGACGCAGGAGATCGCGGCGGCCGTGCTGTACCTGGCCTCGGACGACGCGGCGTCGGTGGTGGGCACCGACCTGGTGGTGGACAGCGGCGGCTCGCTGTAGCGCTCAGGGCTCGCCGGCTCCCTAGAGCTCCTTCAGGGCGGCGGCGTAGGAGACCCCGGTGAGTTGCTCCGAGGTGTCCCAGAGGCGTTGCGCCATGGTGTCGTTACGGGTCCAGGGTGCGCGCCGGGAGGGGGCCGGGGCGCCGCGCCACATCGCGATCGAGGGCCCGGTGAAGGAGTCGGGCCGTACGCCGGGGGCGGTGGCCGCGTACAGCGTGGGCAGCGCCCCGGCCTCGGCGGACTGCGCGAAGACGACGTTGGCGGCCGCCATCACCCGCTCGGCACCGCGCCGTCCTTCGGCACGGGGGCCGGCGGTCTGCAGGTTGGTGGACGCGTACCCGGGATGGGCGGCGGCCGCGACCAGGTCGCCGCCGTGGGCGTCGACGCGCCGGGCCAGCTCGTGGACGAAGAGCAGGTTGGCGGTCTTGGACCGGCCGTAGGCGACCCAACGCCGGTAGCGGCGGGCGCTGTCGAGGTCGTCGAGGTCGATGTTGGCGAGGACGTGCATCATGCTGGAGACGGTGACGACCCGGGCGGCGGGGGTGCCCAGCAGGACGGGCATGAGCAGCCCGGTGAGGGCGAAGTGCCCGAGGTGATTGACCCCGAACTGCGTCTCGAAGCCGTCCGCGGTGGTCCCGTACGGCGGTGCCATCACCCCGGCGTTGTTGACGAGGAGATCGAGGCGCCGGTACGGGAACGAACCGGCGAAGTCCCGTACCGAGGCCAGGTCCCCGAGGTCGAGCCGCCCGAACTCGATGTGCGCGTCGGGCACTTCGGCGGCCATCCGGTCCCCGGCCTCCTGTCCCCGCGCCTCGCTCCGGCAGGCGAGCACGACCCGGGCCCCCTTGCGGGCCAGCTCGCGCGCGGTGACGTACCCGAGTCCGCTGTTGGCCCCGGTGACGACGGCGACGCGGCCGGTGAGATCCGGGATGTCGCCGCTTCTCCAGCCGCTGCTGCGCATGAGGGCGCCCTCCACAGGTGGGGATCTGTGTCGCGGCCAGCCTACGAGGACGGGGCACGGCAGGACACCGGACGCGGCCGTGCGCCGTACGAAGCGCTCGGTGGCGCGTAGGGTGCCGGGATGATCGGCATTCCGGAGGCGCTGGCGCGCGGCACGGTCGACCGTGAGGGTGAGCGCGGGGCGGCCTGGATCGCCGGGCTCCCGGCGATCGTCGAGGACCTGCTGGAGCGTTGGGAGTGCGTACCGGACGGTGAGGTGACGCACGGGGGCGTCGGAGTGATCGTGCCGGTACGGCAGCGGCCCACCGGCGGGCGGCTCGTCCTGAAGGTGTCCTTCCCGCATCCCGGCAACGTCCACGAGCCGGACGCGTTCGAGGCGTGGGAGGGCCGGGGAGCGGTCCTCCTGCACCGGCGGGACGACGCCCGTTTCGCCCTCCTGCTGGAACGGGCCCGCATGTCGACGCTGGCGGCGCTCCGGTCCGACGACGAGACGGTGGTGGCCGTCGCGGGCCGCCTGAACCGCCGGCTGGCCGTCCCGGCGCCGGCGGGGCTGCCCCGGCTGAGGGACCGCGCCGGCACCTGGGAGACGGAGCTGCGCAGGGACGCGACGGAACTGACGCACGCGCTGCCGCCCCGCGTGGTGGACGCGGCCGTCGCCACCGCGCGCGAACTGGGCCACGACCAGCCGGACACCCTCGTCCACGGCGACCTGCACGCGAGGAACATCCTGCGGGCGGACCGGGAGCCGTGGCTGGCGGTCGACCCGAAGGGCTACGCGGGAGACCCGGCGTACGACGGCGGCACGCTGCTCAAGTCCCGTGCGCTGTCCCTCATGCGGGCCGACGATCTGCCGAGGACGGTCCACCGCCTCCTCGACGTCTTCGCCGAGGCGGCGGAAGTCGACCGCGAACGCGTAGGCCGCTGGGCGCAGTTGCACGCCGTGCAGGCGTCGTTCGGGGGCCGCCGGCACGGCTTCCGCATCGCACGCGGCGGCCCCCAGCTGGACCGCATCACCCATTTCGCCGACGTGTTGGCGGAGCTGCTGACCGTCCCATCAGGCTGATCCCCCGAGCGCCATCAGCACATCGCGCGCATCGCCCCCCCCGGCAGCGTCGCCGTCAGCTCCTCCACCGCCTCGCACAGCCCCCCAGCTCCTCCAGCCACCACGGCCGCTACGGCCGCAACACCACGGCCACCGCCATACGGAGTTTCTCCGCGAACTCTCCCCGCTCCGCGACCCGGTGCTTCCATCCCTCGCCGGCCGCCTGGAGGACCTCCGCGATCTGGCGGGGTGTGACGCCCCCTGTCTCCTGGCCGGAGTCGGCGATCGCCGCGGCGAGGGTGCCGAGGAAGGCGTCCCGGTGGTCGTCGTACATGCCGTGCAGCTGGGCGGTGCTGTGCTCCAGCAGATCGTCGACACCCTCGTTGAGGTGCGTGCCGACGTACCGGCCCAGGTTCGCGTCGAGCGCGGCCACCAGACGCGCGTCGAGATCCGCGCCGGGCGTGGCCAGCGCCGTACGGACGTCGTCCAGAGCCCGGTCCAGCTCCTGCCGCATGGTCTCGCGGAACAGCTCCTCCTTGCCGGAGAAGAGGAAGTACAGGCCGGGGCGGGAGATGTCCGCGGCCCGCGCCACCGCGTCCATCGACGTCTTGCGGTAGCCGAACGTGGCGAAAACGCTCAGCGCCGCCGCGAGCACCTGCTCGCGGCGCTGGATGTCCCCTCGGGTCACGGTCATATGCACACCATACCGACTGGGCGTGCTATACATGTTTTGTAGATTCTGTTTAGTAGAGCGAGAACGAGAGAGCACATCATGAGCAAGACCGTTCTGATCACCGGCGCTTCGACCGGCATGGGCGAGGCCCTCACCTTCGAGTACGCGGCGCGCGGCTGGAACGTCGCCGCGACCATGCGCGACCCCGCCAGGGCCAACCCGGCCTTCGCCGGACTCGACAACGTCCTGGTCACGCGCCTCGACGTCACCGTCGCCGCGAGCATCGAGCAGGCCGTGCGGGAGACCGTCGAGCGCTTCGGCGCCCTCGACGCGGTCGTCAACGCCGCCGGCTACGGACAGCTCGGTGCCGTCGAGGAGGTCAGCCCCGCGCAGGTGCGGGACCAGTTCGAGACCAACGTGGTGGGCATCGTCCAGGTGGTCCAGGCCGTCCTCCCGCACCTGCGGGAACGCGGATCCGGCCACATCCTCAACGTCGGCTCCATGGGCGGCCACGTCAGCCTGCCCACCATGGCCGTGTACTGCGCCTCCAAGAGCGCCGTGCAGAACCTGACCGAGGGAATGGCCAAGGAGCTCGGCCCGCTGGGCATCCGCGTCACCCTGGTCGAGCCGGCCGGCTTCGACACCAACTTCGGGACCAGCTCCAGGCTCCCGGCCAGGTCCGTCCCGGACTACGCGGACTCCTACGCCATGATGGCCGAGTTCGACAAGCAGGCGGTACGGGGCAACCTCGCCAGGTCCATGGCGGCCGTGGCCGACATCACCGGCATCGAGGAGCCCCCGGTGCACCTGGCGGTGGCCACCGCCGGCCTGGAGATGGTGCGCGGCCACTTCGCCGAACTGCTGGACGAGTACGCCCGCTGGGAGTCGGTCACGGCCGCCACCGACTGACGACCGCTCCCCGGGCCGACGGGTCAGATGACGCGCCGCAGGGTCTCGGGCGTCAGATCGGCGAGCGTCGGATACCCGTCGACGGCCATGATCAGGTCGGCCTCGGCCAGCAGGGCCCGCAGCACATGGACGAGGCCGGCTTCACCGCCGTACGCAAGACCGTACGCATAGGGACGGCCGACGCCCACGGCGGTCGCGCCGAGCGCCACGGCCTTGATGACGTCGGCACCCGTCCGCACCCCGGAGTCGAACAGGACGGGCAGGCCGTCGGCGGCCTCGACCACGCCGGGCAGCGCGTCGAGGGCGGGCAGACCGCCGTTGGCCTGGCGGCCGCCGTGGTTGGAGCAGTAGACGCCGTCCACGCCGGCGTCCTTGGCCCGGCGGACGTCCTCGGGGTGGCAGATGCCCTTGAGGATCAGCGGCAGGTCGGTGATCGACCGCAGCCAGGGCAGGTCGTCCCAGGTGAGCGGGTTGCCGAAGATGCCCGCCCACAGGGCGACCGTGCCCTGCGGGTCCTCCTGCGGACTCCGGCCGCCGAGCAGGGCGCGGAAGACGGGGTCGCTGGTGTAGTTGGCCAGGCAGTTCCCGCGCAGCTGCGGGAAGTTGCTGGTGCTCAGGTCCCGCGGCCGCCAGCCGGTGATCCAGGTGTCCAGGGTGACCACGATCCCCTTGAACCCGGCCTGCTCGGCCCGGTGCACCAGGCTCTCGGCCAGCCCCCGGTCGGTGGGGGTGTAGAGCTGGAAGAAGCCCGGGGTGTCGCCGAACTCGGCGGCGACCTGCTCCAGCGGATCGACGGTCAGCGTGGAGGCGACCATCGGTACGCCGGTACGGGCGGCGGCGCGGGCGACGGCGAGATCACCGTGGCCGTCCTGCGCGCACAGCCCAATCACCCCGACCGGCGCCATGAACAGCGGCGAGGGCAGCCGCATCCCCAACAGGTCGACGGACAGGTCCCGCTCGCTCGCCCCCACCAGCATGCGCGGCACCAGCCCCCACCCCTCGAACGCGCCGACGTTGGCCCGCTGGGTCCGCTCGTCGCCCGCGCCGCCCGCGACATACGACCGCACCGAGGGAGCCATCGCGGCCTGGGCCAACGGCTCCAGCTCGTCGTACGTCATCGGGAACCGCGGCGTCACCCCGCGCAGCCCGTCGAGGTAGATCTCGTTCTGGTAGTCGGCGAAAGCCATGATCCAGACCTCCTTCACGCCCCCGCCCGCCGGATGCGGGTCCTCGGGTCCACAATGGGAGAGTGACGCGGCACAGCCCCGAAACGCAGGATTCTCGCACCGCGGGCGCGCTGACGCAGGATGCTGTCCCCTCCTTGCTGAGCGAGGACGAACTGGCGCTGATCAACGCCCTGCAGCTGCGCCCGCGCGCCTCCTGGACCGAACTCGGGCGCGCCCTGGACGTCGACCCGGTCACCGTGGCCCGCCGTTTCCACCGCCTCTCCGAGCAGGGCGCCGCCTGGGTCGGCTTCTCCCCCGGCCCACGCCTCCTCGAACAGATCTGTGTGGCGTACGTGGTGATCGACTGCGCCCCGGGAGCGACGGCCCGGGTCGCCGAGGCCCTCGGCGCCCACCCCCACATGGTCACCATCGAACGCACGGCCACCGGCCACGACCTCCTCACCACGGTCGCCACCCGCGACCTGCCGGCCCTGTCCCGCTACACCCTCGACCGGCTCCCCCACCTGCCCGGCATCACCGCCGTACGGTCCCGGATCGTCACCCACATGTTCACCGAGGGCGGCCACTGGCGCATCGCGGCCCTGGCCCCCGCCCAACGGGCCCGGCTGACACCCCCGCCGCCGCCCCGCAGCACCGCCGGCCTCGCTGCCGAGGCCCATCCGATCGACCGCGCCCTGGTCACCCACCTCGCCCACGACGGCCGCATCTCCTACCAGACCCTGGCGCGGCACCTCGGCGTCAGCCTCTCCACCGCCAAGCGCCGCGTCGAAGACCTCACCCGCCGGGGCCTCCTCCGCTTCCGCTGCGACTTCGCCCGCCCCCTCGGCGGCTGGCCGGTCTCCGTGACCTTCTGGGCGAAGGTCCCGCCCGCCGACCTCCCGCACATCGGCCAGTCCCTGATCCGTCTCCCCGAAACCCGCAACTGCGCGGCGATCAGCGGCCCCCAGAACCTGATCCTCCAGGCCACCCTCCACTCCCTCGCCGACATCCCCCGCCTGGAGTCCCAACTGGCCACCGCCCACCCGGCCCTGGACATCGCCGACCGGGTCGTCACCCTCCGCCAGGACAAACTCCTCGGCCGCCTCCTGGACCCCCACGGCCGCTCCACCGGCGTCGTACCGGCGGACCTGTGGGCGGAGCCGTCGCTCTGACGGCGGGGCCCGCACGGCCCGGGGCTGCTGTCGGCGGGCTGTCGTAGAGTGCGGCGTGGTGGGGACGCGGAAGCCGTTCGAGGGGGAGCCTGCCGTGGATGTGCCGAAGACAGTGCGGGGCGGCGGGGTGCCGGGCAGTCCCGAGGAGATGATCGCGGAGGCGCGGAAGGCGTTCTTCGTGATGTTCGCGCTGCTCGCCGTCGTCTGGCTGGTGCAACTCGCCAACTACGCCGACCACTACGCCCTCTCCCGGGACTACGCCGTGGTCTCCGGCGACGTCGGCACGCTGCCCGACATCCTGGTCGCACCCCTGCTGCACTGGAGCTGGGCGCACATCGAGAGCAACTCCGGCCCGCTGTTCGTCTTCGGGTTCCTCGCCGCCTACCGCGGGGTGCTGCGGTTCCTGGGGCTGACCCTGCTGATCGCGCTGAGCAGCGGTGCCGTGGTCTGGTTCTTCGAGAAGGGCGACGTGGCGACGGTCGGCGCCAGCGGCCTGATCTTCGGGTACTTCGGTTACGTCGTCGTACGCGGGCTCTTCGACCGGCACCTGATCGACACGCTGGTCGGGATCGTCATGGGCGCCTCCTTCGCCTACCTCCTCACCGTGGCCGTGCCCGGCACGCCGGGGGTGAGCTGGCTCGGCCACCTCGGCGGGCTGCTCGGGGGTCTGGCGGGCGCCTGGCTCTTCCGGGACCGGCGCCCGCGGGCCGGCACCGGCGAGGGGACCCCCCGAGCGGTGACCGGCGACGCCTCGCAGCCACGCTCCGACCTGTACAAGGAACTCGGCGACCTGGGCCTGCTCTGACGGCACGTCGTCTCGTACGGCGGCTCGTCTGTCAGCAGTCGAAAACGCCGCGGGTCCGCGGACGCCGTGGCGCCCGCGGACCCGGGTGGTCGAGCAGCGGGTCGGGTCAGTAGGAGAACTGCTGGATCTGGCTGCCGTCGCCCGCGTACGTCCAGCCGGTCCGGGTTGCCGGGTCGAGCTGCATGACACGCTCGCGATGGGTTTCGAGCCGGCCGTTGTAGGACCCGAACAGCGGGTACTGGACGCCGGTCACGGTGCGCACCGTCTGGCCCGTCTTCAAATCGACGACGGCGATGCGGCCGGTGGCGTTGTTGTCGCCGAAGCCGTACTGCTGAAAGCCGCCCGTCGGCTTCAGGTCCGGGAGCCGGAAGGCGAACAGTGCCAGGTGGTGCTCACCGTCGACGGCGAGTGCGAGGGGCGCTTGCGCCGCTCCGAGGCTCACCTGGTCCCCGGCGGGCAACTGCGCGAAGTACCCGGTGCCGGCGAAGTTGACGCTGAAGGAGTGGTACCAGGTTTCGTAGAGGCTGCCCTTCTGGTCGGAGGCGAGGTCCGTGGCGCAAGGGGATCCCCCCTGGCTGCGGGTGACCGTCGCGCTGTCCAGGTCGATCGAGGCCATGGTGCCGGCCCCGACCGAGGCCAGGCAGTTGATGGCGGACCCGGACTTCTGCGCGGAGAAGACGCCGGTCGACTCGTCCACGTCCAGCAGGCCGTACGAGGTTCTCCCGTCCGAGGTGGGCTCGAGCTGAAGCGGCGTCCCCTGAGTGCCGGTCGCCGTGTCCACGGGCAGGACGAAGCCCGCACGGTCGCTCGAACGGTAGGCGAGCACCGCCGCACGGTGGCGCTTGGCGTCCACCCGCCCGCCCGTCACGACGTACTGGTCGTCGATGCGGACGGGGCTGCCGACCGCGTCGCCGGTGCTCGTGTCGTAGGTCTCGAGCCACTGCTCACCGGTGGTCGTCTGCTTGTGCAGGACCAGCGTGTGGTGGGCGGAGTCGACGCCGAACACCTCGTAGATGGAGCCGTACGCGGGGTCGCTCGTCAACTTGCGCCCATAGGTTCCGGTGGCGGCGTCGTAGTCGTACACCGAGCCTTCACCGGTGGGGCTTTCGACCGCCGCGACGGACGTGCCGCCGGGGACGATCGCGAAGTTCGTCAGGTTGGTGCCGTCGGGGGCCGGTCCGTCGTCGTATGCCAGCAGCGACGTCGGCGAGGCCTGCCCGACAATCCGGCCGTGCCGGTCGACGGCGAACACGCGCAGGTCGTACGCGATCGATGAGGGCAGCTTGAGCGCGAGGGCGTCGAGTGCCGCCGTGCCTCGTGTGCCCGTCAGCGAGCGGTCGAGCGTGGCCGGGCTGTCCACCCCGTTGTGGTCGCGGGTGGTGCCGTTCTGGTTGCTGACCAGGTTGTACGAGTTGTACATGTTCGGTCCGGGCGGGGAGAACTCCAGCAGTGTGCCGGTGGCGTGCTTGATGCCCGATACGTCGTAGTGCACCGAGAACCGCGGCGCGGCCCGGTCGATCTCCAGCAGGTGACCGAAGCCTCCGGCCTTCGCGGCGAGGGTCGGCGCTGCCGGGCGTTGCGAGGGGTCACCGCCGTCGACCCGGATCGAGGCGAACTCGCCGTACGCCGGGCCGCCCTTGGAGCCGGCCGTGGGGTTCTGGAGGATGCCGATCCCGTAGATGCCGCCGCCGGCGGAGAAGGCTCCGGCCGGGACGGTGACCGTGCCGCGCAGTGCCGTCAGCGGGGTGGTGTAGGAGGCGGAGAGGATGGGCGCCGCCGCGGGGCTCCAGTGGCCGACTCCTGACACGACCAGCTTCGGCGAGCTGACGTTCCGCACCCCGGTGAGGTCGTAGCTCACCCGCACGGAGTGTCCCGCGTCGACGACGGGCCGGACCACCGGAGCAAGGGACTCGGCGTAGCCGCCGTCGGTGGGGCCGAAGGTCAGCTCGTGGGTGGCCGAGGCCAGCACCTGGTGGCCGTGACGCACCTCGAAGGTGAGCGAGACCCGGCGGTCCGTCGTGGAGACGACCGGCAGTCCGGCCGCGGTCAGCATCTGCGTGGGGGTCAGCCGGATCGCCGGCACATCCGAGGTGAACTCGTGATTCCCGATGCGCAGCGCGTAACTGACGCCTTGCCGGTCGGGCAGGCCGGTCACGTCGGCGCCGATGGTCACCGGCCCCACCAGGCCCTCGCCGGTGGCGCTTGCGCCCGTGCCGGGTCCGGCCAGGTCGATGTAACCGGGGTCGGTGCCTTCGGTGTACGCGCCGCCGAGTCCGCCCACGGTCTGGCGATGCGCCACGGAGAGCCGGACGATGCGGGGCGTGCCGGTGCGGGCATGGCTGCCGTGCGCCTTGGCCAGGACCGCTTGCAGCGCGGCGGTGACGTCGAGTTGCGGGCCCACGTGCAGCGGCCGGTCGATCTGCGGCGGCGTGGGCACGGCCCGGCCGGTGCGCTCCAGCAGTGAACGGACGTCATCGGGGGACGGGTGCTGTCCGGTCAGCCGGGAGGCCTGGAGGACGACCGCGGCGGCGGCCGCGATCTCGGGCGCGGACGCCGAAGTGCCTCCGTTGAGGACCTCCGTCACCGACTGTGCGGTCTGGCCCTGGTGTTCGAAGGCGGGGATGCCGTCGCTGGGCGCCGAGACATTCACGCGGGTGCCGAATCCCGAGGAGAAGACCTCGGAACCGTTGAGCCTGGTGGTCGCCCAGGTGCCGTTGGCCGACGCGGCGCCGCCGTTCTGCGGAGGAACGGACAGCGTGTCGTCGGTCGTGGTGCCGCCCGCGGCGATCGCGCCGGAATCCAGCACCTTGCTCGGCGTGGTCGACAGCTGGTCGTCGTCGATCCGGGTGGTGTCGGCGGCCTTGCGCGTGATGTCGGTCGCGGTGCTGCCGCCGTCGGGCCCGACGGCCGCGTTGGTGAACAGCCTGGTCCCGTCGTTCGACGAGACCACCACGGTGATGCCGTACTGCTGCACGATCGACGCGATCACGGCCTGCTGGACCGGGTCGTCCTCCAGGTAGCGGCCGGGGAGCCCCTGGGCGTCGGTGCCGTAGCCGAGGCTGGCGGTGATCACGTCGGGTCGCGGCTGCTGCCGGGCCGCGGCCAGCAGCGCCACCGCGATCTGGCTGAACGTCGGCTGCTGCGGGACGACGAGCCGGTAGTTCGCGCCCGGGGCGATGCCCAGCAGGTCGGAGGCTCCGCTGCCCTGCATGCCCGGCCGCTGCAGCTCGTGCGGAAGCGGCGCCATCACGGAGAAGTCCAGCAGCACCTCGCCCAGCGCGGAGTCCTGCCCCTGGGTCGATCCGGTCGGGTCGAGTGCGCCGGTCGCGTCCGCGGTGTAGGTGGGGATCAAGGGCATCGTGGGGATGTCCAGGTACCGCTGGCCGTTCTGGACGACGGTCGTCGGCCCGCTCGGGGCGAGGTCGGGCGTCTGCGTGTCGGTGAGGTCGCCGACCGAGACGTTGGTGATGGTCTCACCGGTGCCCGGCAGCTGGCCGAACTTCTGCTTCAGCACACTGAAGGCACCGGTCGCGTTGACGCCGCCGGCGTTGAGGAAGCTCTGCGCCGAGGTGCCGAGAGCCGCGTTGCCGGGCACGCCGTCGGAGCCGGTCGCGCCGCTGTCCTGCCCCTTCCCCTTCTCCGACGAGCCGGACTTCCCCGTCGCGGCGCTCACCGAGGAGGGCAGCGGCACAGAGCCGGTGTTCATGGGGGAGACGGTCTGGTCGGGCTCGGCGTAGACGACACCGGGGGTGGCGGCCAGCGCCCGGGCGGCCGCCGTGGTGTCGCCGCCGGCGAGCTGGACGACCTGGACCTTGGACAGGTCGATCGCCCCGGAGCCCAGCTTCGCCCGGGCGGCCGAGCGCAACTGCTTCGCCTGGGCGGCCGACAGTTCGGGCACCAGGGGCCGCATGGAGACCGCGTGGGCCCGCTGGAGCGCGGTGTTGACCGCGGTGTCCGAGGTCAGCGGGGTACGGGCCTGCAGATTGCGCTGCTTCCCCAGCGACGTGCCCGTCACCTGGGTGGCCGAGCCGAGGACCACAAGGACCTGGTGAGGGCTGTTCTTCGCCGACTGCGCGGGCGTGGGCTTCAGGAACGAGCGCCACGGACCGAGCGCCGAGGATCCGGGTGTGGCGGGCAGCGCGGCCCCCGCACCGGGCTGTGCCGCCGATGAGCTGCTGCCGAGCGGGGTCTTCACGGCCGGCGACCGGCCGGAATCAGTGGCCGCGGAGCCGGACCCGGGGGAGCTTGAGGGAAGCGCGGCCGCGGGTATCGTTACGGCCGCGGTGATGGCCACGAGCGCGGCACCGACGGCACCAAGCCGTCTGCCGCGCGTGTGGGCATACGTCATGGGACACCTTTCTCAAGGAGCGAATCCGCGAGCACGGATCCGCACCGGAAGGCTCTGCCCGCTCGAACGTGCTCAGGACAGCGCCGACTTCAGCGTGAAAGATGTCAACCGCGACCAACGCAACACAAGATTACGAGGCTGGCGGATCTCTGCCAGGTGGCGGAAGCCGCCACGGAAATCGGCGGAGCGGTATGGAATTTGACGTGCTCGGGCTTGCGGAAGAAGCAGAACACGTCTACGTGGCACTGGTCCGGCAGCCTCGCTGCACCTCTGCGGAGTTGGCCGACGTCTGCGGCATGCCCGCGACCACCGTGGGAAGGCTGCTGTCCAGACTGGTCAAGGCCGGGCTCGCCGTGCAGGACACCGGACGCCCGTCACGCTTCACCGCCGCTCCCCCGGATGTCGCCGTCACCGCGCTGATAGACCAGCGCGAGCACCAGCTCAAGGAAGCACGAGCCCTGGTACAGCGGTTGACCGAGACCCACCGGGAGGCGGCCCGGATCAGCCAGCGCGACATGGCCGTCGAACTGCTCACCAGCCGTGAGCACATCAACGCCACCGTGCTCCGGCTGACTGTCGACGCCCGCCGCGAGGTGCGTGTGTGCGACCGGCCGCCCTATTTCGACGGCCCCGGCAGCAACCTCGACAGCCAGCTTCAGCAGCAGCGGCGCGGCGTGGTCTACCGGGTGATCTACGACCGCGAAGCGGTGGCCTGGCCCGGCAGGCTGAACAACGACATCGTGCCCAGCATGAAGGCGGGCGAGCAGGCACGGGTACACCCTGAGCTGCCCCTCAAGCTCGTCATCAGCGACGACCGGGCGGCCATCCTCCCCTTCAGCCTCGGACCTGGTGACCAGTCGGTCGCCTACCTGGTCCACCGCTCCCCCGTGCTCGTAGCTCTGGAATCGCTCTTCGAGGCACAGTGGGAGCGCGCAGCGCCGCTGTCGGACGCCCCACTGCCACCCGGCGCCGCCACCACCGCGGCGGCGGAATCCGAGGACGCAGAGCCTGACGAGGAGACGCGGTCCCTGCTCGCCCTGCTCGCCTCCGGCCTCACCGACACGGCCATCGCACGCGCCCAGGGCTGGAGCGAGCGGACCACCCAGCGTCGCGTCCACCAGCTCATGTGCCAACTCGGCGCCTCCACCCGCTTCCAGGCGGGCCTCACCGCCACCCGACGCGGCTGGCTGTGAAACGAGCACCGGCAGGCCTGACCCCAGTAACAGCCTGACGACGCACCAAGGGGCGGCACCCCCGCACAGGGTGCCGCCCCTCTCTTGCGTGCCGGGGCCGCCGTCCATCGGTCTTGAGGGTCGGGGACGGACGGCGGACCCGGGGTTCAGGGGAGGCCGGTCAGCTCACCGGCCTCCCGTCGGCAGCGCCTCAGCGGTGGTCGCTGCCCGCCGACTGCGTCGCCGCGCGGCCCGCCTCCAGGCGGGCCACCGGGATGCGGAACGGGGAGCAGGAGACGTAGTCCAGGCCCACCTCGTGGAAGAAGTGGACGGACTCCGGGTCGCCGCCGTGCTCGCCGCAGACGCCCAGTTTCAGGTCCGGGCGGGTCGCACGGCCGGCCTTCGCCGCCGCCGCCACCAGGGAGCCGACGCCGTCCCGGTCGATGGTCTCGAAGGGGGAGACGCCGAAGATGCCCTTCTCCAGGTAGGCGGTGAAGAAGGAGGCTTCGACGTCGTCGCGGCTGAAGCCCCAGACCGTCTGCGTCAGGTCGTTGGTGCCGAAGGAGAAGAACTCCGCGGCCTCGGCGATCTGGCCCGCCGTCAGGGCGGCCCGCGGGAGTTCGATCATCGTGCCGATCGAGAGTTTCAGGCTCGTGCCCGTCGCCGCCTCCACCTCCGCGATGACCCGGTCGGCCTCCTCGCGGACGATCTCCAGCTCCTGGACCGTGCCGACCAGCGGGATCATGATCTCGGCGCGCGGGTCGCCCTTGGCGTTCTTGCGTTCCGCCGCGGCCTCGGCGATCGCGCGGACCTGCATGGTGAACAGGCCGGGGATCACCAGGCCCAGGCGTACGCCGCGCAGGCCCAGCATCGGGTTCTGCTCGTGCAGGCGGTGGACCGCCTGGAGGAGCCGGAGTTCGTTCTCGTGGGGCTCCTGGCGGGACTCGGCGAGGGCCACCCGGACCGAGAGTTCCGTGATGTCCGGGAGGAACTCGTGGAGCGGGGGGTCGAGGAGGCGGACCGTGACCGGCAGGCCGTCCATCGCCGAGAGGAGTTCGACGAAGTCCTTCTTCTGGAGGGGGAGGAGGGCCTTCAGGGACTCCTCCCGGTCTTCCTCCGTGTCGGCCAGGATCAGGCGTTCCACCAGTTCACGGCGGTCGCCGAGGAACATGTGCTCGGTGCGGCACAGGCCGATGCCCTGGGCGCCGAAGCGGCGGGCGCGCAGGGCGTCCTCGGCGTTGTCGGCGTTGGCGCGCACGCGCAGCCGGCGCTTGCGGTCCGCGAACGCCATGATGCGGTGCACCGCTTCGACGAGTTCGCCGGCGTCGTGGGCGCCCGCGTGCATCCGGCCCTCGAAGTACTCGACGACCGGGGAGGGCACGACCGGGACCTCGCCCAGGTAGACCTTGCCGGAGGAGCCGTCGATGGAGATGACGTCGCCCTCCTCGACCACATGGCCCCCGGGGACCGTCATCCGACGGCGCTTGGTGTCGACCTCCAGCTCCTCCGCGCCGCACACGCACGTCTTGCCCATGCCCCGGGCGACCACGGCCGCGTGGGAGGTCTTGCCGCCCCGGGAGGTCAGGATGCCCTCCGCCGCGATCATGCCGTCGAGGTCGTCGGGGTTGGTCTCGCGGCGGACCAGGATGACCTTCTCGCCGGAGCGGGACCACTTGACCGCCGTGTACGAGTCGAAGACCGCCTTGCCGACCGCCGCGCCCGGCGACGCCGCGATGCCCCGGCCGACCGACTGTGCCTTCGCCTGCTCGTCGAAGCGGGGGAACATCAGCTGGGCCAGCTGGGCGCCGGTGACGCGCTGGAGGGCCTCCGTCTCGTCGATCAGGCCCTGGTCGACCAGCTGGGTCGCGATGCGGAAGGCGGCGCCCGCGGTGCGCTTGCCGACGCGCGTCTGGAGCATCCACAGCTGACCGCGCTCGATCGTGAACTCGATGTCGCAGAGGTCCTTGTAGTGGTTCTCCAGCGTCTCCATGATCTGCATCAGCTGGTCGTACGACTTCTTGTCGATGTTCTCCAGCTCGGCCAGGGGGACCGTGTTTCGGATGCCCGCGACCACGTCCTCGCCCTGCGCGTTCTGGAGGTAGTCGCCGTAGACGCCCTGGTGGCCCGAGGCGGGGTCGCGGGTGAAGGCGACGCCGGTGCCGGAGTCCGGGCCCAGGTTGCCGAAGACCATCGAGCAGACGTTGACCGCGGTGCCGAGGTCGCCGGGAATGCGCTCCTGACGGCGGTAGAGCTTGGCGCGGTCGGTGTTCCAGGAGTCGAAGACCGCGCGGATCGCGAGGTCCATCTGCTCGCGCGGGTCCTGCGGGAAGTCCCGGCCGGCCTCCGCCTTGACGATCTTCTTGAACTTGGTGACGAGCTTCTTGAGGTCGGCCGCCTCCAGCTCCGTGTCGACGGTGACCTTCTTGGCGTCCTTCGCCGCGTCGAGGGCCTCCTCGAAGAGGTCGCCGTCGACGCCGAGGACCGTCTTGCCGAACATCTGGACGAGCCGGCGGTAGGAGTCCCACGCGAAGCGGTCGTCGCCGGCCTGCTTGGCCAGACCCTGCACGGACTTGTCGGAGAGGCCGATGTTCAGGACCGTGTCCATCATGCCGGGCATGGAGAACTTCGCGCCGGAGCGGACCGAGACCAGGAGGGGGTTGTCGGCCTGCCCCAGCTTCTTGCCCATCCGCTGCTCCAGCGCGTCGAGGTGCGCACTCACCTCGTCACGCAGTGCCACCGGTTCCTCGCCGCTGTCGAGGTAGACCTTGCAGGCTTCCGTCGTGATCGTGAAGCCGGGGGGAACGGGGAGCCCGAGGTTGGTCATCTCGGCGAGGTTCGCGCCCTTGCCACCCAGGAGGTCCTTGAGGTCCTTGTTTCCCTCGGTGAAGTCGTAAACGAACTTCGCTACGTGGGGTTCTTTGTTTTCCGACACGGGTCTCGACTCCCTGAAGGACGCGGTGGCTGCCCTGACGGCGAGGAACATACCCAGATCGAAGGCGCCTGGGTACGTCTACTCGCGTGTCATGCGCCCGTAACCGACCGTCCGCCACGGGATCGAAAGTCAAAGCTTGGCAAGCGGAGACGGGCAGATGTTTTCACTTCTTGAACGCAAGACCGCTCAGGGTCGCACTATTTCGCTCAGATGAGCGGAGTGACTGCACGTCTGATTTCGATCGATGAACGATCAAGGGGTGGCACCCAGTGCCACCCCTTGGAGAAGTGCAGTCGCTCATGATCCGCTCATCTGAGCGCAACCCTTATCAAGGGTGGCGAGAATCACGCTGCCACAGACGCCGGGATTTCACCATGCGGACACGGAATGGACGCGGAAAGCGGACGGAAACAGCCGCGTCATCTCACCGGCGGCAGCCGCGCCGCCCTCACCGGTGACAGCCGCGCCGCCCCCACCGGCGACAGCCATGCCGCCCCGCCGACGGCAGCCGCGCCGTCCCACCGGCGACAGCCAGGCCGTCGTCCTACCGGCGGCAGGCGCCTCACATGCCGAGCGCCAGCAACCGCTCCTCGACCCGTTCCGGCGCGTACAGGTGCTCCACGACCAGCGCCCCGGCGCCGATCACCCCGGCCCGGTCCCCCAGCTGTGAGGTCACGACGTCCAGGTGGGCGGTGGAGCGGGGCAGCGCCCGCTGGTACAGCAGCTCCCGCACGCCGGTGAGGAACGACGTGCCCGCCAGGTCCCCCGCGATCATCAGCACGCCCGGGTTCAGCAGGGTCACGACCGTCGCCAGTACGTCCCCGACCCGGCGGCCGGCCTCCCTGGCCAGTGCCGCCGCCTCCGGATGGCCCGAGGCGAGCAGATCGCGCACATCTGAGCCGGAGGCCGCCGGAACCCCGGCCTCCGCCAGCCGCCGGGCCACCGCGCCACCGCTCGCGACGGCGGCGAGGCAGCCGTACGAACCGCAGCGGCACTGCGCCTCGGCGCCCACCCGGATATGGCCGATGTCCCCGGCGCCGCCGTCGATACCCCGGTAGATCGAGCCGTCGACCACCACCCCGGCGCCGATACCGGTCGAGACCTTCACCAGCACGAACGCGGAGCAGTCCGGATGCCTGGTGCGCTGTTCGCCGTACGCCATCAGATTCGCGTCGTTGTCCACCAGGACCGGGACCCCCGACGGCGCGCCCGTGTGCTCGGTGAACGCCCTGGCCATGCGGCCGCGTATGTCGTAGCCGTCCCAGCCGGGCATGATCGGCGGCTGCACGACCCGGCCGGTCTCGGTGTCGACCGGGCCCGGTACCGCGAGGCCGATCCCGCACACCTCCGTCGCCAGGTGGCCGGCCTTCTCCAGCAACTCGGCGAACCAGTGGCCGAGTTCGGTGAGTACGGCGTCCGGGCCGTCCTGGATGACCAGCGTGCCGGAGTGTTCGGCCAGGATCTCGCCGGTCAGGGAGAGGACGGCGGCCCGGGCATGGCGCGTCTCCAGGTCGGCGGCGAGGACCACCGCGTGCGCGTCGTCGAATTCGAGGGTGATGGAGGGGCGGCCGCCCAGCGGGGAGTCGACGGGGCCGCCGGCGCCCTCGCGCAGCCAGCCGGCGCGGAACAGCCGGTCCAGGCGCAGGCCGACGGTCGCGCGGGAGAGTCCGGTGGCCTGCTGGAGGGCGCCGCGGGTCACGGCCCGCCCGCTGCGCACCAGCTCCAGCAGTTCGCCCGAGCTCGCCTGTCCGCCGCCCTTGCCGGTCCTGCCGGGACGTCCGGTCATGCGCACCCCCTTGTGTTTCTCAAGCTTGCATTACATATTGAGTTTTGCGTGTTAAATAGACGTAACCCTACGGTAGCCACAGCCAAACCCGGTCGGCCGGATGTCTTCGGGGAGCCCCGAGTGGATCGCACTGCCCAGCTCACAGCCCATGCGCTCGGTTCCGGGATCGCATACGATCCACCCTCCACGCGCGCCCCCGGCACCATCGGCCCAGGGTCCCTGCACGTCAGAGCCGCACGTGTGCTCGCCGACAACTGGACCGGCAGTTCGACCGTGCCGTCCCGGAGCCTGTACCCGCACCAGTGGTCCTGGGACTCGGCGTTCGTCGCGATCGGCCTCAGGCACCTGTCGCCGCTGCGCGCGCAGACGGAGCTGGAGACGCTGCTGGCCGCCCAGTGGGGCGACGGGCGGATCCCGCACATCGTGTTCAACCCCTCCGTGCCCCTCGACGCGTACTTCCCGAGCCCCGACTTCTGGCGTTCCTCGACCGCGGGGCGCGCCGCGGGCGCCCCCCGCACCGTACAGACCTCCGGGATCGTGCAGCCTCCGGTGCACGCGCTGGCCGCCTGGCTGGTGCACCTCGCCGATCCCGGCCTGTCGCGGGCACGCGGCTTCCTGGCGAGCGCCTATCCCCGGCTCGCCGCCTGGCACCGCTATCTGCTGCACCGGCGGGACCTCGGCGGCGGCGGTCTCGCGTCCGTCGTGCACCCCTGGGAACAGGGTATGGACAACAGCCCCTGCTGGGACGCCCCGCTGGCCCGTGTCGCGCCCGCTCCGGCGCGCTCCTTCCACCGCGCCGACCTGGACCACGGCGCCGCCGAGGACCGGCCGACGGACCTGGACTACGGGCGGTACGTGCGGCTGGCGACGGAGTACCGGGACGCCGAATACGCCGACCGGCGGCGGGAGTTCGCCGTCGAGGACCCGGCGTTCAACGCGCTGCTCATCGCCTCCGAGCACGCCCTGGCGCGGATCGCACAGGAGTTGGGGGCCACGGGGACGGCACGGCACGCGCGCGCGGAGCGGCTGACGGCGGCGCTGGTGGACCGGCTGTGGGATCCGGAGCGGGAGATCTTCCTCTGCCGGGACCTGCGAGGCGGCGGCGGACTGATCCCCGAACGCGGGGTCTCGGGTCTGATCCCGCTGATCCTCCCGGAGTTGCCGCGCGAGATCGCCGCGGCGCTCGTCCGCACGCTCAGCGGCCCGCACTTCGGCACCGGCACCCATCTGGTGCCCAGTTACGACCTGCTCGGCGCGGCCTTCGACCCGCACCGGTACTGGCGCGGCCCGGCCTGGGCCAACACCGGCTGGCTGCTGGAGCGGGGGCTGCGCGAGCACGGCGAGCGGGAGCGGGCGGACGCACTCGGCGAGGCGGTCCTGCGGACGGCCGGCGCGACCGGGTTCGCCGAGTACGTCGACCCGTACACGGGCGAGGCGTGCGGCGCGACCGGGTTCAGCTGGACGGCGGCGCTCGCACTCGATCTGCACCACCGGCGGCACGCACCGCACGACGGGCATCAGAAACTGCAAAAGCGCCAAGAGCCTCAAAAGCTTCAAAGCATGGACAAGAGCTGACAAAACGAGGTGTCTTCGACGGACACCGCACGTTCGACCTGTGGGACAAAGGAGGGGACCGGGGATGACGGACCGGCATCATCTGCTCGTGCACGGCGCGACGTTCGCCGCCGTGGACGACCGCGGAGACATCAGCGGCGTCCGGGGCGGCGGCTCCCCGGACGGGTTATTCGTACGGGACGCCCGGCACCTCAGCCGCTGGCAGCTGACGGTCGACGGGGCGCTGCCCGAGGTGCTCACCCCGGTCTCCGACGGAGACGGCACCCGGTGTGTGCTGGTCCCGCGCGGCGGCCGCCAGGAACCGCCCGCGCACACCCTCTTCCGTGAACAGGCCGTCGGCGACGGCTCGTTCGCCGAATCCCTGCGGGTCACCAGCAACCGTCCGGTGCCGACCACGATCCGGCTCGCGATCACCGCCGACGCCGACTTCACCGACCAGTTCGAACTCCGCGCCGACCACCGCACCTACACCAAGTCCGGCGCCGTACGCTCCCGCCAGGTCCTCGACGACGGGGTGGAGTTCGGCTACCGCCGGGGCGAGTGGCGGTCCTGTACGACGATCACCGCCGAGCCGGCGCCGGACGGCGTCGAGGAGACCGGGACCGGCGCCCGGCGCATGGTGTGGACGCTGGAACTCCCGCCGCACGGCACGGCCGAGCTGGTCGTACGGGTCATCGGGCGCCCGCACGGCGACAAGCGGGCCCTGCGCGTCCCCCGCGACCCGGCCGCACTGAACGAGCAACTCCTCGCCCTCGAAGGGGAGTTCGTGGAGGGCGTGGCCTTCCCGACCGGCTGGCCCGAGCTGGCGGCGGCCTGCGCCCGCGGCCTCTCCGACCTCGCCGCGCTCCAGGTGCCGGCCACCGGCCCGGACGGCGAGGAACTCAAGGTCCCCGCCGCGGGCGCCCCCTGGTTCCTCACCCTGCTCGGCCGCGACGCCCTCATCACCTCCCTCTTCGCCCTCCCCTACCGGCCCCGGCTGGCCGCCGCCACCCTCCCGGCCCTCGCCGCCACCCAGGCCACCGAGGCCGGCGCGCACTCCGTGGCCCAGCCCGGGAAGATCGTCCACGAGGTACGGCACGGGGAGCTGGCCCACTTCGGGCAGGTGCCGTACGGCCGTTACTACGGCTCCGTCGACGCCACCCCGCTCTTCCTGATCCTGCTGGGCGCGTATGTGGAGCAGACCGGGGACACCGGCATGGCCCGGCGCCTGGAACGCAACGCCCGTGCGGCCATCGGCTGGATGCTCGACCACGGCGGGCTGACCTCACGCGGCTATCTCGTCTACCGCGCCGACAAGGGCGGGCTCGCCAACCAGAACTGGAAGGACTCCCCCGGCGCGATCTGCTCCGCCGACGGCAGCCGGCCGGTGGGCACCGTGATGGCGGCGGGCGCGCAGGGATACGCCTACGACGCGCTGCGCCGGACGGCGTGGGTGGCGCGGACGGTGTGGGCCGACGAGACCTACGCGGCGCTCCTCGAACAGGCCGCCGCCGATCTGCGGGACCGGTTCCAGCGCGACTTCTGGATGCACAGGTCCGCCTTCCCCGCGCTGGCCCTGGACGGGGAGGGGCGGCAGGTCGACGCGCTCGCCTCGGACGCCGGGCATCTGCTGTGGTCCGGGCTGCTCGACAAGGAGTACGGGGAGGAGGTCGGACGGCGGCTGCTGGAACCGGACTTCTTCTCGGGGTGGGGGGTACGGACGCTGGCCGCGGGGCAGGCGGCGTACCACCCGTTGTCGTACCACCGGGGATCGGTGTGGCCGCACGACAACGCGCTGATCGCGTTGGGGCTGGCGCGGTACGGGTTGCACGACGAGGCGCGGGCCGTGGCACACGGGCTGGTGGACGCGGCGACGGCCGGCGGGCACCGGCTGCCGGAGGTGCTGGCCGGGTACGGGAGGGACACGCATCCGGAGCCGGTGCCGTATCCGCATGCGTGTGTGCGGGAGTCCCGGTCGGCGGCGGCTCCGCTGGCGCTGCTCACTGCCGTGGGCGGTGCGTAGGGGGTCGGGGTTCGCTGCGGGCCGGTGAGGTTGTTCGCGCCCGCGCGGCGGAGCCGCATATCGACACAGTCCCGCGTCCCGATCGGGGCGCTGTATTTGCCCCTTGTTTGCCGAAAGACCTGAACAGGGGGCTTGTGTGAGCCGTACGGGAAGACGGCGGGCCTGGACCTCCTCGGCATTGGCCCGCCGATTCCGTTTCACGGGTCTCGCACGGAAGGACCTCCGGGTTGCCTCAGCACACGAGCATTCGCCAGTCATCGGACACGCCCTCCGGGCCGTCCGGACGCGAGGGCGCACCGGAGGAGTCCGAGGCCCTGACGTCCGAGCGGAAAGCGGCTCCCGAGACCTCCGAGCCCGCTGCCGACGCGGCTGCGGAGACGTCGCCCGCGGATCCTGAGGAGACGGCCGAGGAGATAGCCGAGGAGACGGCCGTGCAGAGCGCTGCCCCGGACGCCGGCCCCCCGGAATCCGGACCGGAATCCGCCGCCGGGCCCGAACCCGAGCCCGAACCGGATTCCGCACCCGAACCGGAACCGGCGCCCGCCGCCGCGGCCGAGCGGTCGACGCCGACCGCCGAAGCCACCGACGCCGAGTCCGACTCCACCGACGCCGAGTCCGATCCCGCGTCCGAGTCCGACTCCGCTCCGGGCCCCGATGCCGCATCCACAGCCGACCCGGAAGCCGCATCCGCCACCGGCCCGGGGGCCGCACCCATCGCCGGCCCGGAATCGGCGTCCGCCGCCGACTCCGAAACCGCACCCACCGACCCGGAAGCCGCGTCCGCCGTCGACCCGGAAGCCGCGTCCGCCGTCGACCCGGAGGTCGCGCCCACCGTCGAAGGCGGCAGCGAACCCACCCCCGTCCCCGTCCCGGACGTCCCGGACGCCCCGGACGCTCCCGCCCCCACCACCCCCCGCCGTCGCGGCTGGGCCTCCTGGAGTGGGCGGGTTCGGGTGCGGCGGGAGGCCTGGCGGGAAGCTCATCCTGCGGCTGCGTCCGCGCTGTCCGTCGGCATCAGCGTGCTCTGCGCCGCGCTGGTGATCGCCGCGCTGGTGATGCCGAACACGGTCGTCGGGCTCGGGCCGGTGAAGTTCCTGCGGCTACCGTCCGAGGGGATCATCGCGGCCGCCGTCGCACTGGCGCTGCCCCGGCGGCCCCGGATCGTGCTGGCCGCGGTGTTCGGCGTCGCGCTCGGTGCGCTGACCCTGATCAACTTCCTCGACATGGGGTTCAACGAATACCTCGGCCGGAGCTTCAACGCCATCCTGGACTGGAGCCTGCTCAGCGACGCGGAGTCGTACCTGGAGGACACCCTGGGCAAGACGGCCACCGTCGCCGTCAGCGTCGGTGCCGTCGTCCTCGTGCTGCTGCTGTTCGTGCTGCTCGCCCTGGCGACGGTGCGGCTGAGCAATCTGCTGGCCCGGCATCCGGGACGGGCCACCCGGGGCACGCTGATCGCGGGTGTCGTCTGGATCACCTGCTCCTCCTTCGGCCTCCAGATCGCCGGCGGTGTGCCGCTCGCCTCCGACCGCACCGCGACCGCGCTGGAGATCAAGGCTCGCCAGGTGCGGGACACCCTGCACGACGAGGCGGAGTTCCGGAAGGTCGCCAAGGTGGACGCCTTCGGGAACACCCCGGCCGACCAGCTGGTGCCGGACCTGCGCGGCAAGGACGTGATCTTCACGTTCATCGAGAGCTACGGCCGCAGCGCCATCGAGGACCCGATCATGGCGCCCGGTGTCGACAAGATGCTCGACGCCCAGACCAAGTCACTCACCAAGGCCGGTTACGCCGCGAAGAGCGGCTGGCTGACGTCGGCGACCTACGGCGGCAGCAGCTGGCTCGGGCACTCCACGACCATGTCGGGGCTGTGGGTGAGCAACCAGCAGCGCTACCGGACCGTCGTGGCCAGCGATCACCTCAGCATCACCAAGGCGTTCCAGAAGACCGGTGACTTCGACACGGTCGGTGTGATGCCGGGCATCCAGAAGGGCTGGCCGGAGCAGAGCTACTACGGCCTCGACAAGGTCTACAACGCCTTCCAGCTCGGGTACCAGGGACCCAAGTTCAGCTGGTCGACGATGCCCGACCAGTACGCGCTCCAGCAGTTCCAGGACCGGGTGCACAGCAAGCAGCCGGCCGACGGCAAGTCACGGATGTCGTTCCTGATCCTGACCTCCAGCCACCAGCCGTGGGCGCCGATCCCGAAGATGGTGCCGTGGGACCAGCTGGGCGACGGTTCGGTCTTCGACGCCATCCAGAAGGCCGGCAACAAGGCGTCCGACGTCATCGCCGACACCACCAGGTCCCGCCAGGAGTACGGCAAGTCGATCGAGTACTCGGTGACCGCGCTCACCCAGTGGCTGGAGCGGTACGGCAACGACAACACGGTGCTCGTCTTCCTCGGCGACCACCAGCCGATCGCCCGGGTCAGCGGCAACCACGCCAGCCGTGACGTGCCGATCTCGATCGTCGCCAAGGACCCGAAGATGCTGGACGCGATCAACTCCTGGAACTGGACCGACGGCCTGCGCCCGGCGCACAACGCCCCGGTGTGGAAGATGAGCTCCTTCCGCGACCGATTCCTGACGGCCTACGGCTCCACGCCGCACCCGAAGAACAACTAGCCGCTGCCTCCCGGCCGCCGTCACCTCCGGACGAGGACGGCCGGGAGACGACCGGTCCGACCCCATCGCCCTGCCGTCCGGGCACCCCCTCCAGGCCATGGGCGACGCCAAGAGCGACGTCGTGCGCCACGGCCTCACGGTCGCGCCATATCGACAAGGTTTGACATATGCGTATGATGTTTGGGTCTGTCTGGTGAATGCGGTAGGCGCAAAGAGGCGCTGCCCAGCAAAGCCCACGGCGTAAGCGTCGTGTGGCATTCGCCTCTTACGTCTTCTCGATTGACGGTCGTCCCCTCCGCACTGGTCCGGTTCCGTGGCCGCGGGCTCCGGGGGCACCGGAAAGGCCCACCATGCGCATCGCACCGCAGCGGACTCCGCACGCCCCGGCCCATGCGGCGCAACGCCGCCGCCCGGGTGTCGACGAACGGTCGCCCGCATTCCGTGCGGAGCGGAACAGCCTGCAATCGGTCTCCCTCGGAACGGCCGGCCTCGGCGGCGCATGGCAGGCGGCGTCAGGGACCCTCGGTGTGCCCCTGGCGGTGAGCCACGCGCTGTTCGCCCTGAGCGGTCTGGTGTGGCTGGTGCTGCTGGTGCAGTACCTCCGTCACGGAGGCCGGCGGTGGCGCACCGTCCTCGACGACCTCCACCACCCGGGCCAGGGCTTCACCCTCGCCTACGTCCCCATCGTCGGCATGCTCGCCGCGGGGCACGTCTTCCCCGACGTGCCGGACGCGGCCCGCTGGGGATACGCGGTGTTCGCCCTCATGGCCGCGGTCATCGCCGCGCGCCTGCTGGCGCACTGGGTCACCGGTGGTCTCGCGTCCGCTCCGCTGCACCCGGGGTACCTGCTGCCCGTGGTGTCGGCCCCGTTCATCTCCAGCATCACCGCCTCGACGCTGCACCTCCCGCAGGTCGCGGCGATGACCTTCGCCGTCGGCGTCCTGTACTGGCTCGCCTTCGGCACCGTCGTCCTCGGCGGCCTGGTCGCAGGCGGCGCCGCCATGCCGCAGCCCGCCCGTCCCACTCTCGCCGTGCTGGTCATCCCGCCGGCCACCGGCGGGCTCGCGTGGACGTCCGCGCACCGCGGGGTGTTCGACGCCGTGGGCGAGGGGTTCGCCGGGCTGGTGCTCTTCACCCTGCTGGTCGTCGTCCTGCTGCTGCCGGACCTGCGCCAGCAGTCGTTCCACTACGGGTACTGGGTCTTCTCGTTCCCGGCCGCGGCCGGCAGCAACTTCCTGCTCCGCTGGCTCCACGGGACCGCCCCGACCGGCTGGCGACCGGTGTCGTGGCTCCTCCTGGCCGTGGTCGGCTCGGCGTTCCTGCTGCTGTACGCGGCGACGCTGCGGCACGCGCGGCAGCGCCGCCGGAGCCGGGTTCAGCCGCCGGACGTGTCCAGCTCGGCGTCCTCCGTGATGCCCGCGCAGTCGTAGGGGTCCTTCAGCCAGCCGTCCGGCAGCACCACCCGGTTGTTGCCGGACGTGCGGCCGCGGGGCCCGTCGGCGCCCGTGGGCCAGGGCTGGTCGAGGTCCAGCTCGTCCAGGCCCGCGCGGAGTTCGGCCAGCGAGGAGGTGATGGCCAGGCGCTTGCGCATCTCGCTGCCGACCGCGAAGCCCTTGAGGTACCAGGCGACGTGCTTGCGGAAGTCGACGACTCCCTTGGCCTCGTCGCCGAGCCACTCGCCGAGCAGCGTGGCGTGCCGGACCATGACGTCGGCGACCTGGCGCAGGGACGGGCGCGCGATGTCCTCGTGGCGGCCCTCGAACGCGGCGACCAGGTCCGCGAACAGCCACGGCCGGCCCAGGCAGCCACGGCCGACCACGACTCCGTCGCAGCCCGTCTCGCGGACCATCCTGAGCGCGTCCTCGGCCGACCAGATGTCGCCGTTGCCGAGGACCGGGATCTCCGGGACGTGCTCCTTGAGGCGGGCGATGGCCTCCCAGTCGGCGGTGCCGCCGTAGTGCTGGGCGGCGGTGCGGCCGTGCAGCGCGATCGAGGTGACGCCCTCCTCGACCGCGATCCGGCCGGCGTCGAGGTAGGTGATGTGGTCGTCGTCGATGCCCTTGCGCATCTTCATGGTGACCGGGAGGTCGCCGGCGCCGCTCACCGCCTCGCGCAGGATCGCGCGCAGCAGGTTGCGCTTGTAGGGGAGGGCCGAGCCGCCGCCCTTGCGGGTGACCTTCGGGACCGGGCAGCCGAAGTTCAGGTCGATGTGGTCGGCCAGGCCCTCCTCCGCGATCATGCGGACGGCCTTGCCGACGGTGGCCGGGTCGACGCCGTACAGCTGGATCGAGCGCGGCTTCTCGGTCGCGTCGAAGCGGATCAGCTGCATGGTCTTCTCGTTGCGTTCGACCAGCGCCCGGGTCGTGATCATCTCGCTGACGAACAGCCCCTTGCCCCCGCCGGCTCCCGCCTTCGCTTCGCCTCCGGCGAAGGCTCCGCCTCCGGCGAAGTGCCGGCACAGGGTGCGGAAGGGTGCGTTGGTGATCCCGGCCATGGGGGCCAGGACGACCGGCGGCCGGACGCTGTGCGGGCCGATCTGGAGCGGGGTCGTGGACTCGGGCATTCCCCCATTGTCCCGTACGGCCCGCGGTGCTCGGCAGGCCTGTGGACAACCGCCGCTTCCGCACCCTCCGTCATGATCATGTAACACTCATTAGTTAGACGCACTATCGAAACGGGCGTACGATGGAGCGCATGCCCGAGCTGAGCCCCCGCCGTCGCATGCTCGTGCTCGCGATCTGCTGTATGAGCCTGCTGATCGTGAGTCTCGACACCACCGCCCTCAATGTCGGCCTGCCGTCCATGCAGCGTGAACTGCACGCCTCGACGGCCGGTCTGCAGTGGACCATCGACGCCTACACCCTGGTCCTGGCCTCGCTGCTGATGCTCGCGGGGTCGACGGGCGACCGGGTCGGCCGCAAGAAGGTCTTCATGACGGGCCTGGTCGTCTTCTCGCTGGGCTCGCTGCTCTGCTCGCTGGCGCCGAACCTCGAATCGCTGATCGCGTTCCGCATGGTCCAGGCGGTGGGCGGTTCGATGCTCAACCCCGTGGCCATGTCGATCATCACCAACACCTTCACCGACCCGCGCGAGCGGGCCCGGGCGATCGGGGTGTGGGGCGCGGTGGTCGGCATATCCATGGCCGCCGGACCGCTGGTCGGCGGCCTGCTGGTGGAGTCGGTCGGCTGGCGCGCGATCTTCTGGGTCAACCTCCCGATCGGTCTCGCCGCGCTCCTGCTGACGCTGCGGTTCGTGCCGGAGTCCCGGGCGCCGAAGGCCCGCCGGCCCGACCCGGTCGGCCAGGTGCTGGTCATCGCGCTGTTCGGCGCGCTGACGTACTCGATCATCGAGGCGCCGACCGCCGGTGCGGGCACGGTCCTGCCGTTCGCCGCGGTGGCCCTCGTCGCCCTGGTCGGCCTCCTGTGGTACGAGCCCAGGCGTGACGAACCCCTGATCGACCTGCGCTTCTTCCGTTCGGCGCCGTTCAGCGGCGCGACCGTGATCGCGATCAGCGCGTTCGCCTCGCTCGGCGGCTTCCTGTTCCTGTCCACGCTCTACCTGCAGAACGTGCGCGGTCTGGACGCCCTGCACGCGGGCCTGTGGATGCTGCCGATGGCCGTCCCGATGTTCCTGTGCGCCCCGCTCGCCGGCCGCCTGGTCGGCAGCCGGGGTCCGCGGCTGCCGCTGGTGATCGCCGGGGTGGCGATGACCGCGAGCGCGGTGCTGTTCGCGGCGTTCGAGGCGGAGACCTCGGACACCACCCTCTTCCTCGGCTACGTCCTGTTCGGTATCGGCTTCGGCTTCGTGAACGCCCCGATCACCAACACGGCGGTGTCGGGCATGCCCAGGACCCAGGCGGGCGTCGCCGCCGCGGTCGCCTCGACCAGCCGCCAGCTGGGCCAGACCCTGGGCGTCGCGGTGATCGGCGCGGTACTGGCGTCCGGGATCGGCTCGTCGTCGTACGCCGGCACGTTCGTGGGCGCCGCCCGGCCGGGCTGGTGGATCCTCGCGGGCTGCGGCCTCGCCGTCCTGCTTCTGGGCGCCCTGACGAACGGCCGCTGGGCCCGCGCCACGGCCGAGCGGGCCGCGGAGCGGCTGGCGTCCCCGGAGATACGCGCGGCCGTGGGGTCGACGCAGCAGGTCCAGGCGTAGGGCCCGGTGAGGTTGGCGACGCGCTGTGCCTCAGGCGCAGGGGAGCCTCAGGTAGCGGGGACCGGGCGGCCGATCTGGTCGTGGAGTCCGAAGTGCCGTACGAACCAGGCGAAATCGTAGGGGAGCGAGGCGTTCAGCTCTTCACGGCGCCGCCAGGCACCGCGCTGTTCGAGCATGGTCAGGGCGGCTTGGATGTGGTCGGGGAATTCCAGGGCGTGCAGCCGCACCATTTCCAGGATCATTGATTCGGGCAGATGGGCGGTCCCGAACCGCAGGCAGTTGTGGACCATCGCGGTCCGCCTCGGACCGACGAACGCGGCGCATTCGTCCTCGGGCTTGAACCGGTGGGCGATCTCGATGGCGTCGGTGTGCACGATCTCGGCGCCGAAGCGCCAGGCGCGGACGCTGAACTCGGGCTCGAATCCCCCGTACTGCACCATCCCCTCGTCGTAGCCGCCGAGGCGGTCGAAGAGCGCGTGTTCGAGGACGGTGCCGGCCGAGGACGCGACGTGGACGTGGGGAGCGGGGCCGGGCAGGCTCGTGTTCCAGCGGGTTCCCATGTAGGGGATCACGAGGCGGCAGCCGTAGCCGCGCCACTGCGACGAACTGTCCCGGACGGTGACGGACAGGATCCGAGCCGGGGTGAGGAGTCGCAGTGCCTCGCGGTCCCAGCCGTCGGAGAAACGCGTGTGCGCGTCCGTCACGAAGAGGACGCGCCCGCGGGCGTGCCGGGCGGCCAGATTGCGCGCCGCGCCCACACCGAGGTGCCGGTCGGAGCGGATGACCGTCGTACGGCGCCGTGCGGGGCCGTCGGCGATCCCGGGCCGGCTTCCCGGCTCCGAGCAGTCGTCGACGACGACGATGTCCACCTCGTCCGGACCGGCGGCGGCGTCCAGGGCCGAGGCGATCGTCGCCCCGACCCTGTCGCCTTCGTCCCGTGCCGGCAGGACCACGCTGATCACGGGCGAGGCGGCTGTCACCGGCCGATGCCGCCGGTGATGGTGATCGTGTGCAGGGTGATCGTCGAGTACTCGCCCCGCCGGGCGGGGATCAGCTGCTCGGCGTCGGCCAGCCTCTGGTACGCGTCGCAGGACAGGCCGAACCGGTCGGCCAGGGCCTGGGGATCGTCGCGCAGCTCGGACAAGGTGGTGGGGTCTTCGGCCGCGGCCAGCATGATCTGCTGCAGTTTCGTGCTCAACCCGGGTTCCTTCTTCCTGTCGGTGTTCCTATCGGTGTTCCTGTCGGTGTTCCTACGGTTCTTCGGTGGCGCTTGCGGTGAACGCAGCTGCCGGTTCCCAGCGGACGGTCGGCGGCAGCCGGTCGGCGTGGGCCCGGACGCGGTCGGCGTGGGGGACGAGATCGCCGATCATCCGCCGCAGTTCCACGTCGATGGGCGCCGAGGGCCGGAATCCCAGCTCGCGCAGTTTGTTGCTGTCGGGGTTGTAGTGGTGCGCCTCCGCCTCGGCCCGTGGGTTGTCGACGGGCTCGATGCGTGCGCTGATTCCCAGCGAACGTGCGGCGTCCCGGACCAGTTCGGCGAGCCGGCCGATGGAGACCACATCGCGCAACTGGTTGAAGACGCGGTACTCGCCGGGGGCGGGCGGGTGCTCCAGGGCGAGGGTGAGGCACTGCAGGGAGTCGGCCAGCGACAGCAGGCCACGGCTCTGGGTCCCGCTCCCGTACGGGGTGATCGGGTGGCCGATCACCGCCTGGCAGCAGAACCGGTTGACCGAGGTGCCGAACGCCTCGTCGAAGTCCAGCCGGCTGCTCAGCCGTGGATCGGAGGGCGGGCACCAGCTGCCGTAGACGATGCCCTGCATGACGTCGGTGGCGGCAAGTCCCCACAGCCGGCAGGCGAAAGAGACGTTCTGGGAGTCGAAGACCTTGCTCCAGTGGTACCAGGAGCCCGCTTGCCTGGGGAAAGGCAGCCGGTCGCGGCGGCCGCGGAACTCGACCTCGAAGAACCCCTCGGGGATGTCCAGGTCCGGTGTGCCGTACTCGCCCATCGTGCCGAGCTTGACGAGAGGGGCATCGGGACAGTGCTCGCGCATCGCGAACAACAGACCCAGGGTGCCGGAGACGTTGTTGCTCTGCACGAAGTCGGCATGCTCGAAGTCGATCATCGAGTACGGCGCGGACGGGCACTCGGCGAGATGCACCACGGCATCCGGCGCGAACGCCGCCAGCGTCTCGCCCAGCTTCGGCTGATCGCGCAGATCCAGGTGCGTGAAGGACAGCGAGACGCCGCTCGCGTCACGGAACGCGGCCAGCCGCTCTCCGATCGAGGCGATCGGGACGGCACTGACCGAACCCCGCTCCGCGACCCAGGCCCGCCGCAGCATCGCGTCGACACCGGCGATCTCGTGGCCCCGGGCGGACAGATGCTGGGCCAACGGCCAACCGAGATACCCGTCGACCCCTGCGATGAACACCCGCACAGTGCCAACCCCCTTGCCGCTCCTGGACAGCAGGCAACAACTCCGCGCTCCTCCTCAGAAGAGAGCACATGCCGTCGGCCCGCTGCGCACCGGTGGAGCGGGATTCACCCGGTCGGCGGAGCGCGGAACCCTCCCGCCCCGTTCCTGACCGGCCGGGCGTACGCCGGGCCCTCGACCCCGCCCGCATGCCCCGGGCGGTTCACAGGGCCTTGCCCGGGTTGAGGATCCCGTGCGGGTCGAAGGCCTGCTTCAGGCGGCGTTGCAACGCGTGTGCGGCCGGGCCGAGTTCGTCGGCGACCCACTGTCGCTTGAGGACGCCGACGCCGTGTTCGCCGGTGAGGGTGCCGCCCAGGCGCAGGGCCAGCGCGAAGATCTCGCCGGCCGCCTCCCAGGCGGCGTCCGGCAGCCGGTCCAGGGCCGGGTCGACCACGATGATCGGATGCAGGTTGCCGTCGGCCGCGTGGGCGATGGTGAAGACGGGCACCCGGTGGCGGGCCGAGATCGCGCGGATCTCGCGGGCCGCCTCGGCGAGCCGGGAGCGGGGTACCGCGATGTCCTCGATGAGGGGACGGCCGAGGCGCTCCAGTGCGGGGAGTGCCTGGCGGCGAGCGGCGAGCAACGCGTCCGCCTCGGCCGGGTCGTCGGTCCTCCGCACGCTCGTGGCCAGCGGGGCCAGCACGTCCGCGACCGCCTTCGCCTCGGCGGCCGCCCCGGCGCCGTCGCACTGCACGATCAGCAGGGCGGCGCCGCGCTCGCGCAGGGCCGGGTCGACGGCTTCCAGCACCGGTCCGTCGACCAGTTCCGCGAGGGCCGGGACCACCCCGGCCCGGGCGATCGCGTACGACGCCTCGGCCGCCGCCTCGAAGGTGGCGAAGTACGCGGCCACGGTCGCCGTGGCGGCGGGCAGCGGGCGCAGCCGGAGCGTCGCCGAGGTGATCACCGCGAGGGTGCCCTCCGAGCCGGTCAGCAGCGCGGTGAGGTCGTAGCCGGTGACGCCCTTGACGGTACGGCGGCCGGTGGCGATCACCGTGCCGTCCGCGAGGACCGCCTCCAGGCCCAGCACGCTGTCCCGGGTCACGCCGTACTTCGCGCAGCGCAGCCCGCCCGCGTTGGTGGCGATGTTCCCGCCGATCGTCGACAGCGCCGCGCTCGCCGGGTCGGGCGCGTAGCGCAGCCCGTGCTCGCCCGCCGCGCGGTCCAGCTCCGCCGTGATCACGCCCGGTTCGACGACCGCGAGCTGGTCCTGCGGGGACAGTTCGAGGATGCGGTTCATCCCGGACAGGTCCAGGACCAGGGAACCCTCGCCGGCCGTCGCCCCGCCGGACAGGCCGGTGCCCGCGCCCCGGGCCACCACCGGCACCCGCAGCGCGTGCGCGTGCCGGAGGGTCACCGTCACCTCCTCGGTGCGCCGGGCGCGTACGACGGCCAGCGGCAGCCCCTCGGGGCGGGTGCCGGAGCGGTCGGTCGTGTGCGCGGCCAGGGTGCGCAGGTCGGTGGCCAGCCGGTCGGTGGGCAGGTCGCGGGCGAGCAGGCCGAGCAGCCGGGCGGGGGCGGTCGTGGTCGTGGTCGTGGTGGTGTCTGCGGTGGTCACGGGTTCAGGGCCTTCGTTCCGATCGCCAGCAGGGAGATGTCCTCCTGGGGTGCGTGCACCGGCGCGCACTGGATGTCGCGGAAGTGCCGCTCCAGGGGGTTGCCGCGCGCCAGCCCGGGGTTGCCGAGCAGGCGTACGGCGAGCTCGACCGCCCGCACCGCGTGCCGGTCGGCCAGCACGCGGGCGCCGAGGGCCTGTTCGGGGGTGTACGAGGGCTCGGCCGCGTCGACCCTGGCGGCCCCGTCGAACACCAGCTGTTCGGCGGCCGCGAGCAGGACCTCGATCTCGCCGGCGGCCTTGCGGAAGCGTTCCGTACGGGCCACCGGGTGCCCGAGGTTGGCGGGCACCCGCGTCCGCGCGAACGTGTGGAAGAAGGCCTGCGCCGCCCGGGCCACGCCCAGGTACAGCGCCGCCAGCGGCAGGTGCAGGGAGGCTCCCGCGCGGTTGTCCTGCTCGGCGGCGGGGCCGTGCGGGCCGATGCCGATGACGTGCTCGTACGGCACCTCGACGCCCCGGAACGTCACGTCGTGGCTGCCGCTCGCCCGCAGCCCCAACTGGTCCCAGCGGCCGGTGATCCCGATGCCGGGTGAGCCGCCCGGCACCAGGAAGGTGCCCACCCTCGGCTCCGGTTCGTCGGTCGTCGCCCACACCAGGAACCAGTCCAGGCCCTCCGCGCCGGTCACGAACCTCTTGGTGCCGCTGATGGACCAGCCGTCCGGGGTGCGCCGGGCGAGGGTGGCCGGCAGGCCGCCTCGTGCGGGCGAGCCGAGTTCGGGCTCCACGCGCGCGTGGTTGACGAGAACCGGCCGCTCCCGGGACTCCTTCAGCACGCGCGCGTACAGCTCCTGCGGCCAGTGCGGGCGGGCCGCCTGCCGGGCGTGGGTGGCGAGGGTCATCGCCGTGATCAGGGCCACGGACGGGTCGCCCTGGCCGATGGTGTGCAGGATGCGTGCCGTCTGCTCGACACCGGCGCCCTGGCCGCCGTACTGCCGGCCGATCGTCGCGGTCAGCCAGCCCGCCTCGTGGACCAGTTCGAGGGACGAGGAGGGAAACGCGCCGGAACGGTCGTACTCGGCCGCCAGTTCGGCTATGCGGTCGACGGTCACAGGGCCTTCTTCAGGTCGGTGTCGAGGGCAGTGGTCCAGAAGGACTTCACGTCCAGGTGCGCGGAGAGGGCGCCCAGCTCCGTGAAGGCGTCGGCCACCTGCTGCTCGGAGGCGATCGCCGTGTCGTCGACCGTGCGGGCCCGGGTGGGGCGCTGCTTCTGCTGCGCGGTCAGGTCGTGTTCGGCCTGGGTGACCGGCTGGTGGGTGTTCTGGGCGACGACCTTGGCGAAGCCGGCCTCGCGGCCGTCGCGGACGTAGGCGTACGCCTTGCTGATCCGGGCGATCAGGTCGGCCGCCGCGGCCTTCTGCGCGGAGCTGCCCAGCACGCTGTCGCGGGCCGACCAGAGGAAGTTGCCGGAGAGGATGTCCGCGCCGGAGCCGACGGTCGTGGCGCCCTGCTGGTGGGCGGTGATGATCGAGGTGCCGTAGGAGGCGAAGGCGTCGATGGAGCCGCCGTTGAGGGCGGCCAGGCCGTCGTTGGGGAGGAGGGGCTTGGCGTCGATGTCGGACCACTTCAGGCCGGCCCGCTTCAGCAGCTCGTAGAGGAAGTAGTGGGCGGTGGTGTTCTTGACGTAGCCGACCCTCTTGCCCTTCAGGCCCGCGATGTCGCTCACCTTCGAGTCCTTGGGGACGACGACCTCCTGGTTGAGGGTCGAGCCCCGCTGGACGGCCACGACCTTGAAGTTCGGTCCCCCGTCGGCGGCCGAGAAGACCGGCGGGATCTCGCTGGAGGCGGCGAGGTCCAGGGCTCCGGCGCGGACGGCCTGGAGCTGCTGGTCGCCGCCCTGGAACACGCTCCACTTCACCTGGTAGGGGGTGTCGTCGAGGTGGGCGAACTTCAGGACCGCCTCCTCGACCTTCCAGCCGGTGGCGCCGACGCGGAGGGTGACGTCGTTCTCGGAGTCGGCCTGCGCGTTGCCGCCGCAGGCCGCGGCGAAGGGCAGCAGGAGGGCGGTGAGCAGGGCGGCGGGCGCGCGCAGGGCGCGGCGGAACAACACGGGGTCTCCATGGGGTGCTCGCAGGGTTCTACGGAGGTCAGGCGGCGGGGGCGGTCGCGGCGCGGTGGGCCAGTTCCTGGCGGACCAGGGGGAGGATGTGCCGGGCGTAGTCGATGGCGTCGTTGAGCGGGTCGTAGCCGCGGATCGACAGCAGGTCGCAGCCGATGTCGACGTAGTCGAGGAGTGCCTGGGCGACGGTCTCGGGGGTGCCGACGAGGGCGGTGGAGGCGCCGGCCGCGTTGGTGGCGACGGCGGGGGCGGTCCACAGGCAGCGGTCGTGGACCTCGCCGCGCTCGGCGATGTCCAGCAGCCGCTGGGAGCCGACGTTGGCCGGACGGCCTGTGGTGCGGTAGTGGCGGAGCAGTTCGGTGGTGCGGGCCTGGTCCTGGAGGACACCGAGGGTGCGGTGTGCCTTCTCCCAGGCGAGTTCCTCGGTGGGGGCGATGATCGGGCGGAACGACACCCAGATCCGGGGGTGCGGGCGCCCGGCCGCGTCCGCGACCGCGTTGACGGCGGCGATCTGCTCGGCCGTCTCCTTCAGCGGCTCGCCCCACAGCCCGAAGATGTCGCCCTGCTGTCCGCCGACCCGGTAGGCGTCCTGGGAGGAGCCGCCGACGGAGATCGGGACCAGCCCGTGCACCGGCTTCACGTCCGAGTGGTAGCCCTCGAAGGTGAAGTACTTGCCGTGGTGCGAGACGGGGCCTTCGGCCTGCCAGACCTTCCTGAGGATCTGGATGTATTCGTCCGAACGCTCGTACCGCTCCGCCTTGTTGAGGTAGTCGCCCTCGCGGTGCTGCTCCTCGTCACTGCCGCCGGAGATGATGTGGAGCGTGAGCCGGCCGTCGCTGATCCGGTCCAGGGTGGCCAGGGCGCGGGCCGCGTGGGTCGGGAAGATCACGCCGGGGCGGTGGGCCAGGATCGGGCGGACGCGTTCGGTGTGGGTGGCGACGAACTGGGCGACCTGGAAGGCGTCCGGGGAGGCCGAGTGGTAGGCGACGAGGGTGTGGTCGAAGCCGCCGTCGTCCAGGGCGCGGGCGTACCTGCGCAGGTGGCCGACGTCCAGGCCGGTACGGCTGGCGGCGGCGGGACCGGAGGCCCCGGAGTCGGTGTGGACGGCGCTGATGAACTCGACGGGCATGGTGGACTCCTGTGTCGTAAAAGTCACTTGAGGAGAGAGGTGTCGGCGGACTTCGCCACGTCGACGTTCGGGTCGAGGACGCCGATGCCGTTCATGAGGTCGGCGACGCCCTGCACGGTCGTGTTCACGTCGGAGGTGATCGGCAGCACCTGGCTGTACGCGGCGGAGGCGAGGGTCCTGGCGACGGACGCGTCGGCGCCGTTGCGCTGCTCGATGGCCTTGGCGTAGGCGTCCTGGTGCGTGCTGGTCCACTTCAGGGCCGTACCGAGCCGCTTGAGGAAGTCGGTCAGCGCGGCCTTCTTCGAGGGGTCGGCGAGTGCCTTGTCGGAGGCGTTGACGAAGCCGATGCCGCTGACCCGGCCGTCCGCGCCGTCGACGAGCAGCCTGCCGCCCTGCTCCAGGCCGACGGCCTGGTAGACGCCGAAGGTGGCCCAGATCTTCACCTTCCCGGAGGCGAAGGCGGCCTGCGCGTCGGTCGGCAGCAGGTACTGCACCTGAACGTCCTTGTAGCTGAGCCCGTTCTGCTTGAGGACGTTGGCCAGCAGGTACTCCGAGACGCTGCCCCTGGCCGAGGAGACGACCACCTTCTGGCCCTTGAGGTCCTTGACGCTGTCGATGCCGGAGTCCTTGCGGACGACGATGCCGACGTGCGTGCCGTCGTTCTTGAGGGCGGCGACGTTCTTGATCTTCACCCCGCCGCTGAGCGCCTGCAGGGCGGGCAGGTCGGCGGAGTAGCCGGTGTCGGCGGCGTTCGCCTGCACGGCCTGGTAGAGCGGGGCCGCGCCCTCGAACTCGGCCCACTTCACCTTGTACTCGGCGCCTTTGAGGGCGTCGGAGGCGGCGATGATCGTCTGGAGGGTCTTGGCCTGGTCGCCGATGGTGAGGGTGACCTGCCGGCCGGCGGAGGTGTCCGCCGAGGAGTCGGCGCCGCAGGCGCTCAGCGCCAGCAGGGCGGTCATGCTCAGGGTGGCGGCGGCGATTCTGCGGATCACGACGGGGTTCCTTCCAGGGTGCGGGTCACGCCGAGCCAGGTCAGCAGGCGGGCGCGCAGGGTCACGAACTCGGGGGTGGTCAGGTCGCGGGGGCGGGGCAGGTCGACGGTGAGTTCGTGGGCGATACGGCCCTCGTCCATCACCAGCACCCGGTCGGCGAGCAGCAGGGCCTCCTCCACGTCATGGGTGACCAGCAGGACCGCGCAGCCGTGCGACTGCCAGAGCTCGGCGACGAGCTGCTGGACCCTGCCCCGGGTGAGGGCGTCCAGGGCACCGAACGGCTCGTCCAGGAGCAGCAGTTCGGGCTCCCGGACCAGGGCGCGGGCCAGCGAGACGCGCTGGGCCTGGCCGCCGGAGAGGGTCTTCGGCCACACCCCGGCACGGTCCGCGATGCCCACCTCGTCCAGCGCCTTCGCGGCGAGCGCCCGGTCGGGGCGGCCCGGCAGGCCGAGGACGACGTTGCGCCACACCTTCAGCCAGGGCAGCAGCCGCGGCGACTGGAACGCGGCACTGCGCCGCACGGGCACGGTCACCTCGCCGCCGATCTCGTCGTCGAGGCCGGCGAGGATCCGCAGCAGCGTCGACTTGCCGCAGCCGCTGTGCCCGAGCAGGGCCACGAACTCGCCCTCCCGGATGTCGAGATCGAGGTCGTGCAGGACCGTGTTGCCGTCGAAGGCCCGCGAAAGCCCCCTGATCTCCACGCTGTTGGCCATGTCTATGCCTCGCCCTCGAAGTTGGCCCGCCAGGTCAGCAGCCGGCGCGACAGGATCCGTACGGCGAAGTCGCAGGCGAGCCCGAGCAGGGCGTAGACGACGAGGCACAGCACGATCACGTCCGTGCGGAAGTACTGCTGGGCGTTGCTCATCAGATAGCCGAGGCCCGCGTCCGCGTTGATCTGCTCGGCGAAGACCAGCGCCAGCCAGGCCGTCGACAGGGCGTACCGGAGCCCCACGAGGGCGCCGGGCAGTGCGCTCGGCAGGATCACGTACGTGACGAGGCCGAGCCGGCCGAGGCCCATCATGCGGGCGGCCTCGACGAGTTGGGCGTCGGTGGAGCGGATGCCGCCGTAGATGTTGAAGTACAGGGGGTAGGTCACGCCGAGGGCGACCAGGGCGATCTTCGGGGTCTCCTCGATGCCGAACCAGACGATGAACAGCGGGATCAGACCCACCCAGGGGATCGCCCGGAACATCCCCATCGAGGAGTCGATGACGTCCTCGCCGAGCCGGAACAGCCCGGCCAGCAGGGAGAGGACGAGGGCGACCGTGGCGCCGATGAGGAAGCCGATGGCGGCCCGGCGGCCCGAGGCGGCGATGGCACGGGGCAGTTCGCCATCCTTGGTCAGGTCGACGGCCTGCTTGATCACGTCGACCGGTGAGGCGAGCACGGACTCCGGGAGGATGCCGGTGGCCGAGGCCAGGAACCAGAGCAGGACCAGGCCGACCGGTCCGGCGGCGCGGCGCACGGAACGGGGCACGGCCGGCCGACGGCCCTGCCGGACGGTGCCGCGGATCGTGACCCGCCCGGCCGTGGGCGCGGCCTGCGGCGCGGGCACGGCGGCCTTCAGCGATTCGGTCGTCATGAGGAACCCCTCGCAGCGGCGGGCGATCCGGACGGCAGCGGCCCGGACGGCGACGGACCGGACGGCAGGGATTCGGCCGGCAGGGGTTCGGCCGGCAGGGTTCCGGCGGGCAGCGGTCCCGTCGCGGCCGGGCGGTCGGGATCCGCGGACCACGCCGACCAGGAGCCGGGGAACAGGACCGCCTCGAACCCGGCGATCTCCAGCGCGGCGATCTGGTGGGCGGCGGTGACCCCGGAGCCGCAGTAGACGCCGATCCGTGTGGCCGCCCCCGCGCCCGCCTTCTCGAACCGCTCGCGCAGCGCGTCGGCCGGCAGGAAGGTGCCGTCGGCGGCGAGGTTCTCGCCGGTCGGTGCGGACACCGCCCCCGGGATGTGCCCCGCCCTGGGGTCCACCGGCTCCACCTCGCCCCGGTACCGCTCACCGGCACGCGCGTCCAGCAGCAGCCCGGTGGCGGCGAGTCCGGCGGCGCCGTCGGCGTCCGTCACGGGCAGCGCACCGGCCCGGAGTACGACGTCTCCGGGCGCCGGAGCGGCGGGGATCCCGGTCTCCAGCGGCAGTCCGGCCGCCCGCCAGGCGCCGAGGGCCCCGTCGAGGAGCGTGACGTCGGTGATCCCCGCGTACCGCAGCAGCCACCAGGCCCGTGCGGCGGCCGTGTTGCCCAGGTCGTCGTGGACCACCACGGGCCGCCCCTGCCGGACACCCCAGCGCCGTGCCGCCGCCTGCAGCCCGGCGAGGTCGGGCAGCGGATGCCGGCCGCCCTGCGGCGAAGGCGGCGCGGCCAGTTCGGTGTCGAGGTCGACGTACACCGCGCCCGGGATGTGGCCGTCGGCGTAGTGGTCGCGGCCGTGCGGGTCGCCCAGCGCCCAGCGGACGTCGAGGACGGTGGGCGGCCGGCCGGAGCCGAGCAGCTCGCGCAGTTCGGCGACGGTGGTCGTCACCCGGCGGCTCATGCGAGGCCCTCCGCGATCAGGGGCAGCTCGGGCGAGAGTCGCAGCCGTTCCAGGAACAGCACGACGGTGGCGGCGGCCGTGCGGTGCAGGGCGTCGTTGAGGACGTCGTGGCGGCCGCCGGTGAACTCCACCAGGTGCGCCGGGGAACCGGCGTAGGCCGCGCGGGCCGCCGCCGGGGGGCTGACCACGTCGTCCTTGCCGTGCAGGGCCAGCACCGGTACCCGTACCCGGTCCCAGGGCAGGCCGGGGAGGTCGGGGGTCTGGTCGAGGGCCCCGCGCCGGAAGGCGGGATCGCCGGTCAGCCGGCCCTGGTGGGTGGGGCAGCCGGTGCGCGCCTCGACCTCCGTCTCCCAACTGCCGGCCGTCCAGGGCCCGGTGGGCAGTCCGGCCAGGATCAGGGCGTCGACGCCGGGGGCCGGTTCGGCGGCCAGCTGTACGGCGTACCGGGCGCCGGTGTCCGAGCCGACCAGCACCTTGGGGCCGGGCAGGGACTCGTCCGCAAGGAGTTTGGCGGCCTCGTCGAGGACCGCCGGATCGGCGACCGGGTCGCCGAGGGCGCGGACGCGGTAGGCGTCGAAGGCGAGCCGGCGGCCGAACCGCTCGTACACACCGCCGTGTTCGCCTCGGCCGGCCAGCACGATCAGCGTGCCGCGTGCGGCGAGGCCTTCGGGTTCGTCCCAGGAGAAGGGCATAAGGGGGCAACTCCCGTTCCGGAGCAGGGGGAAGAGGAAGGAGAAGGGAAGAGAGAGGAAGAGAGAGGGGGCAGAGAAGGGGAAGAGAGGGAGAGGAGAGGCGGCCGTCACCGGCACGTGTCAGCCACGTGGCAGGCCTGGTGGGGGCGGCGGGAAGACGCGCGTACGCGCGGGTGATTCAGCGACAGCGGGCGCTGCACGCCACGCCGAAGTCGATGACTCGGCGCTGCGTCAGAAGGGCAGCCGTGGCGGTCGCGTACATGCGTCCATCATGACCGGCGGTGACCGAACGCGTCCAACGATGATTCCGCATCGAAACCGATCAGGGTTCGCGATCGGTTGAGCGAACAGCTACCGTCACCGGTATGCCCCGCCCCGTCCTCGACATCGTGGCCCTGCGCAGCCTGACCGCGGTGGCCGACTGCGGCGGCTTCCACCGCGCCGCCCGCGCGCTCGCCCTCAGCCAGTCGGCGGTCAGCCAACATGTGCGCAGGCTGGAGAAGACGCTGGGGCACCCCGTGGTCGAACGCGAGGGGCGCGGTACCCGTTTCACGCCCGAGGGGCGCCTGCTGCTCGAACAGGCCCGGCGCATCCTCGCCGTCCACGACGAGGCCGTGCGCGTGCTGCTCGACACGGACGGCGACACCGTCACCATCGGCTCCACCGAGCATGCGGCCGACCAGTTCCTGCCGCGGCTGACCGCCGCCGTCCAGGAGGTGCGGCCCGGCTGCCGGGTCCGCTACCGCATCGACCGCTCCGCGCGGCTGGTGGAGGCGGTCGAGCGGGGCAGTGTCGACGTGGCGGTGTACGTCACCGAGGCCGCCGCCACCGAGGGCACGCCCGTCGGCGGACTCCCGCTCTCCTGGCACGCCACCCCCGGCTGGCAGCGGCCCGACGCCCCCTCCCCCGTCCCGCTGGTCGCCATCGAGGAGCCCTGCGCCATCCGCCACCGGGCCATCGCCACCCTCGCCGCGCACGGTGTCCCCGCCACGGTCGTCGGCGACGCCGGCTATCTCGCGGGCGTCCTCGACATCGCCCGCACCGGCCAGGGCGTCGCTCTCATCGCCGCGGTCGGCGCGGCCCCGGACGGCCTGTCCCGGTACGGCGGCCTGCCCGCCGTCACCCCCATCCCGATGAGCGCTCTCGCCCGCCCCGGCGCCGACCCCACGACCGTACGGGCCGCGTTCGCCGCCGCGCGGGAACTGCTCGGCGGGCCGGACGCGGCCCCGGGTGTCACGGGGAGTGGATAGCGCGGCGGTGCCGGGCGAGGACGGCCTCGCGCAGGGCGCCCAGGGCCAGGGCCTGGAGCAGCGCCGACACGACGATCATGCCGACGAAGAACCGGTTCGGCGCATCCGTGACCCAGGCCGTCCTGCCGATCGCCGAGACGAGCGGGAACGCGGGGAAGGTGACCAGGGGCGCCCACAGCCAGGCGTAGTCCGTACCGGGGCCCGCCCCCTGGAGGGAGCCGACGGTGGCCTTGGCGACGACCACGGCGACCAGGCCGAGGTAGGCCGCCGAGAGGCGGTTGGCGCACATCAGGCGGACCAGTCGGACAAGGGTGCGGGCAGGGCCGGATTCCATCGTCGTCTCCCCCGGGGGCCGGTCGTCGTTTCCTGCCCCCTCCTGCATGGTCGGGGCAGGACGGTCCCCCGGTCCTGAGTATCCGTACTCAGTTGACCGAACGAATTCCCGTAATCCGGTCAGGAGTTCGCCGACAGCGCCAGCCCGTACAGCTTCTCCAGGCGCTCCCGCGACTCCTCGTCCGACGGGACGTACGCGACCATCCGCGCCCCGGACCCCGGGTTCAGCCACAGGTCCGTGTGGTCCATGGTGAGAAGACCGACGTGCTGGTTGAGGAACTGTTTGGTCCTGGTGTTGGGCAGGCCCATCACCTCGTACCGCTCCCAGTTCTCGCAGAACTCGGGGGACTCGGCCGTCAACCGCTTGACCAGCATCTTCCAGGCCGGCTCGGCGAGGTGGCCGGCCATGGCGGCGCGGAGCTTCGCGGCCATCAGACGGCGGGTCTCCTCCAGGTGCACGACGGAGCGGCGCCAGTCCGGGTTGGTGTAGACGAGGACGATGCAGTTGCGGTCCTCGGGCGGGATCGCGTCGAGGTCGCACATCAGGCGGGCGTAGGTGCGGTTGTAGGCGAGGATGTCGTAACGGCTGTTCTGGATGCAGGCCGGGATGGGCTCCAGCGCGTGCAGCATCTCCTGCAGCGCCGGGGTGACGCCCGTGCAGCTCGCGGCCGGGGTCGGGTCGACGGCTGCGGCCAGCTGGAAGAGGTGGGCGCGCTCGCTCGCGTCGAGCAGGAGGGTGCGGGCGAGGGCGTCCAGGACCTGGACGGAGACCTGGATGTCCCGGGCCTGTTCGAGCCAGGTGTACCAGGTGACGCCGACCGCGGAGAGCTGCGCGACCTCCTCGCGGCGCAGGCCGGGTGTGCGCCGGCGGGTACCGTGCGGCAGGCCCACCTGTTCCGGGGCGATCCGCTCGCGGCGGCTGCGCAGGAACGCGGCCAGTTCGCTGCGCCGGATGCCCGCGCTCCGTACCACCGGGGCCGCCGGGGCCGCCGTCTCGTGCGCCATGGTCGTCATGCCTCCAGCCTGCCGCGGACCGCATCCTGTTTCCAGGTACTTCTTCTACCAGGATAAGAAGACTCTGGTACCAGTCTGAGTGACACAGCAGGCTCATGACCATGACCGAAACCGTCACCACTCCGGCCGTACGGTCCCCGTCCACGGCACCCGCGCTCGCCGGGCTCGGACTGTTCACCGTCCTGCTGGCCGCGGCCCTGCCCCTCGTCGACTTCTTCATCGTCAACGTCGCCCTGCCCACCATCGGAACCGATCTGCACGCCGGCGAGGCCGTCCTGGAACTCGTCGTCGCCGGTTACGGCGTCGCCTACGCCGTGCTGCTCGTGCTCGGCGGCCGGCTGGGCGACCTGTTCGGGCGCCGCCGGCTCTTCCTCGCCGGCATGGCCGCCTTCGGCCTGACCTCGCTGGCCTGCGGACTCGCGCCCGGCGCCTGGTCGCTGGTGGCCGCCCGGGTCGCCCAGGGCGCCGCGGCCGCCGCGATGCTCCCGCAGGTCCTCGCCACCATCCAGGCCGCCACCAGCGGCGGCCGCCGCGCCAGGGCCATGAGCCTGTACGGCGCCACCGCCGGCCTCTCGATGGTCGCCGGGCAGATACTCGGCGGGGTGCTGGTCGCCGCCGACATCGCGGGCACCGGCTGGCGCGCCGTGTTCCTCGTCAACGTGCCGGTCGTGGTCGTCGGGCTGGTGCTCGGCGCGCGGTTCGTGCCGGAGACGCGGTCGCACAAGCCCGAGCCCGTCGACGGACCCGGCACCGTCCTGCTCGCCCTCTCCCTGCTCACCCTGCTCGCCCCGCTCACCGAGGGCCGGGCGGCGGGCTGGCCGCTGTGGACCTGGCTGTCGCTGGCCGCGTTCCCGGGGGTGGCATCCGCCTTCTACGCCGTGGAGCGCCGCGCCGACCGGGCCGGCCGTACCCCGCTGGTCCCGCCGAGCCTGTTCGCCCTCGCCTCGCTGCGCCGGGGTCTGGTGCTGATGGTGCCGTTCTCCATCGGCTTCAGCGGATTCATGTTCGTGATCGCCGTGGCCCTGCAGAGCGGGGAGCGGATGGACCCGGTCCCGGCCGGGCTGGCGCTCGCGCCGATGGCCGTCGCCTTCCTGTTCGTGTCGCTGGCCGGGCCGCGGCTGATCGCCCGGTACGGCAGCCGGGTGGTGACGGCCGGCTCGGTGCTCCAGGGGATCGGCATCGTCCTCATCACGCTGGCCGCCTGGCGGGACTGGCCGCACCTGGACTTCACCGGGCTGCTCCCCGGGGTCGCGGTCGCCGGTGCCGGTCAGGCGCTCCAACTCCCCAACGTGCTGCGGCTGGTGATGTCGGAGGTGCCGGCCGCGCGAGCCGGCGTCGGCAGCGGGGTGATGGTCACCACCCAGCAGTCCGCCCTGGCCCTGGGCGTGGCCACGCTGGGCACGCTGTTCCTCTCCCTGGTCCCGCACCAGGGCACCCGGGACGCCCTGGTCATCACCCTGCTGGTGCAGCTGGGCCTGGTGGTGCTGACCGGACTGCTCAGCCTGCGGCTGCCGCGGACGGTGGGCTGAGCGGCCCTCAGCCCGCGGGACCGCCCAGTTCGAACCACACGTTCTTGCCGGTCCCCAGCCGGGTGGTGCCCCAGCGCCGGGCCAGCCGGTTCACCAGGAACAGGCCCCGGCCGTGCTCCTCCTCGGGCGACGCCCGGCGCAGCCTGGGCAGTTGCGGCACGTCGTCGCCGACCTCGCAGCGCAGCACGTCGGTGCGCAGCAGCCGCAGGCTGATCGGCCGGGAGGCGTGCCGTACGGCGTTGGTGACGATCTCGCTGACCAGCAGCTCGGCGGTGTCGGTGAGTTCCTCCAGGCCCCAGCCGGCCAGGGCCTGCCGGGTCAGCCGGCGGGCCCGGCCGGGGCTGCCGACCTCCGGTTCGAAGGTCCAGTAGGCCACGTCGCTCGGCGCGATGCCGTCGAAGCGGGCGGCGAGCAGCGCGATGTCGTCGTCCCGGTCGCCCGGCCCGAGCATGTCGAGGACCTCGTCGCACAGCGCCTCCAGCGGGGGCGGCCGGTCGGGGCCGGTCAGCTGGGCGGTGGCGGCGAGCTTTTCGCGCAGCTGCTCGATGCCGGTCCACACGTCACGCAGCCGGGACTCCACCAGGCCGTCGGTGTACAGGAGCAGGGTCGCCCCGGCGGGGGCGTCCAGCTCGACGGCCTCGAAGTCGATGCCGCCGACGCCGATCGGGGCGCCGGGCGGCACCGCGAGGACCTCCGTCTTGCCGCCGGGGTGCAGCAGGATCGGCGGCGGATGGCCGGCGTTGGCGACGGTGATGCGGTGCGAGACCGGGTCGTAGACGACGTACAGGCAGGTCGCCATGCGGTCGGTGCCCAGCCGCTGGGCCTGCTCGTCGAGGTGGTGGAGCACCTCCTGCGGGGGCAGGTCGAGGCCGGCCAGGGTGAGCGCGGTGGTGCGCAGCTGGCCCATGACGGCCGCCGAGGTCATGGAGTGCCCCATGACGTCGCCGACGACGAGGGCCACCCGGCTCCCGGGCAGCGGGATCGCGTCGTACCAGTCGCCGCCGACGCGCGCGGTCTCGGCGGCGGGAAGATAGCGGACGGCCAGCCGGACGCCGGTGGGCCGGGGCAGGGAATGCGGCAGCATCGCGCGCTGCAGCCGGTCGGCGATGAAGGCCTCGCGGCTGTACAGCACCGCCTTGTCGACGCCGAGCGCGGTGTGGGTGGCCAGCTGGGCGGCGACCAGGAGGTCGGCGGGCTCGAACGCCGGGCGTTCCGGGCGGCGCAGGAAGACCACCGCGCCGGTGACCCGGCGGCGGCCGCGCAGCGGGGCGAGGATCGCGTGCGTACCGGCCCAGCCGTTCAACGCGCTGTCCTCGCCGACGAGTTCGCTCAGCGCGGCCCGGGTGGCCGGATCGTCGGCGAACACCGGCCGGACCCCGCGCAGCACCTCGGCGAGCGCGCCGCCGGGCACCACCTCGCTCCAGTCGCCCGCGTCCAGGTCGTCCTGCTCGTCGTCCACGGTCTCCGCCGGCCAGACCAGGCCCTCGGCGCCGGGACCCTTGATCCGGTCGGTGCGGCGCAGCCGCAGCACGGCCGGGCCCGCGGGGCGTTCGTCGCCGACCGGCAGCGGGTCGCGCAGATAGACGAGGGCCGCGTCCGAGTACGTCGGTACGGCGGCCCGGCACAGGCCGAGCACGATCTCGTCGGTGTCGAAGCCGCGGGCGATCCGGCGGGTGGCGGCGCCGACGTAGCGCAGCCGGTCCTCGTCCGGGGCCTTGGGCGTGGCGGCGGGCCGGGCCTGCGGGGCGCCGGTGTCCTCGCTCACGCCGAGCGCGGCCTGTGCCGCCAGCGCGTCGGCCAGGGCGATGTCGTCCACCACGAAGTCCTCCCGGTCCAGGCGCCGCAGGAACACCGCCACGCCCACGACGGCGTCGGGTGCGCGCAGCGGGGCGAGCAGAACCCTGTTCCCCTGCGGGAGGCGGGAAGCGGTGCCCAGCAGCTCACGGAGGGCCTCCTCGACGTCGTCCGGACCTCTGCCGTGCGCTCTGCCGCACCGCAGGAGCCCGGCCAGCGCGCCGTCGGACGGCACCGGGGCGACGGCCGGGGGTGTGCCGCCCATCAGGCCGCCGAGTTCGGCCGGCAGTCCGTCCAGTCGCAGGCGCAACGGGCCGTCCGGGTCGCGCCGTTGCTCGGCGAGGTAGACGAACACCCCGTCCGCCAGGTCCGGGACGGTCGACAGGCACAGCTCCCTGACGACCTGGGCCGCGCCCTGGGCGCGAGCGATCCGGCGGCCGGAGACGGCCAGGAAACGTTGAGGATCCGGCAGCATCGCCTCTCCGTGCCGGTGGCCGCTTCAGCTAAGGTCGCTCTCATCTTGAGCCTTGGTCAATGCCGTGTCCAGGGTTTCCGCCGGTACACCAAGTCGGGCTCGTGGTCCGAGGGTTGGCCCGGCAGCCTGGATGTACCCATGGAACGGCCTGTCCAGCGGCGGGAACCCGACCGGCCGGACACGGCTTGGCCAACTCGCTGTGAAGAAATCCCCGTTGATGTTCGTCATGCTGCACACTCCTCCCGTCGACACGTGCCGAACGGCAGATCGGGCACCGACTCGGAGGCGTCATGTCACAGATCGACTCGAGCAAGGTCAGCCGCTGGGACCAGCACGGGCGGGAACACACGGTGCAGGTGCAGCGCACCGGCGTCCAGCGCACGATCAGGTGTGACACCTGCGGCTGGCGGCAGAGCGCGCAGTTCCTGCCCTGGCTGAAGGCACAGGAGCATCTGGCCGAGGCCCACCAGGCCACCGTGGACCCCGCGGGAGCCCAGCCCTCCCGATGAGTTTCCGCCGCCGGGGAAGTCGTACACACGACCGCACCCGACGGAAGGACGACCGATGACCGTGTCCCCGCTCCATGCCATCCTGCGCCGTCGCGTCGAGGACGGAACGGTCCCCGGGGCCGTCGGGCTGGTGGCCCGGGGTGCCGACGTCGAGGTCGTGACCGTCGGGGACCTGGCTGCCGAGGGGTCCGCGCCGATGACCCGGGAGTCGATCTTCCGGATCGCGTCGGTCACCAAGCCGGTCACCGCGGCGGCGGTGCTGATGCTGGTGGACGAGGGCCGGATCGGGCTCGGCGACCCGGTGGCCGAGTGGCTCCCGGAGCTGGCGAAGCCGGTGGTGGTCCGGACGCCCGCGAGCCCCGTCGACGACGTCGTGCCGGCCGACCGCCCGGTCACCGTGGAGGACCTGCTCAGCTTCCGCGCCGGCTGGGGCCTCCCCGACGACTTCGCGCTGCCCGCCGCGCGAGCCCTGTTCGCGGTGCAGGATCACAGCCTTCCCTTCCAGGACTGGCCGGACCCGGACACCTGGCTGGGCCTGCTGGCCCAGGTGCCGATGCTGCACCAGCCGGGCGAGGCCTGGCTGTACGGCACCTCGTCCGCCCTGCAGGGCATCCTGGTCGCCCGGGTGTCGGGCCGTACCCTCCCCGACTTCCTGGCGGAGCGGATCTTCGAGCCGCTGGGCATGCGGGACACGGCGTTCGAGGTGCCGGCGTCGAAGCGGGACCGCTTCACCTCCTCCTACGCCCCCGCCGGGGACGGCACCCTGCGCCTGACGGACACCCCGGACGGCGACTACAGCCGCCTGCCGCGCTTCCCCTCGGGCGGCGGCGGCCTGGTCTCCACGGCCGACGACTGGCTGGCGTTCGCCCGGCTGCTGCTGAACGCGGGCGCCGCTCCGGACGGCCGCCGGCTCCTGTCCGCCACCTCGGTCAGCCGGATGACCACCAACCATCTGACGGCGGCCCAGCGCGAGCGCGCCGCCCTCTTCCTGGAGGGCCAGGGCTGGGGCTACGGCGGCCAGGTCGACGTCACCCCGGCCGACCCCTGGAACGTCCCCGGCCGCTACGGCTGGGTCGGCGGCACCGGCACCACCGCGCACCTGGTCCCCGCCACCGGCACGGTCACGGTCCTGCTGACCCAGGTGGCCATGACGGGCCCGACGCCGCCCCCGCTGATGCGGGACTTCTGGCGGGTCACGGCCTAACCCGTCCGTTACTGCATTCGGGTGATGGTGCGGGGAGGAATCACGAGGTCAGCACACATATCGCCACCTGCGGACTTTACCGGAGCAAGGGGTGGCCCCCACCGCTTGCGGAACCTCCCGGGTCGCCGTCGCGGGCGGCCCGGCCAAGCCTGGATGAGTCCCCCGTCCTCGTCGACAGGAGCTCTGCCATGCACCGCATCCACCGCCCGGTGTCCCGGGCCCTCGCCGCCGGCGCCCTCTCCCTGGCCCTGTTGTCGGCCGGTACCGCCGGCGCCTTCGCCGCGGAGGCCAAACCGAGCCCCTCGCCCAGCAGCCCCAGGCCGAAGCCGAGCCCTACCCCCAGCAGCCCCCGGCCGAAGCCGAGCCCGTCCATGTCCGCCATGGGGTCGATCACGATCAGGGCGAGCAAGACCTCGGTCAAGGCCGGTGACCCGGTGACCTTCACCGGTCGCACCCAGGGCCTGAGGATCGGCACGCCGCTGGTGCTCCAGCACCAGAACCACGGCAAGTGGATCCCGCTCAGGGCGAGCGTCAAGGTCAAGAGCGGCAGCGCCTACTCGCTGACCGCGAAGATCAACACCAAGGGCACCGAGCATCTGCGGATCGCGGCCGGCCAGGCCCACTCCCCCACGGTCACCGTCAAGGTGAACTGAGGCCGCGCAGCAGCAGATCCACCAGCGAGGCGAAGTCCGCCTCGGCCTCCGGCCGCACCCACTCGCGGGCGTAGCCCGGGTCGTGGAAGCGGCCGGTGGCCTGGAAGACGACCCGGGCCGCCGCGGCGGGGTCGGACACGGTGAAGGCTCCCGTGCCGGCCCCGTCCCGGAGGATCTCGGCGAGCTGCCCGGTCAGGTCGTCGATGTGCTCGGTGACCGCCGGACCGTTCTCGTCGACCAGCACCATGTAGGTGGCGAACAGCTCCGGGTCATCGCCCGCCTTGCGGCGCTTGGCGTCGAAGAGCGCCCAAAGCCAGTCGCGCAGCCGCTCCTTCGGAGCGCGGTCCTCGGCCACGATGACGGACAGCACCAGCGAGGTGCGGTCCAGCCACCGCTTGGTCACCGCCTCGCGCAGCGCCGCCTTGGTCCGGAAGTGCCGGTAGACACTGCCGTGGCTGACGCCGAGCGCGCGGGCCACGTCCACCACGGTGGCCTTGGCCGGGCCGTGGCGGCGCAGCACCTCCTCGGTCGCCTCGAGGATGCGCTCGGCGGTCAGGGCCGGGGTCGGGGTCGGGGAGGTCGCTGCCATGGCCTAGACGGTACCCGGCGCCGCGATCAGTGCTCGGTGCCGAGATGGCTCATCTGCGCGGCCGGGTAGCGGGTGCCCGCCGCCGCGTCCGCCGGTACCGCCTCCTCGATCGCCGCCAGGTCGGCCGCGTCCAGCGTGACGTCCAGCGCGCCCAGCGACTCGGCGAGCCGCTCGCGGGTGCGGGCGCCGACGAGGGGCACGATGTCATCGCCGCGGGAGAGCACCCAGGCGATGGCGATCTGCGCGACGGTCACGCCCTTCTCGTCGGCGATCTTGCGCAGCGCCTCCACGAGGTCGAGGTTGTGGTGGAGGTTCTCGCCCTGGAAGCGGGGCGAGTAGGCCCGGAAGTCGCCCGCGCCCAGCTGCCGGTCGCGGGTGTAGTGGCCGGAGATCAGGCCCCGGGAGAGCACGCCGTAGGCGGTGATGCCGATGCCCAGCTCACGGGTGGTGGGCAGGATCTCCCGCTCGATGTCGCGGGTGATGATCGCGTACTCGATCTGCAGGTCGGAGACGGGCGCGGTGGCGGCGGCCCGGCGGATGTTGTCCGCGGAGGCCTCGCTGAGGCCGATGTGCCGGACGTATCCCTGCTCGACCAGTTCGGCGATCGCGCCGACCGTCTCCTCGATCGGCACGTCCGGGTCGACGCGGGCGATCCGGTAGACGTCGATGTGGTCGACGCCGAGGCGCTGGAGGGAGTAGGCGGCGAAGTTCTTCACGGCCTGCGGGCGGCCGTCGTAGGCGTTCCAGCCGCCGGCCGGGTCGCGCAGGGCGCCGAACTTGACGCTGGTCAGGGCGTTTTCACGGAGGGCGGCGGGGGCGGTGCGCAGGGCCTCGCCGACCAGCATCTCGTTGTGGCCCATGGCGTAGAAGTCGCCGGTGTCGAGGAGCGTCACGCCGGCGTCGAGGGCGGCGTGGACGGTGGCGATCGACTCGGCGCGGTCGGCCTCGCCGTAGAGGGCGGACATGCCCATGCAGCCGAGGCCGAGGGCCGAGGAGCGGGGGCCGGTGGTTCCGAGGGAGCGCGTGTGCATCGTCATGGCTCCACCTTGGCATGACAGCTGACAGAATTCAATTTCTGTCATTCCATACTTGTCGCCACACCCATCGCCATACGCGTCGCCGGGTGAGCCCGTTTCTGGTCCAGACCTATTGACGAGAGGTCTGGACCACGAGCACTGTCATGGCTACGACACCTCGCCGCACCCCCACCGGGAGGATCCGTATGTTCCGCCGCACCCTCGGCCTGCTCACCGCCGCCCTGGCGACCGCCGCGCTCACCCAGCTCCCCGCCGCCGCCCCCGCCTCCGCCGCCGACACCTGCGCGGTGAAGTCACGGCCCGCCGGGAAGGTCCTGCAGGGCTACTGGGAGAACTGGGACGGCTCCGCCAACGGCGTCCACCCGCCCTTCGGCTGGACCCCGATCACCAACTCCGCGATCGCCACGCACGGTTACAACGTGATCAACGCGGCCTTCCCGGTCATCCGTTCCGACGGAACGGCCCTGTGGGAGGACGGCATGGACGCGGGCGTGAAGGTGGCGACACCGGCGGAGATGTGCGCGGCGAAGGCCTCCGGCCAGACGATCCTGATGTCGATCGGCGGCGCGGCGGCGGGCATCGACCTCAGCTCGACCACCGTGGCCGACAAGTTCGTCTCGACGATCGTCCCGATCCTGAAGAAGTACAACTTCGACGGCATCGACATCGACATCGAGACCGGCCTGGTGGGCAGCGGGTCGATCACCCAGCTCTCCACCTCGCAGGCCAACCTGGTCCGCATCATCGACGGGATCCTCGCCCAGATGCCGGCGGGCTTCGGCCTGACGATGGCCCCGGAGACGGCCTACGTCACCGGCGGCAGCATCACCTACGGCTCGATCTGGGGCGCCTACCTGCCGATCGTGAAGAAGTACGCCGACAACGGCCGGCTGTGGTGGCTCAACATGCAGTACTACAACGGCAGCATGTACGGCTGCTCCGGCGACTCCTACTCGGCGGGCACGGTGGCCGGCTTCACCGCCCAGACCGACTGCCTCAACAAGGGCCTGGTCGTGCAGGGTACGACGATCAAGGTGCCGTACGACAAGCAGGTGCCGGGGCTGCCCGCGCAGTCCGGCGCGGGCGGCGGCTACATGTCACCGAGCCTGGTCGCACAGGCCTGGAACCACTACGGCACGTCCCTCAAGGGCCTGATGACCTGGTCGCTCAACTGGGACGGCTCGAAGAACTGGACCTTCGGCGACAACGTGAAGGCACTGCAGCACCGCTGAGCCCATAAACGCCGATTCCCCGCGCCCCGAAGGGGCGCGGGGAACTGCGCGACCAGCCACGCACGACCCGCAGCCGGCACCTCACACAAGCCAGGCAGACGCCGACCCGCTCAAACTCCTAGCACCCGACGAGGCGCCCCGCGAGGTACCCCTCGATCTGGTCCAGCGAGATCCGCTCCTGCTTCATCGAGTCACGCTCGCGGACCGTCACCGCGTTGTCCTCGAGCGTGTCGAAGTCGACGGTCACGCAGTACGGCGTGCCGATCTCGTCCTGGCGGCGGTAGCGGCGGCCGATGGCGCCGGCGTCGTCGAACTCGATGTTCCAGTTCTGCCGCAGGGCGGCGGCCAGCCCCTTGGCCTTCGGGGACAGCTCGGGGTTGCGGGACAGCGGCAGGACCGCGACCTTCACCGGCGCCAGGCGGTGGTCCAGGCGCAGCACCGTGCGCTTCTCCAGCTTGCCCTTGGCGTTGGGCGCCTCGTCCTCGACGTAGGCGTCGAGCAGGAACGCCAGCATCGCGCGGCCGACACCGGCCGCCGGCTCGATGACGTACGGCGTCCAGCGCTCCCCGGCCTCCTGGTCGAAGTAGGAGAGGTCCTGGCCGGAGGCCTTGGAGTGGGCGCCCAGGTCGTAGTCGGTGCGGTTGGCGACGCCCTCCAGCTCACCCCACTCGTTGCCGCCGAACTGGAAGCGGTACTCGATGTCGGCGGTGCGCTTGGAGTAGTGGGAGAGCTTCTCCTTCGGGTGGTCGTACCACCGCATGTTCTCCTCGCGCAGGCCCAGGCCGGTGTACCAGTTCCAGCGCTGCTCCATCCAGTACTCCTGCCACTTCTCGTCCTCGCCCGGCTTGACGAAGAACTCCATCTCCATCTGCTCGAACTCGCGGGTGCGGAAGATGAAGTTGCCGGGCGTGATCTCGTTGCGGAAGGACTTGCCCATCTGCGCGATGCCGAACGGCGGCTTGCGGCGCGAGGTGGTCTGCACCTGGGCGAAGTTGGTGAAGATGCCCTGCGCGGTCTCGGGGCGCAGGTAGGCGACGGAACCGCTGTCCTGGGTCGGGCCGAGGTGCGTCGACAGCAGACCCGAGAACTGCTTGGGCTCGGTGAACTGGCCCTTGTTGCCGCAGTTCGGGCAGTTCACGTCGGCCAGGCCGTTCTCCGGGAGGCGGTTGTGCTTGGCCTCGTAGGCCTCCTCCAGGTGGTCCGCGCGGAACCGCTTGTGGCAGGCGGTGCACTCGGTCAGCGGGTCCGTGAAGGTGGCGACATGACCGGAGGCCACCCAGACCTCCGGGGCCAGGATGACGGACGAGTCGATACCGACCACGTCCTCGCGCGACGTCACCATGTAGCGCCACCACTGGCGCTTCAGGTTCTCCTTGAGCTCGACACCCAGCGGCCCGTAGTCCCAGGCGGCACGCTGACCGCCGTAGATCTCACTGCACGGGAATACGAAGCCACGGCGCTTGCTCAGGCTGACGATGGTGTCGATCTTGTCGGCGGCCACGGTGCTCTCTTCATTACGACGACGGGCGACGAAGCGAGATGCTTCAGAGCGAATGCTTCAGGTTACCGGCGGGGGCTCCCCCTCGACCAAATCGGTCCCCCATGACGGACAGACCACCCAGGGCTTACCGAGGCCTTACCGATGCTTGTTGACAACGGTTTCCATATTTGTTGAAAATGAGTCTCATGAACGTACGACGACGCCTCATACCCACGGCCGCCGCGACCGCCGTCACCGCACTCGGCATGGCGACGCTCTCCGCCTGCGGCGGCGACGCCACGGCGGCCCAGACCGGCAAGTTCGACGTCGTCGCGTCCTTCTATCCGATGGCCTTCCTCGCCGACCGGATAGGCGGGAACCACGTCCACGTCACCAGTCTCACATCACCCGGCCAGGAACCGCACGACCTGGAGATCAGCCCCAAGCAGATCATCGGGATCGAGAAGTCCGACGCGGTCCTCTACCTGAAGAACCTCCAGCCCTCCGTCGACGACGCCGTCGCCCAGTCGTCGGTGCGGACGAAGATCGACGCGGCCTCCCTGACCACGCTGGAGAAGCACGGCAACGAGGCCGGCGGCCACGCGGCCTCCCACGACACCTCCGACAACGAGGAGCTGTCCGGCCTCGACCCCCACATCTGGCTGGACCCGGTGCGCTACGCCCAGGTCGCCGAGGGGGTGGGCAAGGCCTTCGAGAAGGCCGACCCGGACCACGCGGCCGACTACAAGAAGAACACCGCGGCCCTGGTGAAGAAGCTGGACGACCTGAACACCAAGTTCAAGGACGGCCTGGCGAACACCAAGTCCAAGGTCTTCATCACCACCCACGCCGCCTTCGGCTACCTCGCCGAGCGCTACGGCCTGACCGAGGAGGCCATCAACGGCCTCGACCCGGAGTCGGAGCCGAGCGCGGCCCGTGTGAAGGACCTGGAGACCATGGCCAAGGCCGACGGCGTCAGCACCGTGTTCTACGAGACGCTCGTCAGCGACAAGACCGCGAAGACGATCGCCGCCGACGCCGGACTGAAGACGGACGTCCTCGACCCGATCGAGGGCATCACCGCCAAGTCCCGCGGCAAGGACTACTTCGCGGTCCAGGAAGCCAACCTCAAGGCCCTCCAGACGGCCCTGGGCACCAAGTGAGCGGAGACGAGATGACCACCGGCGAGCCCGTCATATCCCTGCGCGGGGTCACCGCCGAGCTGGGCTCGCGTCCCGTGCTGCGCGGCATCGACCTCACCGTGCACCGCGGCGAGGTCGTCGCGCTGCTCGGCGCGAACGGCTCCGGCAAGTCGACCGCGATCCGCACGATCATCGGCCAGGTACCGGCCAGTGGCGGCGAGATCACCCTGTTCGGCACCCCGCGCCGCACCTTCCGCGACTGGTCCCGGGTCGGCTACGTCCCGCAGCGCACCACCGCCGCGGGCGGTGTCCCCGCCACCGTCACCGAGGTCGTCTCCGCCGGCCGCCTCTCCCGCACCCGCTTCGGCCTCTTCCGCAAGGCCGACCACCAGGCCGTACGGGACGCGCTCGGCCTGGTCGGGATGGCCGACCGGGCCAAGGACAACGTCGAGGCGCTCTCCGGCGGCCAGCACCAGCGGGTGCTGATCGCCCGCGCCCTGGTCGCCCGGCCCGAACTGCTGATCATGGACGAGCCGATGGCGGGCGTCGACCTGGCCAGCCAGGAGATCCTCGCGCGGACGCTGCGCGAGCAGGTCGAGCAGGGCACCACGGTCCTGCTGGTCCTGCACGAACTGGGCCCGCTGGAGCCGCTGATCGACCGCGCGGTCGTGCTCCGCGACGGCTGCGTCCTGCACGACGGCCCGCCGCCGCGCGCGGTCGGCCAGCACGCCCTCCCCGGCCACGACCACGTACACCCCCACGAGCACGCGCCGATCCGCACGGGACTGCTGAGCTGATGGACTTCCTGAACTACGCCTTCATGCAGCGGGCCCTGCTCGCCGCCGTCCTGGTCGGCCTCACCGCCCCCGCCATCGGCATCTACCTGGTCCAGCGCCGCCAGGCCCTGATGGGCGACGGCATCGGCCACGTGGCCATGACCGGCGTCGGCCTCGGCTTCCTGCTCTCGACCTCCCCCGTGTGGATGGCGACGGCGGTCTCGGTGCTGGGCGCCGTCCTCATGGAGCTGATCCGCTGGTACGGCAGGACCCGCGGCGACATCGCCCTCGCGATGCTCTTCTACGGCGGGATGGCCGGCGGGGTGATGCTGATCAACCTCGCGCCGGGCGGCTCCAACGCCAACCTGATGTCGTACCTCTTCGGTTCGCTGTCGACGGTGTCGGAGTCGGACGTGACCGCGATCTGCGTGCTCGCCGCCTTCGTCCTGCTGGTCACCCTCGGCCTGCGCCGGCAGCTGTTCGCGGTGAGCCAGGACGAGGAGTTCGCCCGGGTGACGGGCCTGCCGGTGCGGGCGCTGAACCTGCTGACGGCGATCACGGCGGCGGTCACGGTGACGGTCGCGATGCGCGTGGTGGGCCTGCTGCTGGTGTCGGCGCTGATGGTGGTGCCGGTGGCCGCCGCCCAGCAGCTCAGCCGGAGCTTCGCGGCCACGTTCGCGATCGCCGTCGCGATCGGTGTGACGGTGACCATCGGGGGCACGATCACGTCGTACTACCAGTACGTTCCGCCGGGCGCGACGATCGTGCTGCTGACGATCGCCGCGTTCATCGTGCTGAGCCTGCTGGCCGCACCGCTGGCCCGGCGACGCGCCCGCACGGCCGCCGCGCGGCGGCCCGCCGGCGACCCGGCGGAGTGCGCGATTCCGGCCGGCCGGGAGGCCGCCGACGAGGTCGGCGTCTGACCGCGCACACTCCGGGCTGGCACAATGGCCCGGCAGAAGCAGTGATGTGAGGAGGCAACCGGTGACGACCGCTGGACCGCCCGTGAAGGGCCGCTCGACCCGTCAGCGGGCAGCCGTGGCGGCGGCCCTGGACGAGGTCGACGAGTTCCGCAGCGCGCAGGAACTGCACGACATGCTCAAGCACAAGGGCGACTCGGTGGGCCTCACCACGGTCTACCGCACGCTCCAGAACCTCGCCGACGCCGGTGAGGTGGACGTCCTGCGCACCTCCGAGGGCGAGTCGGTGTACCGCCGCTGCTCCACCGGCGAACACCACCACCACCTGGTCTGCCGCGTGTGCGGCAAGGCGGTGGAGGTGGAGGGCCCCGCGGTGGAGAAGTGGGCGGAGGCGATCGCGGCGGAGCACGGGTATGTGAATGTGGCGCACACCGTGGAGATCTTCGGCACGTGTGCGGACTGCGCGGGGTGCGCCGCGGGGTGAGCCGGTTGTCCGAGCGCGGCCCGGTGGGGGTTGCTCGCGCAGTTCCCCGCGCCCCTTACGGGGCGCTGCAGTAGCGTCAGCCACATAGCTGCGGGCAGGCGTGCCGCAGGGCGGCACGGGTGGGCGCAGCGGCACCCGGCCAGCGCCGGTGAGCGTCACACCCCTGCCCCAACCCCCGGTCAGCCCCTGCCGAAGCAGCGCTCCAGTTCGTTCAGGTCGTAGAACTTGCTGTTCTTCCTGATGGGGTGGCAGCCCGCCTTGAAGGCGATCTCCTTCTCGTTGTAGAGCATCCGCACCAGGTAGTCGTCGCCCTTGCGGAAGACGTCCCACTGGATGTTGGAGGCCAGGGAGGCCACCTCGGCACCGCGCCACGGGTTGTCGGCGTAGGTGTACGTCCGGCCCGGCGTCGCCGGCTTCTCGCTGCCCGGCAGCCGCATCAGCGCGGCCAGCGGGATGATCTCCTCGGCGTGCGTGAAACGGAGTTCGGCGCCCAGCGTGCTGGTGCCGTCCCGCTTGGCCTCGACCTGCTTGAAGAGGTCGTCGAGGAGGACGTCCGCCATCTTGTAGGTGATGTCGCTGTCCGAGAAGCTCGGGCCCTTCTCGTAGAAGTCCTCGGCGTCGCCGAGGTAGCCGAACCAGGCCGCGTCGCGCGGGGCGATGTAGCGGTCGAAGTCCCAGCCCTTGCCGTTCGGGCTCTCCTCGCTCATGGCCGGCGCGATGGCGTAAAGGTTGTAGACGGCCTGGGCGGCGGTGATGTCGGAGGCCGTGGCGGAGAACTCGCCGTCGACGACGCGCTGCACGAACGCCGGCTTGAAGATCTTGCCCAGCACCCGGGCGGCCGCCCTGTGCGAGGCCGGCTGGTCGGTGACCGCCTCCAGGGTCGAGGCCAGCCGCTCGTCGCTCGCCAGCCACTTCTGGTAGTCGGCGCCGCCGGCGGACTTGTGGAAGTAGAGCAGGTCCTTGTCGACCCGGGCGGTGCCGAGCGAGGCCTTGAGCGCCGGGTCGGCGTCGGTGAGGGCGGTGGCGAAGACCGTACCGCTGTCGACCGCGCGGCCCTGGCCCGAGCTGACGACGTCGATCTTCTCGCCGTTCCTGGCGACGGACGAGAAGAGAGAGGGCAGGCGCTTCTCCAGGCGGACGGCGGTGGCGCGGAGTTCGTCCTTGCCGCGGCCGCTGAGGTTGCCGTACCCGACGGTGCTCATGGCCGCTTCGAGGGCCTGCACGTCCGGGCCGAACTCCTTGCCCAGCCTGGTGAGCTGGCCGTCCGCCTCGGCCTGGTTCCAGAGCGCGAGGATGATGTCGCCGTCCTCGCCGTCGGTGGCGGAGCGGGAACCGTGCCGGGAGACGTTCTCGGTGAACACGGCGGTGTACCCGGCGGGCGCCTGCTGGTAGGTGCGCGGGTTCTGGCCCGGGGAGTACACGGCCTTGGTGCCGTAGCTGTCGCGGTGGGTGAGCCCGTTGTCCGTGGCATGTGCGGGCAGCGCGGTGAGGAGCAGGGCGCCCAGGGCGAGGACAGGGGTGACACGCTTCATGAGGGACCGTTCCAGAGGCGGGAGACCAGGGGGTGGCCAGGCATGATCTCCCGCATCCTGAACGGCTCGCGTGAACGGCGGGTGGCCGTCAGTCGCCGGGGTGGTTGTCCTCCAAGGCCAGCAGTTCCTCGTTGGGGATGGCGCCGCCGAACCGGCGGTCCCGGGAGGCGAATTCGAGGCAGGCGCGCCACAGGTCGCGGCGGTCGAAGTCGGGCCACAGGACGTCCTGGAAGACCATCTCGGCGTAAGCGCTCTGCCAGAGCAGGAAGTTGGAGGTGCGCTGCTCGCCGCTGGGGCGCAGGAACACGTCCACGTCCGGCATGTCCCCGTAGTACAGGTGCTTCTGGATGGTCTTCTCGGAAACCTTCGACGGGTCGAGGCGGCCCGCCTTGACCTCCTCGGCGATCGCCTGCACCGCGTCGGCGATCTCGGCGCGGCCGCCGTAGTTCATGCAGAAGTACAGGGTGAGCAGGTCGTTGCCCTTGGTCTGCTCCTGGGCGACCTGGAGCTCCTTGGCGACCGACTTCCACAGCCGGGGCATCCGGCCCGCCCAGCGCACCCGGATGCCGAGTTCGTCGAGCTGGTCGCGGGTCTTGCGGATGAAGTCGCGGTTGAAGTTCATCAGGAAGCGGACCTCTTCGGGCGAGCGCTTCCAGTTCTCGGTGGAGAAGGCGTAGAGGGAGATGTTCCGGACGCCGATCTCGATGGAGCCCTGGAGCACGTCGAGGACGCGTTCGGCGCCGACCTTGTGCCCCTCGGTGCGCGGCAGCCCGCGCTCCTTCGCCCAGCGGCCGTTGCCGTCCATGACGATGGCCACATGGTTCGGGACCAGCTCGCCCGGGAGCTTCGGCGGTCGGGCACCGGACGGGTGTGGCTCCGGCGTCCGGTACTCGCGGCGCCGGCTCCCCAGGATCCCGCGTACGACCATGTGCTTCTCGTCTCCCTCTAGCTCTTCTCTACGTACCTGAGCGAGCGCAGCCCCCGCTCCAGGTGCCAGTGCAGATAGGCGGACACCAGCCCGCCGCCCTCCCGGACGTGCCGTGCCTCGGCCGCGTCCGCCGTCTCCCAGTCTCCCGTAAGCAGAGCGCCGAGGAGAACCAGGGTCTGCGGCGAGGGTACGACGCTGCCGGGCACCCGGCAGTCGACGCAGACACTGCCGCCGGAGGCGACCGAGAAGAACCGGTTCGGACCGGGCATCCCGCACTTGGCGCAGGAGTCGAAGCTGGGCGCGTAGCCGTTGACGGCGAGCGAGCGCAGCAGGAAGGCGTCGAGCACGAGGTGGGGTGCGTGCTCGCCGCGGGCGAGTGTCCTGAGCGCCCCCACCAGCAGCAGGTACTGCTGCACGGCCGGTTCGCCCTCGTGGTCCGTGAACCGCTCGGCGGTCTCCAGCATGGCCGTCCCGGCGGTGTACCGGGCGTAGTCGGTGACGATCCCGCCGCCGTACGGCGCGATGGTCTCGCTCTGGGTGCACAGCGGCAGCCCGCGCCCGATCAGCTCGCTCCCCCGCGCGAAGAACTGGACGTCGACATGGGAGAACGGCTCGAGCCGCGCCCCGAACTTCGACTTGGTCCGCCGCACCCCACGAGCGACGGCCCGCACCCGGCCGTGTCCACGGGTGAGCAAGGTGATGATCCGGTCCGCCTCACCCAGCTTCTGGGTGCGCAGCACGATGCCGTCGTCGCGGAACAGGCTCATGGGCCCATTCTGCCCTGCCGTGGCAGGGGGCCGGTGCGGACCGGAACCTTCAAGGCACCTCGCCGCGGCTGCGGGCGTTGGCGTGGGCGGTGGCCGCGCTGAGCCGTTCGGCCTGGGTCGCGATCCGTACGGCGTCCGGGTGGGCGTCCCACTCCCGCCCTCCCCCGTACGGCCTCAGCTGCACATAGGGGCCCTCGTGCCCCATGACGATGCCCAGCCGTCCGGTACGGGTGTCGACGGCGCAGGAGCCGACGGGGAGGTTCTTCGCGTTCACCTCACCTGGCTCCCCCGCCTCCGGGAATTTCACGCTTCGCATCACTGAGGTGGCGCTGCGTGCCTAGACTCGGCCGGAGTCTGTCCCGGACGCCGGCGCGGCCGGCTACAGCAGCCCCGCTCCCGCCAGGAACTTCCCCACGCACTCGGTCTCCGCCTCCGACAGCGGCACCTGCGGTTCGGCCGTGGCCGGGCAGCCGATCACCCCCCGCAGGTGCAGCGCCGTCTTGAACGCGCCCAGCGCCGCCGAGCTGCCGCCCATCCGGGCCGGGTCCCCGACTCCGGTCATCCGGAAGAGCCCGCACAGCCGCTCCTGCTCCGCCCGCGCCCGCTCCCAGTCACCGGCCCGGCAGAGCCGGTGCAGGCGGACATAGCCGTCCGGGTCGACGTTGGCGAGACCCGGTACCGCCCCGTCGGCGCCCAGCGCGAGGGCCGAGTCGACGGTCAGCTCGGAGCCCGTCAGCGCGCTGAAGCGGGGCAGGCTCCGGCTGCCGGTGACGACCTCGCGGAAGCCCGCCAGGTCACCGCTGGAGTCCTTCAGCCCGGCCAGCACCCCGTCGGCGGCCAGTTCGAGGACCAGGCCTGCGGGGAGCTTGGTGTGGACGGCGGCCGGGATGTCGTAGGCGATCACCGGGACGGGCGAGCGGCCGGCGACCAGGCGGAAGTGGCGGGCGATCTCGGCGGGGTGGGTGCGGGTGTAGAAGGGCGCGGTGACGACGACCGCGTCCGCACCGGCGGAGGTGACGGACTCGACGTGGTCCAGGACCCGGGGCGTGGTCATGTCGATCACGCCCGCCAGCACCGGGAGCCGCCCCGCCGCGTGCGTCACCACGGTCTCGGTGACCAGCCTGCGCTGCCGGTCCGTCAGATACGCCACCTCCGAGGTGGAGCCCAGCACGAACAGGCCGTCCACCCCGGCCGCGACCAGATGGTCGACGAGCCTGCGCAGGGACGGGACGTCCACCTCGCGGTCCGGTGTCAGGGGGGTGCAGACGGGCGGTACGACACCGGTCAGCGGAGTGGGCAGGGTCATCAGGGCTCCCTGGGCAGGCTGTGGCTCGGCTGGTCCTCCTCCAGTGGATGGTGACAGCGGTAGCGGTGAGCGGTGCGTGACGCGGCCGTGAAGTCAGGCATGCGGACGGCACACTCGTCGTCCGCCTTCCAGCAGCGGGTGCGGAACGGGCAGCCGGACGGCGGGCGGGTGGCCGAGGGCACCGGACCGGTGAGCGGGATGGGGTCGATCGGGCGGAGCAGGCCGGGGGTGGCCGAGAACAGGGCCCTGGTGTACGGGTGCCGGGCGTGCTCGGTGACCTCGGCGGCCGGGGTCTCCTCGACGATCCGGCCCAGGTACATGGTGATCACCCGGTCGCTCATCCGCCGTACCGTCTGGATGTCGTGGGAGACGAAGACCATGGCGAGGCCGAGCCGCTCGCGCAGGTCGAGGAGGAGGTTGAGGATCTGGGCGCGGACCGAGACGTCCAGGGCGCTGGTCGGTTCGTCGGCCACCACCAGGTCGGGGTCCAGGGCGAGCGCCCGGGCGATCGCCACCCGCTGCCGCTGGCCGCCGGAGAGCTGGCCGGGCAGGGCCTCGGCGAGGGCCCGGGGCAGACCGACCAGGCCCATCAACTCCCGTACCCGCTCGTCCCGTTCGGCCCGGGTACCGCGCTCGTGGACGTCCAGCGGGTCGCGGAGGATTCGGCGCACCGGCAGTCGGCGGTTGAGGGCCGTCGACGGGTCCTGGAAGATCATGCCGGTGCCGGCGCCGACGGTCGACCGGCGTTCGGCCCCCGGCATCGCCCACAGGTCACGGCCGTGGAAGGTGACCGTGCCGGCGGTCGGCCGCTGGATGCCGACCAGCACCTTCGCCAGCGTCGACTTCCCGCACCCCGACTCGCCGACCACGCCGACCGTCTCGCCGGGCGCCACGGTGAGGTCGGCGCCGGTCAGCGCGTACACCCGGTCCCGGCCGAACACGCCCCCGCCGCGGGCCCGGTGGACCACGTGGACGCCGGACAGCTCCACCGCGCTCACGTCACCGCCTCCGTGCTCGCCAGGTCGACGGCCGGGTGGTGGCAGGCCGCGGTGTGGATGCGGGAGCCGACGAGGTCCGGTGGTGTCGTACGGCAGATCTCGCTCGCCGCCGGGCAGCGGTCCGCGAAGCGGCAGCCCGCCGGGAAGTCGGCCGGGGACGGCACCACGCCCCGGATCTGGGTCAGCCGCTCGGCCCCGGACTCCAGCGACAGCACGCTGCCGAGCAGGCCGCGCGTGTAGTGGTGGGCGGGGGCGGCGACCAGCTCCGCGGTGACGCCGGTCTCGACGATCTGTCCGCCGTACATCACCACCACCCGGTCGGTGACGTCCGCGACCAGGGCCAGGTCGTGCGAGACGAGGATCAGCGCGAAGCCGAGTTCCTCGCGGAGGCGCAGGAGGAGTTCCATCACCTGGGCCTGGACGGTGACGTCGAGGGCGGTGGTCGGTTCGTCGGCGATGATCAGGCGGGGGTCGCGGGAGAGGGCCATGGCGATCAGGACGCGCTGGCGCTGGCCGCCGGAGAGTTCGTGGGGGTAACTGGGGAGGGTGCGGATGGGGTCCAGGCCGACGAGGGCGAGGAGTTCGGCGGGGGTGCGGTGGCCGCCGCGCCGGGTGAGCTGCTTGAGCTGGGCGTTGACGGTCATGGAGGGGTTCAGGGAGGACAGGGCGTCCTGGTAGACCATCGCGAGTTCGTGGCCGAGGAGGCGGCGGTGGGGGGTGGTGAGGTCGATGGGCGGCTGCGGGCCGGTGGGGGTTGATCGCGCCCGCGCGGCGGTAGCCGCATATTCGATACCGCCCCGCGCCCCTTTGGGGGCGAACCAGATCTGCCCGTTTACCCGTGCCGTCTTCGGCTGCAGGCCCATGATCGTCAGGGCCGTCAGGGACTTTCCACAGCCCGACTCTCCGACCAGGCCCAGCACCTCGCCCGGATGCACCTCGAAGCTGATGCCGTCGACGATGTTCACGCCCCGGTGGCGGTCGGGGAAGCCGATGGCCAGCCTCTCCACGGCCAGTACCGGTCGGCCGCCCGCAACGGGGGGCCGGGCGCGGGCGCGGAGCCGCTCCCCCGCCTCCGCCAGGCCGGGCAGCGCCAGGACCTCGCCGTGCTCGACGGTCTCCACCGGATCGGCCCCTGTCGGCTCCGTCTCCCTCGGCGCCGGTGACGCCCACGCGTCCGAGACGCCCTCGGAGAGGATGTTCAGGGAGAGGACGGTGAGCAGGATCAGCAGGCCGGGGAAGAGGGTCGCCCACCAGCCTCCGGTCAGCACCATGTTCTTGCCGTCCGCGATGACGCTGCCCCAGGACGGGTCCGGGGGCCGGACGCCCGCGCCGATGAAGGACAGGGACGCCTCGAACACGATGGCCTCGGCGACCTGGACCGTGCAGAAGACCAGGACGGGGGCGGCGCAGTTCACGGCCACGTGGCGGAGCACGATGTGCGGGGTGCGGGCGCCGATCACGCGTTCCGCGGTGACGTAGTCCTCGCCGTACTGGTCGAGGACGTTCGCCCGGACCACGCGGGCCACCGGTGGGGTGAAGAGGAAGGCGATCGCGCAGATCAAGACCGTGATGCCGCCGCCGAAGACGGCGACCAGGACGGCCGCCAGCGCGATGCCCGGGAACGCCATCACCACGTCCAGGCAGCGCATCAGCGTCTCGTCGACGCCCTTGCGGGAGGTGGCCGCGAGCGCGCCGAGCAGCGCGCCGGCGACCAGGGCCAGGCCGGTCGCGCCGAGGCCGATGGCGAGGGACCAGCGGGCGCCGTACATCAGCCGGCTGAGGATGTCCCGGCCGAGGCTGTCCTGGCCCATCCAGTGGCCGGCGGAGGGGTGCCCGGTGCCGTCGGCGGGGGCCTGCTGGGCCAGGGGGTCGTCGGGGGCCAGCAGGGGCGCGAACACCGCGACCAGGACCACCACGGCCAGGAAGACGAGGGCCGCCCTGGACAGCGGGGACAGCCTGCGCAGCCGTACGCCGGGACGGGCGAGGGCGGTGGTGAGGGCCGCGCGGGTGAACGTCGTCATGTCGCCTCCCTCAGACGGGGGTTGACCAGCAGATAGAGGACGTCGATGACGAGGTTGACGACGACGAAGCCGGTCGCGGTGGTGAGGACCACGCCCTGGACGACGGCCGGGTCGCCGTTCTGCACGGCGTCGATCATCAGCTTGCCCATGCCGGGCAGGGCGAAGATCGTCTCGATGACGACGGCGCCGCCGAGGAGGTAGCCGACCCGCAGGCCGAGCACGGTCAGCGGGTTGACGAGCGCGTTGCGCAGGACGTTGCGGCCGACCACGACATGGGGCGGCAGGCCGCTGCCGATCGCCGTGCGGACGTAGTCCCGGTCGAGTTCCTCGACCACCGAGGTGCGGACGATCCGGGTGAGCTGGGCGGCGACCGGGAGGGAGAGCGCGAGGGCGGGCAGGGCCATGGTCTTCAGCCAGCCGGTGACGGAGTCCTCCGGGTTGATGTAGCCGCCGGACGGGAACCAGCCCCGGTCGACCGCCAGGTACTGGATCATCAGCAGCGCCAGCCAGAAGGCGGGGGCGGCGACACCGACGAGCGAGAGCACCCGGATGACCTGGTCCGGCCAGCGGTCCCGGTGGATGGCCGCCGTGACACCGCCGGCCAGCGCCAGGACGACCGCGATGCCGAGGCCGAGGAAGGTCAGCTGGAGGGTGAGCGGCAGGGCGGTGGCGACCTGGTCGAGGACCGGGGTGCGGGTGAGGGCGCTGGTGCCGAGGTCGCCGTGGAACAGGTCGCCGATGAAATGGACGTAGCGGACCGGGAGCGGGTCGAGGAGGCCGTTGCGCTCCCGGAAGTCGTGGAGTTGCCGCGGGGTGGGGTTGGCGCCCTGGAAGAACGCGGACGCCGGGTCGACGTCGGAGAAGCGCATCACCAGGAACACGAACAGGGCGATGCCGAGCAGCAGCGGCACCAGCAGGGCGATGCGGCGCAGCAGGATGCGCAGGACGGCGTTCATGCCGTCAGGCCCACTGGGCCGTCAGGACGTTGATGCCGGGGTAGGGCTGGGCCCTTATGCCGGTGAGCCTGCGCGGGTCCCAGGCGGTGATCAGCTCGTTGTGGACGACCGGGTAGAGGACGGCCTGTTCGGCGACGACGTCGATGTAGTCCTGGATCATCGTCTTCTTCTTGTCCGGGTCCGATTCGCGGGTGGCCGCGTCCATGTCCTTGAAGAGCCGTTTCGCGACGGCGTCGTCGGCCCATCGGGCGTAGCCCATCCAGAGGTTCTCGGGGCCGTAGTTGTAGTGCATGATCAGGTCGGCGTCGAGGCCGAACTGGTTGGGGTTCGAGACGGCGGCGACGACCTGGTAGTCCTGTTTCTGGTCCATCTTGGTGAACACGGCCGTGGTCTCCTGCGGGGACAGGGTCGTGGCGACGCCGATCGCGTCCCAGGACGACTTGATGGTGGGCAGGCAGTCGACGATCCAGCTCACGTTGACGGCGAGGATGTTCACGTGGAGTCCGCTGACCCCGGCGGCCTTGAGGAGCGCCTTCGCCCGGTCGGGGTCGTAGTCGTAGACCGTCTTCGCCCTGCGGTAGCCGGGGTTGGTCTCGTTCAGGAACGAACTCGCCGGTTTTCCGTGGCCCTTGAGGGCGACCTCGATGATCTTGTCCTTGTCGATGGCATGGTGCAGGGCCTGGCGGACCCGGACGTCATCGAAGGGCTTGTGCCGCGTGTTGAACATCAGGAACAGGTTGTTCATCCCGGCGCCGCCGCCGACCGACAGTCCGCCCTGTTCCAGGCGGGTGATGTTGGCGTAGGGGATGTTGTCGGAGATCTGCGCGCCCGCGTCGACGCCGGAGATCCTGGCCACGCGTGAGGCCGCGTCGACGATCGTCAGCCAGTTCATCCGCCGGAAGGCGGGCCTGCGGGGGCCGTTGTAGCCGTCGTACGCGGCGAAGGTGGTGTTCGACTTCGGGTGGTGCCCGGTCTGCCGGTACGGTCCCGTGCCCACCGCGAGTCCCTTGATCGCGTCGTCCCAGGCGCCGGGCCGGGAGAACACGTGCGCCGGCATGATCTTGGCGAGGGTGAGGCGGGCGATCCCGTCCGGGAAGGGGAACCTGAGGACCAGGTCGACGGTCCGGGTGTCGATCCTGCGGGCCTCCTTCAGCCAGCTCGCGAAGAAGCCCTTGGCGAGGGTCTGGGTGCCCGGGTCCAGGATCCGGTCGAAGACGAAGACCACGTCGTCGGCGGTGACCGGCCTGCCGTCGTGGAAGGTGGCGTCCGGGCGCAGGGTGAACCGCCAGGTGGTGGCGTCCGGGTCGGCGGGCAGCCGGGTCGCCAGCGCCGGATAGGGGGCGCGGGTGATCGGATCCGTGTCGGCGAGGCCCTCGTAGATGTGGTTGTTGGCGGCCATCGCGAACGCGGACGCGGTCTGGGTCGGGTCCCAGCTGCCGTCGTTGCCGTAGCCGATCACGGCCGTCAGGCCGCGGTCGGAGCCGCTGCCGCCGAGGTCGATCGTGGACTTGGGTCCGCAGGCCGTCAGTGTCGTCAGCGAGGCGGCCGCGCTCAGGGCCCCGGCGTGTTTCAGGAACGTCCTGCGGCCGTGGGTCGCCTCGTCGCGCACGGTGCCTCCAGCGTGGGGGAAAGGAGACGTCGGACGTCCTGTGTAAGCGCGACCATAAGAGGGCGTTTGGGGGCGGTCAAGGCAGCACACACGAATGGCGTAAACCGTCAGAGGTCGGACCAATGGCGGCGCGAGAGGACGGCAGAAAGGCAGCGGCCGGCGCCGGCCACCGGGGAGGTGACCAGCGCCGGAGGGGCTAGGCGGGAGCGGTCAGCTGGGCGGCCACCGCGGCGCCGTCCAGCCACACGTTCTCCCGGGAGATCCTGCCGTCGCGGAACTCGAAGACGTGCAGGATCCGGAAGGTGATCCGGCGGCCGCCTCCCGGAATCCCCAGGAAGGAGCCCGGGACGGTGCCTGTCATCACGTTCTCCATGGTGACGGCGTCGTCGGAGTAGTAGGTGTGGGTGCGCTCCTCGCTCTCGGTGCGGAAGTCCTTGCACAGCTGCCGGTAGAAGTCGAGCGCCGCCGGGATGCCGTGCTTCGGGCCGTTCGGGTCGCCCACGACGTCGTGCTCGATGTCGTCGGTGTACACGGCGACCGACCCCTCCGGGTCACCGCGCTCCTCGGCGCTCAGATGCGCCTGGATCAGCTCTTCCATCTCGGCGGTTGTCATGGAGCCCATGGTCGGGAGCCCCCTCTCTCGTCACGCCGCGCGCCCTTCGGCAGAGCCCGCGACCCCCGTAGTGAGACACTGTTACCGTAATGAGAACAATTTCTCACGACAAGAGGAGGCCCGCCGTGGAAGGGAGTGAAGGGAGCACAGGGGGCGCGCAGGACGGCCGGCGCAACCAGAAGCTGCGCACCCGCCGGGCCCTCGTCGACGCGGCCGCGGAACTGCTCCGCGAGGGGCGCACGGTGACCATCGCCGAGGTGGCCGAGGCCGCCCGGGTCTCGACGGCCACCGCCTACCGCTACTTCTCCAGCCCCCAGGAACTGCTCCGGGAGACCCACACCCTGCTGCGCAGCCCGGACGTCACCGCGAACCTGCCGGCCGACCCCGCCGAGCGCGTCGACGCGGTGATCTCCCGCGTCGCCGACATGCAGCTGACGAACGAGCCGGCCTGGCGGGCGATGCTCGGCGCGAGCCTGGAGCGGTACTTCGAGCAGAACGACGGCCGGGAGGCCGGGCAGGGCGCCGGGCAGGGCGCCGGGCAGGGCGCCGGGCAGGAAGAGGGCTTCCCGGTCCGGAACCGGACCCGGCTCGACCTCTCGCGCACCGCGCTGGACCCCCTCGCCGCGACCCTCCCGCCCGCCGCCCTGCGCCGGCTGACCATGGCGCTCACCCTGGTGTACGGCGTGGAGGCCCTGGTCTCCACCCGCGACGTCTGCGACCTGGAGCCGGCGGAGGCGAAGGAGGTCATGCGCTGGGCGGCACAGGCCCTGCTGGACACGGCGCTGCGGGAGGCGGCGGGGTGAGACGGCCCCCGAGGACCGTCGGGCGGCCCGGGGCAGGCAGGGAGGCTAGGGCAGCGTCTTCTCGTAGGACCCGTCCTGGTCCGAGTCGTAGACGAGCTTTCCGGTCCCGTCGTAGCCCCTGAGGCGGGGCGCCTCGGTGACCTGCCGGTGCAGGGTGCCGGTGGCGACGAACCAGCCGTGGTCCAGCACGGCCTTGCGCGTGCTGCCGCCGTAGGAGACGGTCACCTTGCTGACCGAGCTGCGGTAGCCGCCGATGACACCCCACCGGAACGGCAGCTTCCAGTGCCCCTTGTCGAGGTACGACTGCTGGTACAGCTTCCCGGCGTTGATGTCCGGGCTCACGGCCACCAGGGAGTCGCCGAAGGGGTCGCCGACGCTGGTGTTCAGCCCCTGCGCCTCGCCGCCCTTCACCGTGCAGATCAGCCGGGCCGGCGTCGGCTTCTCGCGCACGGCGACCACGGAGATGCCGTCGCCGGGTGCGTTGGAGTCGCCGGTGCTCTTCATCGCGAGGATGATCCGGTAGTCGGCGGCCGTGCCGAGGTCGGTGTGGCCGGGATCCCCGGCGACCTGGTTCGCCGTGTTGTAGGCGATGCACTTGCCGAGCCCGGCGGCGGCGTTCTCGTAGGTGACACCGTCGAGGAGCTGCCCCGCGGTGGCGGGCCGCGCGGGGCCCGGCACGGACGGCGTGGGCGGCGCGGACGGCGTCGGGCGCGCGCTGATCCGCACGGACGGCTCGGGCCCCGCCGGGCTCACCGCACCGCCCCCACCGCCGCCGATCGCGTACGCGCCGACCGGCACCACCGCCAGGGTCGCCAGCGCCACCCCGGTCACCCCGAGACGCCGGCGGCGGCGCTCCAGCACGCCCCGCCGCCGGATCTCCGGGTACGGCACCGGTGACGGCCTGAGCGCCGACGCGTCCCCCGCCAGCAGCGCCCGGACCCGGTCCTCGAAGTCCGGCTCGGCTTCCGCGCCCTGCTTCTCGCCGCTCACCTGGTGCCTCCCTGTCCGGATCCCGCGTGGCTCATGGTGTGCGCGAGCCCCGGGAACGTACGCAACTTCGCCAGGCCCTTGGACGCCTGGCTCTTGACGGTGCCCGGGGAGCAGCCGAGCACGTCGGCGACCTCCGCCTCGGACAGGTCCTCCCAGTACCGCAGCACCACCACCGCGCGCTGCCTGGGCGGCAGTTCCGTCAGGGCGGCGAGCAGCGTGCCGCGCTCGTCGGCCCGGGAGACCGCGTCGTCGTGCTCCGCGCGCTCGGGCGGAGCGGCGGTCAGCGACTCGGTGACCCGCCGTTTGCGGAACCGGTCGCTGTTGCAGCTGACCAGCATGCGGCGGACGTACGCCTCCGGGCGGTCGGTCCCGGAGACCCGGCGCCACGACCGGTACGCCTTCGCCAGCGCGGTCTGCGTGAGATCCTCCGCGTGGTGCGGGTCGCCGGTGAGCAGATAGGCGGTCCGTACGAGATGGGACCACCGCGCTCTGACGAATTCCTGGAACTGGGCCTCGAGTTCGGCCTGCATCAGCCACCCCCTCGCCCTCCAGACCACCGGCCGGGCCGATTCGGTTGCCCGGTTCATGGCAACGACCGGTGCACGGCACGGCTCACTCCCGGGGTGCCGGGACCCGCCGGAACTCGATCGTGTCGTACGCCGTCCGCGTCCCCGTCTCGTAGAGCACCCCCACCGTGCTCTTGTCCACCTGGACCAGGTCCGAGTAGGCCGCCTTGCGGCCGGACAGGGTGAGGAGCTTGTCGAAGCTGATGCCCTCGTCCGTGCTGGTCCACAGGGCCATGGCCTGGCGGGCCGTCGGGATCGAGGGGGCCGAGAAGAGCAACGGAGCTCCCAGGCCCTGGAGTTGGAGGACCGAGCCCTCGACCACCGGGACGCGGCGCAGGGTCGGCTGGACGGTGTACTGCGCGTCCAGGGTCTCCGCGCCGTCGCTCGACCAGGCGTTGAGGCGGTTGCCGGGGCTGGTGCCGTTCTGGTCACGGGCGTTGAAGTAGAGGCGGCCGTCGGGGAGTTGGGCGGCGGTCGTCTCGTTGGCGTTGTCGCGGCCGGTGTAGGAGTCGTCGACGAAGCCGAGGTGCCAGCGGCGGCCGCCGTCGTCGCTGTAGATCGCGTGACCGCCGTAGTACCGGGCCTCCCGGCCGGTGTCGGAGGAGCCGGGGCGCGGTGGGCCGGAGTGGTCGGCGGCGACGACCAGGCGGCCGCGGTGCGGTCCCTCGGTGACGGCGACGGCATGGCCGGGGCCGGTGGCGTACCAGCGCCAGCCTGAAGGTTTCACCTGCGCCGTGATCTCCCGCGGGGCGGTGAAGGACCGGCCGTCGCTCCGGCTGCGCTGCACGAACACCCGGCGGCTCTGCTCCTTGGTGACCTGCCCGCGCATGATCTGGTCCTCGCTCACCGAGCCGTCGTTGTAGGAGGTCACCAGGACGATGTCGCCGGTGCGCGGGTCGACGACGGGTGCCGGGTTGCCGCGGGTGTTCCCCTTGCCGTCGGCCACCACCTGGAGCGGGCCCCAGGTGCAGCCGCCGTCGGAGGAACGTCTCAGCACGACGTCGATGTCACCGCTGTCGCCGGCGGTGGTCTGCCGGCCCTCGGCGAAGGCGAGCAGGGTGCCGTGCCCGGTGCGGACGACGGCCGGGATGCGGTACTGGGTGTAGCCGCCCTCGCCGGACACGTACGGCACCGAGGACTCGCAGGTGGCCGCCCAGGCCCTGGGTTCGACGGCGAACGCCCCGAGCAGCAGGGCGGCGGCGAGGGAGATCCGGCTCACACGGGTCACAGGAGACACATGGCTCACCCTTCCATGTTCCTCCCCGCCGCCTTCACCGCACCCCCGCAACGGCCGAACGGGTCACGCGGTTTGGTACACCGTCAGCTCCCGGGCCGGGCGGCCGGGCCGCGAACCGAGGGGGGACGTACGGGCCGTGCTCCACCGGCGGCTCGGGCGGGCGTCCGAGCCGTGTTCCGCCGCGGCTCAGGAGGCCGTACGGGCCGTGTCCGCCGCGGCTCAGGAGGGGGTGCGGGCCGCTGCCAGCAGGCGGGTCACATCGTCGGCGCAGATGGTCAGGGCCGCGCCGACCGTGCCGAGGACCTCGCGTTCGGCGTTGGTGTAGGGGCCGTCGGCGAGTGCGATCCGGGCGGCCTGGAGGAGCAGGGACTCGCGGCCGGCGGGGGCGAGGTGCGGGGCCAGCGGGTCGAGGGCCTCGTGCAGTTCTATCGCGAGGCTCGCCCCGCCCGGCTGCTCGAAGACCCGGCCGGTGTCGGCGGCGAGCGCGTCGACGAGCGCGCTCAGCTGCTCCTCCGTGACGTCCTCGAAGCCGGCCGCGCGGACCGTGGCCGCGGCCGCCCCGAGAGACGTGCGGGCGCAGGCGCCGCCCGCGGCGAGGAGGGCGAGGGCGACGGTGTGCACGGCGTCGCGGAGCATCGCCGAGAAGCGGGAGGTGGTGGGGTGGTCGAGGACATCGGTGCCGTAGTGGTGACGGCAGGCGGCGCACTCCACGACCGGCCCGGTGGTGCCGCGCGGCAGCACGGGTACGCCGAGCAGGGTGAAGCGGCGGCGGCCGGTGAGCCGCTGGTAGTTGCGGTCGCCTCCGCAGCCGGGGCAGAAGAACTCGCCGTCGCCGACGGGTGTCCATGCGGTGCGGGTGCCCAGAATGCGGGCAGGCCTGGCGGTTCGGCCGTCTCGTCCCCGTACTGGCAGCACGTCGCACCTCCTTAACGCCGTGGCAACATCGCCACCGCTGGCGTGATGTTAGCCACATCGGTGAGGTGGAGTCAGTACCCCGTACGAGACCTTTCCGTGACCTCCACGGCCGGATGGCCGGTAAACGACGGGGCCCTGATCGCCGTACAGCACGATCAGGGCCCTTAAACCGCCGGTCAGAGCGATTATCGCGTCGCGCGGTTGACGGCGGAGACGACCGCCTTCAGCGACGCACGCGTCGTGTTCGCGTCGATGCCGATCCCCCACAGAACCTTGTCGTCGATCGCGCATTCGATGTACGAGGCGGCCTGCGCGGAGGCGCCCTCGCTCATCGTGTGCTCCTGGTAGTCCAGGAGCCGTACGTCGATGCCCAGACCCTGCAGTGCGTCGAAGAACGCGGAGATCGGGCCGTTGCCGGAGCCGGTCAGGACGGTGTCCTCGCCGTCGACGGTGGCCTCGACGGTGAGGGTGTCGGTGCCGTCGGTGTCGGTGGTCGACTGGCCGGTGCGGACCTGAATGCGGCCCCAGGGGTTCTCCGGGTTCGGCAGGTACTCGTCCCGGAAGACCGACCAGATGTCGGAGCCGGTGACCTCGCCGCCCTCGGCGTCCGTCTTGGCCTGGATCAGCTTGGAGAACTCGATCTGCATCCGGCGCGGCAGGTCCAGCTTGTGGTCGTTCTTCAGGACGTAGGCGATACCGCCCTTGCCGGACTGCGAGTTGACCCGGATGACCGCCTCGTAGGAGCGGCCGACGTCCTTCGGGTCGATCGGCAGGTACGGGACGGCCCACTCGATGTCGTCGACGGTGACGCCCTTCGCGGCCGCGTCGGCCTCCATGGCGTCGAAGCCCTTCTTGATGGCGTCCTGGTGGGAGCCGGAGAAGGACGTGTAGACCAGGTCGCCCACGTACGGGTGGCGCGGGTGGACCTCCATCTGGTTGCAGTACTCCCACGTACGACGGATCTCGTCGATGTCGGAGAAGTCGATCTGCGGGTCGACGCCCTGGGAGAACAGGTTCATGCCCAGGGTGACCAGGTCGACGTTGCCGGTGCGCTCGCCCTGCCCGAACAGGCAGCCCTCGACGCGGTCGGCGCCGGCCATCAGCGCCAGCTCGGCGGCGGCGACGGCCGTACCGCGGTCGTTGTGCGGGTGGATGGACAGCACGACGTGCTCGCGGCGGGAGAGGTTGCGGTGCATCCACTCGAAGCGGTCCGCGTGCGTGGACGGCGTCGAACGCTCCACGGTGGCGGGCAGGTTGAGGATGATCTCGCGGCCCGGACCCGGCTGGTAGACGTCCATCACCGCCTCGCAGACCTCCAGCGCGAAGTCCAGCTCGGTGTCGGTGAAGATCTCGGGGCTGTACTGGTAGCCGAACTCGGTCTCCGGGCCCAGCAGCTTCTCGGCGTACTCCATCACCAGGCGGGTGCCGTCGACGGCGATCTGCCTGATGTCGTCCTTGGAGCCGCGGAACACCACGCGCCGGAAGACGGGGGCGGTCGCGTTGTACAGGTGGACGGTGGCCCGCCTGGCGCCCTTCAGCGACTCCACGGTCCGCTCGATCAGGTCCTCGCGGGCCTGGGTCAGCACGGAGATCGTGACGTCGTCCGGGATCGCGCCCTCTTCCTCGATGATCGAGCGCACGAAGTCGAAGTCGGTCTGGCCGGAGGCGGGGAAGCCGACCTCGATCTCCTTGTAGCCCATCTTCACCAGCTGGTCGAACATCCGGCGCTTGCGCTCGGGCGACATCGGGTCGATCAGGGCCTGGTTGCCGTCGCGCAGGTCGGTGGAGAGCCAGCGGGGGGCGGTGGTGATGCGCTGCTGGGGCCAGGTGCGGTCCGGGATGTCGACCTGCTCGTAGCGGCCGTACTTGTGCACCGGCATGGTGGTGGGCTGCTGGCGGTTCGCCATGATTGCGGGGCTCCTCAGGAGGTCCGGAAGGACGGCCGACGACGCAACGCGAAGCTCCGCGGGGAGGGAGTCGACCTGGACTACAGGCCCTCGCCGCGGCAGCTAAGAAGAAGCAGCCCGAAACGCATGATGCTCCGCATGCTAGCCGAGCCCCTCCGGACGCGGGGCGCCGTATCAGTATGCGGGACCGCCGGGAGGAACGGGACAAAAGGTGCGCCATACCACTCCCGCTCACGGAGGGTGGTCAATTGTCACCGTATTTCACCAATCATGGTTGCGGGTAGTGACAGCCACATGACTCAGTGCGAGGGTGCGGTCCATGACGACCAACGGGGGCCACAGGCCCGTCTTCTGCACCATCGTGCCGCCGCACATCCTCGACCACCTCGCCACCCAGGAGGAGCGGGAGCTCGCCGACTCCGCACTGCGCACCCTCCAGCAGGACGCCGTGCAGCGCACCCGCCGCCGGATCACCACGGTCCGCGGCGCCGTCGCCCCGGCGGTGACGGCCGCCACCGGCACCCCGCACCGCACGATCTACGACGCCGGGCACGGCACCGACCTGCCCGGCACCAAGGTCCGCGACGAGGGCTCCGAGCCCGGCCAGGACGCCAGCGTCAACCGTGCCTACGCCGGCCTCGGCGCCACCTTCGACCTGTACCTGACGGCGTTCGAGCGGGACTCCATCGACGGCGAGGGGCTGCCCCTCGACGCGACCGTGCACTACGACGTCGACTACGACAACGCCTTCTGGAACGGCGAGCAGATGGTGTTCGGCGACGGCGACGGGCAGATCTTCACCGACTTCACCAGCTCCGTCGACGTCATCGGCCACGAGCTCACGCACGGCGTCACCCAGTACACCGCCAACCTGGAGTACTACGGCCAGTCCGGCGCCCTCAACGAGTCGGTCTCGGACGTCTTCGGCTCGCTCATCAAGCAGCACTCCCTCGGCCACAGTGCCGACCAGGCGGACTGGCTGATCGGCGAGGGCCTGCTCGCCCCGGGCGTGCACGGCGTGGCCCTGCGCTCGATGAAGGCCCCGGGCACGGCGTACGACGACCCCCGCCTCGGCAAGGACCCGCAGCCCGGGACCATGGCGGAGTACGTGAAGACCAACCGGGACAACGGCGGGGTGCACATCAACTCCGGCATCCCCAACCACGCCTTCTACCTCCTCGCCAGTGCGCTCGGCGGCAACGCCTGGGAGCGGGCCGGGCTGATCTGGTACGACGTGCTGACCGGCGGCGAACTGCAGTCGGACGCCCGTTTCACGGACTTCGCGAAGCTCACCGTGGCGGCGGCCAAGGCCCGCTTCAAGGAGGGCGAGGAGACCGAGGCGGTCCTCAAGGCGTGGGCGCAGGTGGGTGTGCAGACCGGCTGATCCCGTACTACACAGGGACCCATGCGTATTCAGGTGAGGCGTACGGGCGGGTTCGCGGGCATCGAGCGGCGGGCCGAGGTGGACACCTCGGGGCGGCCCGACGCCCATGAGTGGCAGGTCCTGGCCGAGCACGCGCTCGCGGCCGGCCGGGGCACGCCGCCGCCCGGGGTGCCGGACGGGTTCGCGTACCAGATCACGGTGGACGGGCGGACGGTGTACGCGGCCGATCCGCATCTGACCTCCGAGCAACGCGAGCTGATCTCAAGGGTGTTGGAGGAGGGCGCCTAAGCGGCACCGGTAACGGGTAGTTCACGTCCGGACGTTGACTTCTGTTACTGGTGGTAAGGATGATCCCGCCCATGGCGACTGACGCGGTCCATCCGATACCCGGTGTCCCCGGTCTTCCGGGTTTCCCCGACGGCTTCCTCTGGGGTGTGTCGACCTCGGCCCACCAGATCGAGGGCGCGGCCGACGAGCGCGAGCCCTCCGTGTGGGACGTGTTCTCGGCCGAGCCGGGCCGTATCAAGGACGGCTCGACGGCCGCGGTGGCCTGCGACCACTACCACCGCCACCGCGAGGACGTGGCCCTGCTGGCCGGCCTCGGCGTGGACGCGTACCGCTTCTCGGTCTCCTGGCCGAGGGTGCGCTCGGCGGGCGGCCTGGACTTCTACGACCGGCTGGTGGACGAGCTGTGCGCGGCGGGCGTACGGCCGGTCCCGACCCTCTTCCACTGGGACCTGCCGACGGCCCTGCAGGAGAAGGGCGGCTGGCTGGAGCGGGACACCGCCGCACGGTTCGCCGACCACGTCTCCACCGTCGCGGACCGGCTCGGCGACCGCGTGCAGAAGTGGATCACCCTCAACGAGCCCGCCGAACACACCCTGTTCGGCCACGCGCTGGGCGCCCACGCCCCCGGCGAGCAGCTGATGTTCGACGCGCTGCCGGTCGCCCACCACCAGCTCCTCGCCCACGGCCTGGCGGTGCGGGCACTGCGCGCGGCCGGCGCCGCCGACATCGGCATCGCCAACTCCCACGGCCCCACCTGGCCGGCCTCCCAGGAGCAGCCGGACCTGGAGGCGGCCGGCTTCTACGACCTCCTCCTCAACCGGCTGTTCGCGGAGCCGGTGCTGCTGGGCGAGTACCCGGAGGGCATGGGCGACCTGATGCCGGGCGACGTCGCCGCGGACCTGAAGGTGATCGCCGAGCCGCTCGACTGGTACGGCGTCAACTACTACGCCCCGACGAAGGTGGGCGCCCCGCAGGGCGCCGAGATCGAGTTCGGCGGGCTGACCCTCCCCGCCGACCTCCCCTTCTCCGTCCAGGACATCGAGGGCGTCACGGTGACGGACTTCGGCTGGCCGGTGGTCCCGGAGGGCCTGACGGAACTCCTCACCGGCTTCCGGGACCGCTACGGCGACAAGCTCCCGCCGATCGTCATCACCGAGAACGGCTGCTCCTACGAGGGCGTCGACGACCAGGACCGCATCGCCTACCTGGACGGCCACATCCGGGCGCTGCACCGGGCGGTGGAGGCCGGGGTGGACGTGCGCGGCTACTTCGTCTGGTCGCTGCTCGACAACTTCGAGTGGGCGGAGGGGTACGCGCGCCGCTTCGGTCTGGTCCACGTGGACTACGACACCCAGGCGCGGACGCCGAAGTCGTCGTACGGCTGGTTCCGGGACCTGATCCGGGCGCAGCGACTCCCGGCGCAGAGATTCCAGGCACAGGGATGACGACGACGCGGGCGCCGGCCGCGCTGGCGGAACCGGCCGAGAAGGTCGGCCGGGGCTGGACGTCGGCGCTCTCCCTCGCCAACGGGGCGATCTGGGTGGGCTGGTACGGCCCCCTCCAGATCCTCCTCGCCTCCCAGGCCAAGGACTTCGCGCCCGGCTCCGGGATGTCGAAGGAGACGATGCTGGCGTGGGTGACGGGCGTCGGCGCGGTGGTGTCGCTGGCGGCGAACCCGCTGTTCGGCGCGCTGTCGGACCGTACGACGTCCCGCTGGGGCCGCCGTACGCCGTGGATCGTCGCCGGCACGGCGGGCGGGGCGCTGTCGCTGCTGCTCCTCGCGGGCGCCGGCGGCATGTGGACGATGATGCTGGGCTGGTGTCTGGTCCAGCTGACGCTGAACGCGGCCTTCGCGGCGGTGACGGCGGCGGTGCCGGACCGGGTGCCGAGGAGCCAGCGGGGTTCGGTGGGCGGCTGGCTGGGGGCCGCGCAGGTCCTCGGGGTGGTCGGCGGCACGGGGCTGGCGACGGCCGCCGGGGGTGTCGGGGCGGGCTATGTGGCGTGCGCGGTGTTCACGGCGGTGGGCGTGCTGCCGTACGTGCTCCGCCACCCGGATCTGCGGCTGGCCCCGGAGGACCGGCCGCCCTGGTCCCGGCGGGGCTTCCTGGCGGGCTTCTGGCTGAGCCCGCGCCGCTACCCGGACCTGGGCTGGGCCTGGCTGACCCGGTTCCTGATCAACCTGAGCAACGCGCTGGTGCTGCTGTACCTCCTGTACTACCTGCGGGACCGCCTGCACTACCACGACCCCGACCAGGGCGTGCTGATCCTGACGGCGGTGAACGGGCTGACGCTGATGGCGACGGTGGTGGTCGGCGGGGTCTGGTCGGACCGGGTGGGCCGGCGCAAGCCGTTCGTGGTCTGGTCGGGGATGCTGATGGCGGCGGCGACGGCACTGCTGGCCGCGTGGCAGACCTGGCCGGGGGCGATCGTCGCGGCGGCCTTCCTGGGCATCGGCTTCGGCGTGTTCACCTCGGTCGACTTCGCCCTGATGACGGACGTCCTGCCGAAGGCCCTGGACCGCGGCAAGGACCTCGGCGTCATCAACGTGGCCAACGCCCTGCCCCAGGTCGCGGCGCCCGCCCTCGCCGCACCGGTCGTGACGTACCTGGGCGGCTACCGGGTGCTCTACCTGGCGGCGGCCGTGATCGGGCTGGCGGGGGCGGGGCTGGTGGGGCGGATCAGGGGCGTCGATTAGCGGAGTCGATCGGCGGAGTCGATCCGGAGGAGTCGATCCGGAGCAGCCGGCTAGAGGGCCCCGGCGTCCCGGGCCGTCCAGACGCTGGGGTAGATCGGCCGGAAACCGAGATCCCGGCGGATCTTCTGGGTGGACATGATCCCGAACCAGGGGTCGGGGTCGGCCTTCGTGTGCAGGCTCTCGGGCATCTCGACGCCGTTGAGCTGGTGCAGGTCCACGGCCGTGACGGGGGCGTCGTCGGCGATGTTGTGGACCGGGCCGTTCACCGCCGGGGCGTACAGGAGGCGCAGCAGCCCCTGCCCGACATCGGCGTGGTGGCCCATGTGCAGCCGCTGGGTCGGTGCCCAGTGCGCCGCCCAGCGCAGGGAGTCGGCGAGGTGGGGGTCGCCCTCGCCGTAGACGAAGGGCAGCCGTCCGATCCGCACGTCCATGCCGCCCTCCAGCGCGAGCAGCTCCCGCTCGGCGAGCGCCTTGGACTCGGGGTAGGCGCCCCACATCTCGCCGCCGGGCCGGCTCTCGTCGTCCTCGGTCAGCGGGCGGCCGCGTCCGGTGCCGTACACGAGCCCGGTGCTGACCTGCACGAACCGCCGTACGCCGGCGCCGAGCGCGGCCCGCCCGAGGGCCACCGCCGCGTCCCGGTTGACGGCCCGCGCCTCCGCGTCCGGCACCCCGCGGAAGGCGGCGGCGACATTCACCACGGCGTCCACCCCGGCGACGGCCTTGCCGAGCGCCTCCTCGTCCCGCAGGTCGCCGACGACGGTCTCGGCGCCGAGACCGGCGAACGGCTCCCCGCGGGCCGCGTCCCGTACGAGCACGCGCACCCGCTCCCCGGGCCGGGCCTGTGCCAGCAGTCGCGGCACGAACCGCCGCCCGACCTGCCCGGTCGCCCCGGTGACAAGAGTGATCATGGTCTTCTCCCTGGTTTCCTTCGCTCTGGTGCCACCACCCTCGGCCGCCTGCGGCACGGCCGGGAGAGACCTCCCGATCCGGGGACCGGCAGTCCCTGGATAAGCCGGCCGCCCCGGGCCACCCTGGAGGGGTGAACCGCCCCGAACTCGCCGACTTCCTGCGCCACGCCCGCACCCGCCTGGACCCCGCCGACGTGGGCCTGGCCCCCGGCGCCCGCCGCCGCACCCCGGGCCTGCGCCGCGAGGAGGTGGCGTCGCTGGCGGGCATGTCGGCGGACTACTACACGCGTCTCGAACAGTCCCGGGGCCCGCGCCCGTCCCGCCAGATGCTGACGGCGATGGCCCGCGCGCTGCGCCTGACGGAGGACGAACGCGATCACCTGTTCCACCTGGGCGGCGAGGAACCCCCGCGCCGGGAGGCGACGAGCACGCACGTCCGCCCCGGCCTCCTCCTGGTCCTGGACCGGCTGCACGACGCACCCGCGACCGTGATCACCGACCTGGGCGAGGTCCTCGCCCAGAACGCCCTCGCCAAGGCCCTGTACGGCGATGTCTCGGGCCGCCCGTCCCGGGACCGCAACGTGGTCCGCCGCTTCTTCCTGGACCCGACGTCCCACACCCTGTTCCCGCCGGAGGACCGGCCGGTGCGGGCCCGCGAACACGTGGCGAACCTGCGCGCGGTGGCGGCGGCCCGTCCCACGGACCCGGAGCCGGGTGCGCTGGTGGCCGAACTCCGCGCCCACAGCGAGGAGTTCGCCGGCCTCTGGGCGCAGCACGAGGTCTCGGTACGCCGGGCGTCGACAAAACGCTTCCGCCACCCGGCCGTCGGCCTGCTGGAGCTGGACTGCGAGGTCCTTCTCTCCGCCGACCACCACCAGCTCCTCGTCATCCACACGGCCCGCCCGGGCACGGAGTCCCACGAACGCCTGCAACTGCTACGGGTGGTGGGGCTGCAGGACATGACACCGAGCCGCAGTTGACCCACCCGATACCTTTGCCGGGACGCACGCGCAATGAGTGAAGAACGGCAACGGGGGTTGCGGGGACATGGCGGGGTACCGACCGGCGGACTGGCATCCACTCGACCTCGACCGGGACCCGACCCCGGGCGACCCGCAACGCGTCCGCTCCCTCGCCACACAGCTGCACGACTTCGCCGACGACGTCTCCGACGCCCTGCGTCTGGTCAAGGGCATGGCCGGCGAGGACACCCTGCTCCAGTGGGCCGGCAAGTCGGCCGAGGTGTTCAAGGAGCAGTTCAAGGACGTCCCGAAGAACCTGAAGAAGCTGAAGAAGTCGTACGAGATGTGCGGCGACGCGCTGGCCGACTACTGGCCGAAGCTGGAGCGCGCGCAGGCCCTGGCCGACAAGGCGCTCGCCAAGGCGAAGGAAGCCCAGAGCGACCTCAGCTCCGCCAAGTCCCGCCTCTCCTCCGCCGATTCATGGGTCACCCGCGCCGGCAAGGAAGCCGACAAGTACAAGGACGACCCCACCGGCAGCAAGTCGGACGGTGACAAGCCGGACGAGGCGAAGGTGCGGGCCGCCACCCGGGACGTGCAGAGCGCCAAGTCCGCGCACACCCAGGCCCAGTCGGACGTCACCACCGCCCAGAACGCCCTCGATGCCGCGAAGAAGATGGCCGAGGACGCCCGCAAGATGCGGGACGACGCGGCGGGTGAGGCGAAGCGGAAGATCGACGAGGCCTCCGACGCGGGGATCCCGAACCGGCACTGGTGGCAGGACGTCGGTCACTGGTTCGAGGACAACTGGGACACCATCGTCACCGTCTGCAAGGTCGTCGTCGCGGTCGTCGGCATCATCGCGCTGATCATCGGCGGACCCATCCTCGGCGCGATCGTGCTGGTCGCCGCGCTCGTCGTCCTCGCGGACACGCTCTACAAATACTCCAAGGGCCAGGCATCCCTATGGGATGTCGCGTTCGCGGCGCTGGACTGCATACCCGGCGGCAAGGGCATCACCAGCCTCGGCAAGCTCGCCAAGGGAATGAAGGAGCTGAAGAACCTCAAGGGCGGCATGAAAGCCATGGCCCTCGGGGTGAAGGGGCTCGGCAAGAGCACCCGTGCGCTGGGACGTCAGATGAAGCAGCTCTTCACCTGCGGCGACCCGATCGACATGGCCACGGGTCAGATGGTCCTCTCCGAGACGGACGTCCTGCTGGACGGGGTGTTCCCGCTGGAGATCGAGCGCCACCACCGAACCGGCCTTGGCGACGGACGCCGGTTCGGCCCCGCCTGGGCGTCCACGGTGGATCAGCGACTGCTCCTCGAACCGTACGGGGTCCGGTTCTTCACCGCCGATGGAATGACCCTCACCTATCCGCTTCCGGGCCCGGACGTCCCGGTGCTTCCGGTCGAAGGTCCGCGGTGGCCGCTGGAGTGGGACGACGAGGCAGCCGGAGTCCTGGCCGTACGTCAGCCCGAGACCGGCGTGGTGCTCCATTTCCGCCCGCCGCCCGGCGGCTCGGCCACCGATCTCCCACTCGCCTCCCTCACCGACGCCAACGGCAACACCGTCACCCTGAGCCATGAGCCGGACGGCACCCTCACCGAGGTCACGCACAGCGGGGGCTACCGGCTGGGAGTGACCACGGAAGGGGGCCGGATCAGCCGGTTCACCCTGCTCAGCGACCCGGATCGGCCGACGCTCCTGCGCTACGCGTACGACGCGAGGGGCAACCTCACGGCGATCTACAACTCCTCGGGCCTGCCCCTGAGGTTCGACTACGACGAGCGGCACCGCATCACCCGCTGGGAGGACCGGAACGGGGTCCGGTACCGCTACACGTACGACGACGAGAACCGGTGCACGGCCACCGCCGGAGCCGACGGCATCCTCGACTACACCTACGTCTACGACACTGAACGCCACACCTCGGTCGCCACGAACTCCCTCGGCCACAGCACCACCTACCGGTTCGACGAGGCCTACCAACTGATCGCCGAGACCGACCCGCTCGGGCACACCACGACCCGGGCCTGGGACCGGTACCACAACCTCCTCGCCCTCACCGACCCGCTCGGCCGCACCACCGGCTACACGTATGACGAGGCCGGGAACACCACGCGCGTGGTCCACCCGGACGGAAGCGACTCCTCGTACGTCTACACGGACGGCGGGGCCCTGGTCTCGGCCGTCGAGCAGGACGGTGCCACCTGGCACTACGTGTACGACGACCGCGGGAACGTGGTGACCGTCACCGATCCATCGGGCGCGACCACCGGATACCGCTACGACGGACAGGGCGCGATCGCCGCGGTCACCGACGCGCTCGGCGGCGAGAGCCGGGTGACCAGCAACGCCGCGGGGCTACCGACCGAGGTGACCTCACCGGTGGGGGCGGTCACGCGGTTCCGTTACGACGCGTTCGGCCGGGTCGGCGAAGTCGTCGAGCCGGACGGCGGGTCGACCGCCGTGGCGTGGACCGTCGAGGGGCGCGCGGCACGGCGTACCTTCCCGGACGGATCCGTCGAGACTTGGACCTACGACGCCGAGGGCAACGTCCTCACCCACACCGACGTACTGGCCGCCGTCACCCGCTTCGAGCCGGCCCCCTTCGACCGGACTGCCGCCCGAACCGATGCCGACGGCAGCAGAATCGAGTTCACCTACGACACCGAACTGCGCCCGGTGGCCGTACGCAACGCACAGGGGCAGACCTGGACCTACGTCTACGACCCCCTGGGCGACATCGTCGCTGAGACGGACTTCAACGGCCGGACCGTCACCTACCTCCGGGACGCGGCGGGCAGGATCGTCGAACGCCTCAACGGCGCCGGCCAGTCCGTGCGCTACCGTCACGATCCGCTGGACCGGGTGATCGAGCAGCAGGACTCCGACGGCCGTGTCACCCGCTTCGAGTACGACCGGGGCGGCGCCCTCCTACGGGCCGTCAACCCGGACGCCGACCTGTCGTTCACTTACGACGCGAACAGCCGTGTCCTGACGGAGACCTGTAACGGCGGGACGCTGACGAACACCTACGACGCGGTCGGCCGACGCGTACGGCGCCGGACACCGGGCGGCTCGCTCAGCGAGTGGCGCTACGACGCCGGTCACCAGCCGGTCGAGTTGCGCGGCTCGGGACACACGGTGGGCTTCGCTCACGACGCCGCCGGCCACGAGGTGCTGCGGTCCCTGCCGGCCGGCGCGTCGCTGCGGCAGGGGTGGAGTTCCACCGGCCATCGCCTGGTGTCCCAGGCCGTGCGCGCCCGGGAAGCGGAGCCGGACGGGATCGCCCGGTCGTACGCCTACCGTGCCGACGGCCTGCCCAGCGTCGTCACCGACTCCACGGTGGGCCCCACGGCGTACGCACTCGACTCGAACGGCCGGGTCACCGCGGTCACCGCCGGCGACCGCCGGGAGAGGTACGCCTACGACAGCCTGGGCAACCTCGTCCGGTCCGAGTTGTCCGGGCCGGCCGACGGTCGCGTGCCCGAAGTCCAGGGTGACATCACCTACCGGGGCACCCTCGTGCAGACCGCCGGACGTTCCCGGTACGAGCACGACGCCCAGGGCCGGGTGGTGCGACATACCCGTGCCCTGCTGTCCGGCGGACATCGCGTCTGGACCTTCACCTGGGATCCCGAGGACCGGCTGCGCACCGTACGCACTCCCGACGGGAGCCTGTGGCGTTACCGCTACGACCCGCTGGGCAGGCGGATCGCCAAGGAACTCCTCGCCACCGACGGTACGACCGTGGTGGAGCGCACCGACTTCGTGTGGGACGGCACCCGGTTGGCCGAGCAGAGCCGTTCGGCCGTCCCGGGTTTCCCGGAAGTGACCACGTGGGACTGGGAGCCGGGCGGTGACCGCCCGCTCGCACAGCGCACCCGCTCGGGGGGCGGCCCGGACGACGACGCGTGGGTCGACGAACGGTTCTACTCCATCGTCACCGATGTCGTCGGTACCCCCACGGAACTCGTCGACGAGGACGGGCGGGCGGTCTGGCGCTCCCGGAGCACCCTGTGGGGCCTGCCGACGGGTGACTCGCCGTCCGGTCCGGCCGACTGCCCGCTGCGCTTTCCGGGCCAGTACTTCGACGCCGAGACTGGGCTGCACTACAACCACCACCGTTACTACGACCCCGCTACGGCCCGGTACCACAGCCCCGACCCGCTGGGGCTGGACCCGGCCCCGCACCACCACAACTACGTCGTCAACCCGCTGGTCTGGGTCGATCCGCTGGGGCTGGCCCCCTCGTGCAAGACCGTCATCCGGCACTATACGACCAAGAGCGGCTACAACAAGATCATGGGCGGTGGCGGCAAGAACGGCATCACCCTGAAGGTGCCGGCCACGACCCAGGGCAGAAACGCGGCCGCGGTATACGTCACGCCGATGAGCCCGGCGGAGGTGGCCAAGAAGCCCGGCGGTTTCAAGTCCTACCTAGGTCTCACGAAGGAGAAGAGCGAGTACATGATCGAATTCGAGGCCGAGAAGAAGCTGTTCTCGGGGCGGCTGCGGGGCGGCCGGGATCACATCTGGTTCTCCAACAGTGACGTCACCATCCCCCGCGACGCGATCCGGTACCACGGCCCGACCTCGGGCTGGACGGCCTGAGCGACGCGCATCATCCGGACCCGGCACCCTGCGAGGAACACCCATGGATCTCACCGGCTATGCGAACGACTTCACCGTGGACTCGGCCTTCCCCGACGCCATGCGCCGTTTCGTGGCCCGCGCGCGGCAGCGGTGGTCACGGCTCCTGCTGTCCGGGGAGCCGCCGGCCGGGGAAGCGGACTGGCGGCTGCCCGAACCGGACGACGACTACTCCGGGATCGTCACCTTCTCCGCCGGGCCGGAGATGGAGGACTTCTGGGAGGAGAACGGCTACGCGCTGGACGACTCGGGACAGGGGCCGTACGCCGTCTTCTACCGGCGTCGCACCGGGCCGCTGCATGCCACGGCGATCTCCGGCATCAGGGCGGACGACCCCGACATCGAGCCGGCGGTCGAAGGAACGGGCCTGCTGATGGCCGAGTACTACACCGTCAGTCTGCTCACACCGGAGGACCCCGCGACCGACGCCTTCTCCGCGGCGGTGGTACGGGACTTCGTCGAGTCCTTCGGGGCGACGGCGTAGGAGGCACAGGCTCCCGGGCCGGACCCGGTCGGCCCTAGAACCCCAGCCGCCGCAACTGCTTCGGATCCCGCTGCCAGTCCTTGGCCACCTTCACATGCAGGTCCAGGAAGACCGGCGTGCCGAGCAGGGCCTCGATCTGCTTGCGGGACTTGATGCCGACCTCCTTCAGGCGCGTGCCCTTGGGGCCGATGACGATGCCCTTCTGGCTGGGGCGCTCGATGTAGAGGTTGGCGTGGATGTCCAGCAGGGGCTTGTCGGCGGGGCGGTCCGGGCGGGGGAGCATCTCCTCGACCACGACGGCGATGGAGTGCGGCAGCTCGTCGCGGACGCCCTCCAGGGCCGCCTCGCGGATCAGTTCCGCGATCATGACCTGCTCGGGCTCGTCCGTGAGGTCGCCCTCGGGGTAGAGGGCCGGGCCCTCGGGGAGGAGCGGGACGAGGAGGTCGGCCAGCAGGCTCACCTGCTGGTCGCCGACCGCCGACACCGGCACGATCTCGGCCCACTCGAAGCCCAGCTCCTTGCCCAGCTGGTCGATGGCGATCAGCTGCTCGGCCAGGGCCTTGGAGTCGACCAGGTCGGTCTTGGTGACGATCGCGATCTTCGGGGTCTTGCGGATCCCGGCCAGCTCCTTGGCGATGAAGCGGTCACCGGGGCCGAGCTTCTCGTTCGCCGGCAGGCAGAAGCCGATCACGTCGACCTCGGCCCAGGTGGTGCGGACCACGTCGTTGAGGCGCTCGCCGAGCAGGGTGCGCGGTTTGTGCAGGCCGGGGGTGTCGACCAGGATCAGCTGGGCGTCCGGCCGGTGCACGATGCCGCGTACCGTGTGCCGCGTGGTCTGCGGCTGGTTCGCGGTGATCGCCACCTTCTGCCCGACCAGAGCGTTCGTGAGGGTGGACTTGCCCGCGTTGGGGCGCCCGACGAAACAGGCGAAGCCCGCCCGGTGGACGGCCTCCGACGATTCCGACGGCTCGGTTGACTGGCTGCGAACGCTCATGCCCCCCATTCTCCCTGATCCACGACACCCCGCCGCACCGTGAGAATCCGGTAACCCCGACGCAACGAAACGTCACCGAAACACAGCCGTACGCGACCGGAAACGCGTTCCGGTGAATCTCTGACGAGCCCCCACGACGTTGGAGACGCCCGTGATCCTCTCCGCCGCGCACGCCGACACCGGCGACACCGCCTGGCTGCTCGCCGCCACCGCCCTGGTCCTGCTGATGACCCCGGGCCTGGCCCTGTTCTACGGCGGCATGGTCCGCACGAAGAGCGTCCTCAACATGCTGATGATGAGCTTCGTGTCGATCGCGCTGGTGACGGTGGTGTGGCTGGCGGGCGGGTACGCGCTGGCCTTCGGCGAGGATGCCGGGGCCGGGCTCGTCGGCGGGCTGCGGCACGCCGGGATGCACGGGCTCGGGCCGGACAGCGTGCAGGGCACGGTCCCCACCCTCCTGTTCGCCACCTTCCAGCTCACCTTCGCGATCGTCACGGCCGCGCTGGTCAGCGGCGCGGTCGCGGACCGGGCGAAGTTCGGGGCGTGGCTGGTGTTCGTCCCCGTCTGGACGCTGCTCGTATACGTTCCGGTGGCGCACTGGGTGTGGGGCCCGGGTGGCTGGATCCTGCACCACCTCGGCGCCCTGGACTTCGCCGGCGGCCTCCCCGTCGAGATCACCTCCGGCGCCTCCGGCCTGGCCCTGTGCCTGGTCCTCGGCCCGCGGCTCGGGTTCAAGAAGGACGCGATGCGCCCGCACAACCTGCCGATGGTGATCCTGGGCGCCGGTCTGCTCTGGTTCGGCTGGTTCGGCTTCAACGCGGGCAGCGCGCTCGGCGCCAACGGTCTCGCGGCCGCCGCCTTCCTCAACACCATGGCCGCCGGCTGCACGGGCCTGCTGGGCTGGCTCTTCGTCGAGCAGAAGCGCGACGGCCACCCGACCACCCTGGGGGCGGCCTCCGGAGCCGTCGCAGGCCTGGTCGCGATCACCCCGTCCTGCGGCTCGGTCTCGCTGCCCGGCGCGCTGGTCGTCGGCCTCGCCGCGGGCGTGGTCTGCTCGTACGCGGTCTCCTGGAAGTTCAGGCTGAACTACGACGACTCGCTCGACGTCGTCGGCGTTCACCTGGTCGGCGGTGTCATCGGCACCCTCTTCATCGGCCTGTTCGCGGAGCGGGCCATGACCGGCGGCGCCGAGGGCCTCCTCTACGGCGGCGGGCTCGCCCAGCTCGGCAAGCAGGCGGTGGCGGTGGTGGCCGTGGCGGCGTACGCGTTCGCGGTGACGTACGGCCTCGGCAGGCTGCTCGACCGGACGCTGGGCTTCCGGGCGAGCGAGGAGCAGGAGCACACCGGCCTGGACCTTACGGTGCACGCCGAGACGGCTTACGATCACGGGGTCCTGGGCCACGGCGCCCCGGTCGGCGCGTCCCTCCTCCCCTCCGCCCAGAAGGTCAAGAGCCAGCCATGAAGCTCGTCACCGCGATCGTCAAGCCGTACCGTCTCGAGGCGGTGAAGACCGCCCTCCAGGAGATCGGGGTGCAGGGCCTGACCGTGACCGAGGCCAGCGGGTACGGCCGGCAGCGCGGCCACACCGAGGTGTACCGCGGTGCCGAGTACCAGGTCGACCTGGTCCCCAAGGTCCGGATCGAGGTCGTCGTCGAGGACGCCGACTCCGAGCCGACGATCGAGGCGATCGTCAAGGCCGCACGGACGGGGAAGATCGGGGACGGGAAGGTGTGGGCACTGCCGGTGGAGACGGTCGTACGGGTGCGGACGGGCGAGCGCGGCCCCGACGCCCTCTGAGCAGCCGCGGCAGACCCCGGCCGCGGCGCGCCCGGGCGAGCAGCACGCCGCCCGCCACCCCGGCGGCGAAGGCCAGCCCCACCACCAGCCACGGCAGCGCGAGGAACGACGTGCTCGCCGACTCCCTGGTGCCACTCGCGCTGGCCGTCAACGTCACGTCCCCCCAGTCGAGTTGGGGCGCGTCCCGCCAGCGCGCGGTGAGCCGCACCCGCTCCCCCGGCAGCAGCTCTGAGGGGATCCCGGCGAGGTCGCGGCTGAGCAGCGTACGGCCGAAGAGCCCCTCGGCCCGCAGCCGCACCCTGGGGTTCAGCGTCACGTTCCCCGTGTTGTGCAGGGTGTAGGAGACGGTGGCCGTGCTGTCGCCGAGGCCGGGCACGAGCGGCTGGTGGTGGGTGAGGTGCACGTTCTCGACGGCGACGGCCGGTAGCGTCGGCCCGCTCACCCGCAGGTAGACCCGGGCGCCGACGGCCCGCTGCACACCGAGCGCCAGGGAGCCGGCCCCCGGATCGACACGCTCGTCCAGCGCCACGATCGCCCCCGGATGGTCACCGGGCTCGGCGCCCTCGGGCACCCGCAGGGTGAAGGGAACGGTGACCGTCCTGTGCGGTGGCACGGTGACCCGCGTCTTCGCGATGCTCGCCCAGGCCCCCACCCCCCGCATCTTCTCCTTCACCGTCCGGACGGCGAACCCGCCGTCCCGTGCGGTGTTGTAGGCGTCGGCCGCGTACAGCCGGAAGGTGAGCGGTTCGCCGGTCTTGTTGGCGACGGCCACCTTGTCGGTGATCGTCTGCCCGGGGTCGAGGGAGAGATAGAAGTACGGCCGCGCCGCGATCCTGGAGGCGACCGGGTAGACGGACCAGCTGCCGTTGTCGGCGGCGTGCGCGGGAGCCGCCGTGCACAGGAGTCCGAGGAGCAGGCTCAGGAGGAGGACATACGGCTTGACGCGACGCATGGGTGCGGACCCCCGGTCGGAAGCGGGTCGGGTGACGACCGGGTCCTTCCTGGAGGCCCGGCCGTCACAGGGGAGTTGGCTCAGGTGAGCGTCAGGGTGAGAACTCCGGAGTACGACCCCGGAGGCGTGAACGCCGGTACGTCCAGGGAGAGTCCGGCGCCGACCGTGAACTCACCGCCGGTGACCGTGGCGTCCGGGGTCGACGCGAGGGTCGCTCCGGAACCGCCTACGGCGCCCGCGGAACCGGCCGCACAGGTGCTCGGGCTGCCCGCCTTGGTCGCACAGGACGGGGTCCAGCTGAGCTTCCCGGCGTCGATCTTGGCGCCGGGACCGGTGAAGTCGGTGACCTTGCCGGTGAGCGACCAGCCGGCCGGACCGCCACGGAAGTCCTTGACGGTGACGGTCTGCAGCGCGCCGGTGGACGCCCCGCCCTGACCGAAGTCGACCGCCGACAGCGCGACGGAGTCCCCGGCCTGGGACATGGACAGGGTCCCCGCCTTGACGGTGGTCGTCAGCTTCTGGCTCCCGTCCGGCACCGGCGTGGTGTCGTTGACGACGTAGGCGGCCGGACCGGCCCCCGCCGTGTCGCTCCACGCACTGCCCTCGTACGCCACGATCCCGGTCGTCGTCTTGTCGTTGACGGTGATCGGGGCGCTGAAGGAACCGTCGGAGCCCGCGGTCGCGGTGGCCGTGTCCGCGGTCTGGCTGGTCCCGGACCGCCCGGCGAGCGTGACGGTCGCGCCGGGTGTGAAGTTCTGCCCGCTGACGGTCACGCTGTCACCGGGGTTCCCGGAGGCCGAACCCAGGCTGATGGCACGGTTGTTGACCGGGGTCGAGTCGGTCGCCGTGACGGTCTCCGACACCGGGGCGGGCGGGTTGGTGACCGTGCAGGGGGTGTCCAGCTCCAGGATGTAGCTGGTGTGGATGTTGTAGTCGCCGGGCGAGAGAGTGATGGCACCCGGCGAGGTGACCGTGAAGGTGCCGGTCATGGAGAACGACGGGAAGGTGCCGTAGCCGGGCACCGGGTCGTTCTTCTTCGGCCCGGTGACCGTGACGGCCCCGGTCTGCGCGCCGCCCAGCGCCACCTTCCCGGTCGGCGTCATGATGTCGGCCGGCAGGGCGAGAGCGGTGGGGTTGTTGGCGGCGGGCGTGACCACGGTGTAGGTCACCGTGACCGTGTCGCCGACCTTCGGGGTGGTGTCGTCCACCGAGATGCTGGCGGTGGTGGTGCCGTCGATCGGCGGGAGGCCCGCGACGGCGGGCGGGATGCAGTGCGTGGCGAAGTCGACGTTCGCCCCGGCGGCGCCGGCCGGACAGGCCAGCGCGCCCCCCGTCGTGACCGCGAGCGCGGTCGCCCCGAACAGTGAGATCCAGCGCCACCGTCGGGATCTTCGTGATCTTGGGGGTGAACCCATGGAAGCCCCCTCCTGAGGGTTGCGGGCGCAGCGGCTCCTCTGCGCCGACAGGGGGCCATTGATGTGGAGGGCGCGTGAGAAGTCAATGGAGATGCCGCAGAAACCTGACGGTTCATCAGCTTCTGCGGCATCCGGAACGAACCCGTCAGCACGCTCAGAAGACGAACGGTCCGGGTGACTGGGCGGCGCTGGACGTACAGGTGACGGTGACGCCGAAGATGACCATCTTCAGCGAGCCGCCGTAGAAGTCGAGACTGTCGCCGGACGCGACGGTGCCGGGCAGCGGGCCGACGGTGACGGCGCTGCCGGCGGCCATGGCCGGGTTCACGGTGCCGCTGAAGACGACGTTGCTGCCGGTGGAGTTGGCCATGGTGAGCGTGGAGGCGATGGAGTTCGCCGACAGGGCGAGCGGGGTGGTGATCGCGCTGGAGGTGAGCGTGAGGGTGGCCGAGGTACCGCTCTGGGTCGCGGTGAGGGTGGCCGCACCGCCGCCGAAGATGCCGCAGCTGGCGGTGACGGTGGCGGTGGTCGGGGTGACGGCGGCCGCCGAGGGTGCGAAGGCCAGTGCCGTGGCGGCGAGGGCCCCCGCCGCGAGTGCCGCACCGGTGGTCAAGCGTTTCATGGAGATCGAGCTCCCTTCCCGTTGCGTGGGAATGCCATGTGGGGATGGCGACCCCGGTCCGGGTGGATGCGGGCACACCGCGGGGCCGAATCTGACGCACCATCACAATCTGACGGCCCGTCGGAACTTACGGTCCCATTGATACGCGAGAGACGCAGACCGACAAGGTTGAAATTTGGCCGACTGCGGAGAGGGGGGCGGCGGTGCGCGGACGACTGCGGGTGCGCGGGGGCTGATCGCGCCCACGCGGCGGAGCCGCAAATCGACGCAGCCCCGCGCCCCTTCAGGTGGGACCAGCACAGGCGCCCCGAAAGGGGCGCGGGGAACTGCGCGACAAGCCACGACGGCGCAGCACCCGCCCCACACCCCCACCCACCCGAGTCAACAGTCCCCGGTCCCTCGACGGACGGAGTCAACAAGGTCCTCGCTTCTCAGCGGAGCGAGTCGGGTGGGTAGGTGGGAAAGCTAGGCGGAGACGGTCAGCCGTACCGCCCCGTCCGGCCCCGCCAGCAGCACCGGCGTCCCCGGCCCCCCAAGATCCCGCACCGCCGCAAGGTCCTCGCCCGAAACGCCGTCGGCAACCGTCACCACCGCGGCCGCCTCCAGCGACTCCGCCCCCGACGCCACCGCCATCGCCACCGCCGTCCGCAGCGCGCTCAGCTTCAGCGAGGCCAGCTCCACGGTCCCCGCCACATACGTCCGCCCCGTCGAGTCCCGCACGGCAGCCCCCTCGGGCACCCCGTTGCGGGCCCGGGCCGACCGGGCCAGGGTGACGATCTTGCGGTCCTCGGGATCAAGCGCGCTGCTCTCGGTCATGCCCCGAGCATACGAACAACTTGACTGGGTCAGGCACCCCGGTCACCGCGTCACGCCCGGTCCAGCCGCAGCCGCTCCGCTCTCGGCAGGCCGGCCACGACGAGGTCGTACGAGTCCTCGATCAGCTCTTTCACGAGGCGGTCGGGGAGGCCGCCGTCCACGGTCACGGTGTTCCAGTGGCGCTTGTTCATGTGGTAGCCGGGGATGATCAGGCCCTCGTGGTCGGTACGCAGCCGGATCGCGTCGTCGGGGTCGCACTTGAGGTTGACCTTCAGGGGGCGGGCGTCCATCCAGCTCAGCGCGAACATCTTGCCGAGGACCTTGAAGACCGAGATGTCCGGGTTGAAGGGGAAGTCCTCGTCCGCCGCGTTGAAGGAGAGGCAGAAGGCGCGGAGCCGGTCGGGGGTCACTCGGGCTCGTCCTTCGGGTCGTCGGCCACCGGCACCGGCTCCACCAGCACGGTCACGATCTTGTTCCGGCGTCCGGCGGCGGCCTCCGCGGTCAGGGCCAGCCTCCGTCCGTCGGGGAGTTCGACCTGGGCGGCGGCACCCGCGATGGGCACCCGGCCGAGCGCCTTGGCGAGCAGCCCGCCGACGGTCTCCACGTCCTCGTCGTCGTACTCCTCGAGCCCGTACAGCTCGCCGAGGTCGGTGATGTCGAGGCGGGCGGTGACCCGGTAGCGGTCGTCGCCGAGGTCGGTGACCGGCGGGAGTTCCCGGTCGTACTCGTCGGTGATCTCGCCGACGATCTCCTCCAGGATGTCCTCGATGGTGACGATCCCCGCCGTGCCGCCGTACTCGTCGATGACGACGGCGACGTGGTTGCGTTCCTTCTGCATCTCGCGCAGCAGGTCGCCGGCGTTCTTGGTGTCGGGCACGAAGAACGCGGGCCGCATGGCGGTGGAGACCAGGTCGGACTCGGCGTCCCGGCTGATGTGCGTCTTGCGGACCAGGTCCTTGAGATACACGATGCCGACCATGTCGTCCTCGCTCTCCCCGGTGACGGGGATGCGCGAGAAGCCCGAGCGCAACGCCAGCGTCAGGGCCTGCCGGATGGTCTTGTACCGCTCGATGACCACCAGGTCGGTGCGCGGCACCATGACCTCGCGGACGAGGGTGTCGCCCAGTTCGAAGACCGAGTGCACCATCCGGCGCTCGTCGTCCTCGATCAGGGACTCCTTCTCGGCGAGGTCGACCAGGGCCCGCAGTTCGGCCTCGGAGGCGAACGGGCCGCGCCGGAAGCCCTTGCCGGGGGTCAGGGCGTTACCGATGAGGATGAGGAGATACGGGATCGGGCCCATGATGCGGGCCAGCGGCACCAGCACGTACGCGGCGGCCGTGGCCGTGTTCAGCGGGTGCTGGCGGCCGATGGTGCGCGGGGAGACGCCGACGGCGACGTACGACACGAGCACCATCACGCCGATCGCGGCGAGCAGCGCCTCCCAGGTGGCCGGGATCTCCTGGAGGCAGGCGTAGGTGACCAGGGCCGCTGCGGCCATCTCGCAGGCGACGCGGACCAGCAGCGCCACATTGAGGTAGCGGGTGGGGTCGGCGGCGATCTGGGCGAGCTTGGCGCTGCCGCGCCGCCCGGACTTCACGGCCTCCTCGGCGCGGAAGCTGGAGACCCGGGCGATACCGGCCTCGGCGCAGGCGGCCAGCCATGCCACGACGACCAGGGCGATCGCTCCGGCGACGATCTGCGGACTCATACGAGGACGACCACCCGGCTAGGAGACCGTCGGCGCCGGGGAGGGACCGGTCAGGCCCTTCTCCCCCCGCCAGCCGTCCACGATGGCCGCCTGCAGACCGAACATCTCGGCCTTCTCGTCGGGCTCCTCGTGGTCGTAGCCGAGCAGGTGCAGCACGCCATGGACGGTGAGCAGCTGGAGCTCCTCGTCCATGGAGTGCTGCGTGTCGGCCTCGGCCCCCTGCTTCGCGGCGACCTCCGGGCAGAGCACGATGTCGCCGAGCAGCCCCTGCGGCGGCTCGTCCTCGTCCTTCGACGGCGGCCGCAGCTCGTCCATCGGGAAGGACATGACATCGGTCGGCCCGGGCAGGTCCATCCACTGGATGTGCAGCTGCTCCATGGCGTCGGCGTCCACGACGATCACCGAGAGCTCGGAGAGCGGGTGGATGCGCATCCGTGCGAGGGCGTAGCGGGCGATGTCGAGGATCGCCTGCTCGTCGACCTCGGTTCCGGACTCGTTGTTGACGTCGATCGACATGGCGCTGTGCTTGTCTACTTCCCCTTGTGCCCGGACTTCGAGCGGCCGCCCTGGTGCGTGCCGTTCTCGGTGCCGTGCTCGTTGTCGTACTGCTCGTACGCGTCGACGATACGGCCCACCAGCCGGTGCCGTACGACATCGTGGGACGTCAGCCGCGAGAAGTGCACGTCCTCCACACCCTCCAGGATGTCCTGCACCTGGCGCAGACCGGACGTGGTCCCGCTGGGCAGGTCGACCTGGGTGATGTCACCCGTGATCACGATCTTCGACTCGAAGCCGAGCCGGGTGAGGAACATCTTCATCTGCTCGGGCGAGGTGTTCTGGGCCTCGTCGAGAATGATGAAGGCGTCGTTGAGCGTACGGCCGCGCATGTACGCCAGCGGCGCCACCTCGATCGTCCCGGCCGCCATCAGGCGCGGGATCGAGTCCGGGTCGAGCATGTCGTGCAGCGCGTCGTACAGCGGACGCAGGTACGGGTCGATCTTCTCGTAGAGCGTGCCCGGCAGGAAGCCGAGCCGCTCGCCCGCCTCGACCGCCGGCCGGGTCAGGATGATGCGGTTGACCTGCTTGGACTGCAGGGCCTGCACCGCCTTGGCCATGGCCAGGTAGGTCTTGCCGGTACCGGCGGGGCCGATGCCGAAGACGATCGTGTGCTTGTCGATCGCGTCGACGTACCGCTTCTGGTTGAGGGTCTTGGGGCGGATGGTGCGGCCGCGCGAGGACAGGATGTTCTGTGTCAGAACCTGGGCCGGGGTCTCCTCCGGTCCCTCCCCGTTCTCACTCGCCCGCAACATGGCGATCGAGCGTTCCACTGCGTCCTCCGTCATCGGCTGTCCGGTGCGGAGCACCAGCATCATCTCGTCGAACAGGCGCTGTATGAGGGCGACTTCACGGGCATCGCCGACCGCGCTGATCTCATTGCCCCGGACATGGATGTCGGCCGCCGGGAAGGCCTTCTCGATCACGCGCAGCAGGGAGTCGCCGGATCCCAGCACGGTGACCATCGGGTGCTGGGCGGGAACCTCGAACTGAGCTCGGGCCTGCTGCTGCGCGGGAGTGTGAGCTGTGGGTGTCTGAGTCATGGGCCGGCGCTTAAGGCCTGCGGTTCCTCCTCATCAGGGCCGCGTAGCTGAGGGCGGCCTCGCGGTACCAAGCGTACGACGCGGGACTGACAACGCCGTAGGCCTTTTCGCGAGGAAAGGCGCCCCTGATGCAGCCGTGAGCCCTGCATGCGCTCCTGCACGCCTGGGCAGAATCCGGGCCGTCACTGCCCTACGTGGTCACGGGGCCGCGTTCGCTCCACGCCACCTGTCCGCCCAGAAAGCAGGTAGCCGTGCTGCTGCGTCTGCCCACGTCGGTGTCCGAGGCCCGGGAGTGCCTGGCCGAGGGGGCGATACCCATCGGTGGTGCGACCCTGATCTGGGCCGTCTGGCAGCGGGACGGCTTCCCGGAACAGGCGGTGTCCCTGCGGAAGGTGCCGGAGGCGACGGCGATCGGGGACGGCGTGCTGGGGGGTGCGGTGCTTCTGCACCAGGTGGACGAGCGGGTTCCGGAGGTGCTGCGGAAGGCGGCGAAGGGGGTCGGCACGGGCTCGGTACGCCGGACGGCGACGGTGGGCGGGAACATCGCCGGGTCGAGCCTGCGGGATCTGCTGCCGGCGGCGATCGTGCTGGACGCGTGGGCCGAGGTGCTCACGGCGGACGGGGTGGACGAGGTGGACCTGTCTGAGCTGGAGGCCAAGTCGCCGGTGCTGCTGGCGCTGCGCTGGCGGGAGCCGGTGAACGGGGCGTACGTGAAGGTGGCGGACCCGGGGGGCGGCGAGGTACCGACGATCGCCGCGGCGGCGGTGGACACGGAGGGTGTGCTGAGAGTCGCGGTGCGGGAGGGGTATGTGCTGAGCAGCGGGAGGGTGCGGGCCGAGGAGGGCGGGGTGGAGGAACTGTTCGCCGGGGCGTTGGCCGGGGTGTCGGGGGCGGGGCGGGAGCTGCTGCGGGAGCAGGTTGCCGGGGTGCGCGGAGGGTAGGCCGGGGCCGTGCGGGTTTCGTCGTCGGCTGCGGGCCGGTGGGGGCCGATCGCGCAGTTCCCCGCGCCCCTGAAGGGGCGCTTCACTCACCGTCTCTCCTTAGCTGCGGGCAGTCGTGCCGCTGGGGCGGCACGGGTGGGCGCTGGGGGTACCCCCTCTGGGGGAGGCACCGTGCAAGCGCCGGTAAGCGAAACCCCCCGCCGCCAGCCCCCACGCACCCGCACCCGTGATCATCACGCCGACCGGCCGAATCCGATCGTAGGCACCGCCCTCCGCAGGGGCCACGGCCTCACCTGGTCCTCCTCCGGCACCAGGCCCTCCAGGAACGCGTACCTGCGCAGCGCCGCCGGATCCTGCCCCGCCACCGACTGGACCTTCCGCCACCACGCCCCGATCTCCGACCAGCCCGGCGCGGACAGGGAGCCGCCGAACTCCTGGACGGAGAGCGCCGCCGTGAGGCCGGCGAAGGCGAGGCGGTCGGCCAGCGGCCAGTCCGCCAGCGTGCCGGTGACGAACCCGGCGACGAAGACATCACCCGCGCCGGTCGGGTCGAGGGCCTCCACGGCGATCGCCGGGACCTCCGCGGACTCCCCGGTCCGCCCGTCGACGGCGTAGGCGCCCTCCGCCCCGAGGGTGACGACCGCAAGGGGCACGTACTCGGTGAGGGCATGGGCCGCGGCGCGCGGGGAGTCGGCGCCGGTGTACCGCCGCGCCTCCTCCGCGTTCGGCAGGAACGCCTCGCAGTGTTCGAGATCGGCGAGCCCGGCCAGGTCCCAGGCGCCGGTGTCGTCCCAGCCGACGTCCGCGAAGATCCGGGTGCCCTCGGCGGCGGCCTTGGCGATCCAGGGGTTGCGTTTGCCGGGCGTGAGGGAGGCGACGGCGGCGCGGGCGTGGGCGGGGTGGCCGGGCGCGTTCTGCTGCCGGAACAGCATGTCGGCGGGCGGCTCGTGGCCGTGCGAGACCATGGTCCGCTCCCCCTCGTACGCCATGGACACGGTGACCGGCGAGTGCCAGCCGCGCACGGTCCGCGACGGGGAGAGGTCGATGCCCTCGCCCTGTTCGAGGGCGTCCCAGCAGTACTCGCCGTAGTGGTCGTCGCCGAAGGCCGCCGCGAGGGAGGTCTTCAGGCCGAGCCGGGCGAGGGCGGTGGCCATGTTGGCGATGCCGCCGGGGCTGGAACCCATGCCCCGGGCCCAGGACTCGGTGCCGCGCACGGGGGCGGAGTGCAGGCCGGTGAAGATGATGTCGAGGAAGACGGTGCCGGTGAGGTAGACGTCCCAGGGCGGATCGTCCGGCGTGCGCAGGCCGGCCAGCGGGTCGACCTGCGCGGCGCAGTGCGGTCTTGTTGCTCCTCTGTCGTCGTCGAGGTACTCCGGTTCCTCTCCGGCGAACGCGTTGGACGCGGTCACGGTGCGCTCCCTGGGCGTGGTGCGGATCCGGCCAGTCTGCACCATGTCGTGACAGCGGCGGCGGCTCTCGCCGTACGACCGCCCGAACGAGCGTCGCCACCAGCGCGGCACGGCCGGTGTGGTCCGGGACGGTCGCGGCCACGGCGACCTCGTCGGCGACGGTGGACAGCCCGGTCACCCCGTCGGCGGTCTCCACCTCCACGATCAGCCGGGGCGTGTACGGCTGGTGCACGCCCTGGGTGTTCAGCAGCGGCGGGTAGGCGACCAGGATCGGCTCAGGCGGACGTCGGCGATCGTGAGGTTCACCGGGACGCTCCCACGAGGTCGAGTCCGGCCGTCAGCAGGGCGTCGAGGTCGGCCAGGTCGGCGGCCGAAGGGTCGGTGAGCGGGGCGCGCACGGGGCCGACGGGACGGCCGCGCAGCCGGGCCGCCGCCTTGACGAGGGACACGGCGTATCCGGGGACGCGGTCGCGGAGTTCGACGAACGGCACGTAGAAGTCGCGCAGCAGCTTGTCGACCGTGCCCCGGTCGCCGGCGCCGAGGGCGGCGAAGAAGGCGTCGGCGATCTCGGGGGCGAAGGCGTGCACGGCGGAGGAGTAGGCGGGGACGCCGACGGCGGCGTAGGCGCGGGCCTGGATCTCGGCGGTGGCGGCGCCGTTGAAGAAGAGGAAGCCCTCCGGGGCGGCGAGGGTGAGCCGCTGGAGCCGGTCCAGGTCGCTGTGCCCGTCCTTGAGCCCGATCACGCCGGGGATACGGGCGATGCGCGTCAGCGAGCCGGCCGTGAAGGCGACCTGTCCGCGCTGGTAGGCGATGAGCGGAAGGGACGTCCGGGCCGCGATCTGCTCCAGCTGCGCGACCAGCCCGTCCTGCGGGGCGGCGACGAGATAGTGCGGCAGCACGAGCAGGGCGTCGGCCCCGGCCTCCTCGGCGACCCGGGCGAACCGCACGGCCTGCGCCCAGCCGTACCCCACCCCGGCGACCACCGGCACCCGGCCGCCGGCCTCCTCGACGGAGACGGCCACGACCTGCCGGTACTCGTCCTCGTCCAGCGAGAAGAACTCCCCCGTCCCGCAGGCCGGGAAGAGGGCACCGGGCCCGGCGGCGAGCTGCCCGCCGAGGTACTCCCTCATTCCGTCCACGTCCAGGGACCCGTCGGCGTGAAAGGCGGTGAGCGGGAACGACAGCACCCCGCCCGCCATCCCCTCGCGCAGCCTCCGCACCACATCCTCCGGCTGTCCGGCCACCGAATCCATCTCCCCATGTAGACGTCATCCACGTATAGAGACAAAGACTAGATATGCGAACACCCCCCGTCAACGGCGCACACCGCCCCGCCCCTCTACGATCTGCACATGTCCGAGACAGCAGGCGTCCGCGAAGTGAAGTCCGCGGCGCGCACGGTGGAGCTGCTGGAGCTCCTCGCGGCCCGCGGCGACCGCCCGGCCCGCCTCCAGGAACTGGCGGACGAACTCGGCGTCCCGCGCAGCTCGATGTACGCCCTGCTCCAGACGCTGATCACGCGGGGCTGGGTACGCACCGACACGACCGGCTCCCTCTACGGCGTCGGCATCCGCACCCTGCTGACCGGCACGACCTACCTGGACTCCGACCCGCGCGTCCGCCTCGTACGCCCGTACCTGGACGAGGCGTCCCAGGAGCTGGGCGAGACGATCCACCTGGGCCGCCTGGACGGCCCGAACGTGGCGTACCTGGCGACCCGGGAGTCACACGAATACCTGCGCACGATCAGCAGGGTGGGCCGACGGCTGCCGGCCCACGCGGGCGCCCTCGGCAAGGCACTCCTCGCGGAACGCCCCGCCGAGGACCTCCCCGGGGGCCCGTACGAGCCGCTGACCCCCCGCACTCACACCACGCGGGACGCGCTGGCCGCCGACCTCACCGAGATCCGCGCCCGCGGCTACGCGATCGACCGCGAGGAAGCCGTCACCGGCATCGTCGGCTTCGGCTTCGCCCTGCGCTACGACACCCCGGCCCAGGACGCGATCAGCTGCTCCGTGCCGGTGGCCCGCCTGACCCCGGAGCACGAGGCGGAGATCGTGACGGTGATGAGGGAGACCCGGGCCAGGATCGAGTCGGCGACAGCCCCCGGCGGCACGGTCAACTGGCGCTGACCACAACGCCTCCGTCCAGGGGCGCGCCAACACGTCAGCACGCGGTTCCACAGCCAACCCAGAGGCGCGGGACCTGTCAGCATGCGGCTCCGCAGCCAACCCAGGGGCGCGGGGAACTGCGCGATCAGCCACATCGGACCCGCACCCGCCACCCCACCGAACCCCCACGGCGCGCGGCGCTTCTACCCCTCACCCCACCCCCGAAACAGAACATGACCCACATCACACCCCCCGCCCTTCTTCCGCCCTCCCTCACTTGATACAAATTGCCCGCGCGTTCCTGTCCGTCGACGGCCTGCGCCCAACCCCCCTCCTCCGTCGGTCCTTTCGCATGCCCTGGGAACGCCCGTGTTCGCCCGCACCACCCCCTGGCCCCTCGTCGCCCTTTTCACGGCCGGGTACCTCGCCCCCTACCTGCTCCCGACCACCGTCGGCAGGCTCGAATCGGGGCTTCCGATCTCCGCCACCCAGGCAGGCGCCATCGGCAGTGCCCTGCTGCTGAGTTCCGCGGCGGCCGGCTTCCTGCTGGCGTCCCGCGTGGACCGGATCGGCCCCCGCACCCTCGCCCGCGCCGGTCTCCTGCTCGCCGTCCTCGGCTACGGCGGCGCCGCCCTCACCGCCCACGTCCCGGCTGTCGTGGCCGGTGCGGTCGCCGGGGGCTTCGGCTCCGGCACGGTCACCGCGGTGGCCGCCACCGGCATCGCCGCGCAGAGGGACCCGCACCGCACCACCACCCTCGGCCTGCTCGGTGTCTCCGCCCTCGCGGGTGCCGTCTATCTGACGGTCCCGCACCTCGGTCCCGGCCATGCGCAGCCCCTCGCCGCGATCGCGCTCACCGCGCTGGCGGTCTGGCCGCTGACCGCCCGCCTGTCCCCCCGTACCGCCCCGGCCCTGCCCCGCACCGCGGCCGGCTCCCGCCTCCCGCACCTGCGCTCGGGTCTGCTGCTGGCCGCCGCGATGCCCTGCTGGTCGGCCGCGCAGAACTCGCTGTGGGGCGTGAGCGGCCGGATCGGCCTGACCCAGGCGCATCTGAGCGAGGTGACCGTCGGCGTGGTGTTCGCGGTGGCGCTCGGCGCCGGTCTGCTGGGCGTGGTCGGCGCGGGCGCGCTCGGCCCGCGGCTCGGGCAGGCCCTGCCGATCGGTCTCGGCACCGTGCTGATCGCGGGCTGTATCGCGCTCAGCGCGTCCGCGACGGACCTGACGACGTTCGCGTCCGGCGAGATCGCCTGGAACCTGCTCTACCCGGTCGTCCTGTCGTACGTCATCGGCCTGGCCGCCGCCCTGGACCCGCGGGGCCGCTGGGCGGTGCTGGTCGGGTCGGCGTCGTCGCTGGGGACGGCCGTCGGCCCGATGACCGGCAGCCTGCTGTCGGCCCGGGCCGGTTTCCCCGCGATGGGCACGGTCCTTGCGGTGGGCCTGCTGGCGGTCGCGGTCCCGCTGACGGCGGTGGCGCTGCGGCGCAGGACCACCACCGTCACGACGACCCACCCGGCGCTCACCGACGAGACGGTACGGCTGGACGTCGCCGCCTAGGCGAACTCGTAGGCCTCCACCTCGGCGAGGTACCGGGCCCGCAGCTCCTCGTCGTCCTCCAGGAAGGACGCGAGGAAGGAGTTGCGGGCCAGTTCCCGCAGCCGCTCCTCGGACAGGCCCAGGGTGTCGGCGACCGCGCGGAAGTTGTCGTCGGCGTAACCGCCGAAGTAGGCCGGGTCGTCGGAGTTGACCGTGCACAGCAGGCCCGCGTCGAGCATCGCCGGCAGCGGGTGCTCGGCGAGCACGTCGACCGCGCGCAGCCGCACGTTCGACAGTGGGCACAGCGTCAGCGGGATCCGCTCCCGCACCAGACGGGCGACCAGGTCCGCGTCCTCCATGCAGCGCAGCCCGTGGTCGACGCGCTCCACGCCGAGCACGTCCAGCGCTTCGGTGATGTAGGCGGGCGGCCCCTCCTCACCGGCGTGCGCCACGCGCCGCAGCCCGAGGTCGGCGGCGGCCTCGTACACCTCGCGGAACTTGGCCGGCGGATGCCCGACCTCGGCCGAGTCCAGCCCGATCCCGATGATCCGGTCGAGGTGGGGCCGTGCGGCCTCCAGTGTCTCCAGCGCCGAGTCGGCGGACTCGTCCCGCAGGAAGCACATGATCAGCCGGGTGGAGATCCCGTGGTTCCCGACGCTCTGGCCGAGTGCCCGCCACAGGCCGTCCACGACCGTGCTCATGGGCACGCCCCGGGCGATGTGCGCCTGCGGGTCGAAGAAGATCTCGGCGTGCCGCACGCCCTGCGCGGCGGCCCGGCCCAGATAGGCGTTCGCGAGGTCCTCGAAGTCCTGCTCGGTGCGCAGGACGGCCATGAGCTCGTAGTACAGGTTCAGGAAGGACTGCAGGTCCTTGAACCGGTACGCCTCGCGCAGCGCCTCGGTGTCCGCGTACGGCAGCACGACGCCGTTGCGCGCGGCGAGCCGGAACGCCAGCTCCGGCTCCAGGGTGCCTTCGATGTGGAGGTGCAGTTCAGCTTTGGGGAGGGGCATCAGAGCATGGTACGGCCGTTTCACCTGCGCTTCGGAACCGGCACTCGGAGCAGGTCGTAGGCGACGGTCAGCTCGCCCTCGTAGCCCGCGGCCCGTGCCTGCCGCTCGAACTCCTCGGGTTCCGGGTAGCGCTGGCTGAAGTGGGTCAGCACGAGGTGCCGTACCCCCGCGTCCCGCGCGACGGCCGCCGCCTGTCCGGCGGTCAGATGGCCGTGGTCCGCGGCGAGTTCGGCGTCCTCGTCGAGGAACGTGGACTCGATGACGAGCAGGTCGCAGCCCTCGGCGAGCGCGTGCACGCCGTCGCAGAGCCGGGTGTCCATCACGAACGCGCACCGCTGCCCGCGTCGCACCTCGCTGACCTGGTCGAGGGTGACGTCCCCGAGGACGCCGTCGCGCTGGAGACGGCCGACGTCCGGGCCCTTGATGCCGTGCGCGGCGAGCCGTTCGGGCAGCATGCGGCGGCCGTCGGGCTCGACCAGCCGGTAGCCGTAGGACTCGACCGGGTGGGACAGCTTCCGGGCCTGGAGCGTGTACGACGGGGTGGCGGCAAGGTCGCCGTCCGCGTCGACCGGGGCCTCGGTGATGCCGACGGTCTCCCGGTAGGCGGTGGCGTACCGGAGCCGGTCGAAGAAGCGCTGCCCGGACTTCGGGTAGTGCGCGGTGACCGGGTGCGGGACCTTGTCGAGGTTGATGCGCTGGATGACCCCGGCGAGGCCGAGTGAGTGGTCGCCGTGGAAGTGGGTGACGCAGATCCGGTTGAGGTCGTGCGCGGCGACCCCGGCCCGCAGCATCTGCCGCTGGGTGCCCTCGCCGGGGTCGAAGAGGATGCCCTCGCCGTCCCAGCGCAGCAGGTAGCCGTTGTGGTTGCGGTGCCGGGTGGGAACCTGGCTGGCGGTGCCGAGGACCACCAGTTCACGGACGGACACGACGACCTACCCGGGCGGCCACTGCAGGCCGCGGCCGCCGATGACGTGCGCGTGGGCGTGCCAGACGGTCTGGCCGGCGCCGCTGCCGGTGTTGAAGACGATGCGGTAGCTGTCCAGCTTGTCCTCGTCGGCGACGGCCTGCGCCTCACGCAGTATGTCGGCGGCGACGGCGGGTTCGCCTGCGGCGAGCTCGGCCGCGTTCTTGTAGTGGGCCTTGGGGATCACCAGGACGTGGGTGGGCGCCTGGGGGTTTATGTCCCGGAAGGCGACGGTGGTGTCGGTCTCCCGGACGATCGTCGCGGGGACGTGACCTGCGACGATCTTGCAGAACAGGCAGTCGTCCTGGGGTTCCCCGGCCATGTCTTCTCCTCGCCCGGTGATTCAGCGCCCGGTGATCAGTTCCGGGGGCATCGTATCGTCGTCGGGTGCGGGTCCGGTGGGGGCTTGTCGCGCCCACGCGGCGGAGCCGCACACCGGCACGGCCCCGCGCCCCTTTGGTCGGACCCGGCCCCCCTCCTTACATCGGCAGCGTCGGCGGCACCTTCGCAGGCGTCGTCTCCAATGCCTCCAGCGCTATCCGTACCGCCTCGTCCAGTTGCGGGTCCCGGCCCGCGGCCCAGTCCTGCGGGGTCTGCACGACCTCCACGTCGGGGTCGACGCCGTGGTTCTCCACCCCCCAGCCGTAACCCTCCAGCCAGAACGCGTACTTGGGCTGGGTGACCAGCGTGCCGTCGACCAGGCGGTAGCGGCTGTCGATGCCGATCACACCGCCCCAGGTGCGGGTGCCGACCACCGGGCCGATGCCCAGCGCCTTGATCGCCGCGTTGACGATGTCCCCGTCCGAGCCGGAGAACTCGTTCGCGACCACGACCACCGGGCCCCGGGGCGCGTCCTTCGGGTAGCTGAACGGGCGCATGCCGCGCGGCAGGTCCCAGCCGACGATCCGCCGGGCCAGTTTCTCCACGACGAGCTGCGAGGTGTGCCCGCCGCGGTTCTCGCGGACGTCCACGACGATGCCCTCGCGGGCCATCTCCACACTCAGGTCGCGGTGGATCTGGGCCCAGCCCGGTGCCTGCATGTCGGGCACGTGGAGGTAGCCGAGGCGGCCGCCGGAGAGTTCGTGCACATGGGCCCGCCGGTCGGCCACCCACGCGTGGTAGCGCAGCGGTTCCTCGTCCGCGACCGGGACGACGACGGGGTGGCGCAGTTCGCCGCCGCCCGCGGGGGACACGGTCAGCTCGACGGCCTTGCCGGCGGTGCCGACGAGGAGGGGGCCGGGTCCGGTCACCGGGTCGACGGAACGGCCGGCGACGGCCACGATCGCGTCGCCGGGGCGTACCGCGACGCCGGGTGCGGCGAGCGGGGAGCGGGCGCCGGGGTCGGAGGTCTCGGCGGGCAGGATCCGGTCGATGCGCCAACTGCCGTCCGGGTGCCGTGAGATGTCGGCGCCGAGCAGGCCCTGGCGGGCGCCGCGGCCGTAGCCGCCGTTCGGGGTGACGTAGGCGTGCGAGGTGCCGAGTTCGCCCTGGACCTCCCAGAGCAGGTCGACCAGGTCGTCGTGGGTGGCGACGTGGTCGACGAGCGGGCGGTAGCGGTCCAGGACGCCGTTCCAGTCGACGCCGCCGAGGTCCGGCCGCCAGAACTGGTCCCGCATGACGCGGCCGGTCTCGTCGAACATCTGCCGCCACTCGGCGGCCGGTTCGACGGTCTGCCGGACCCGGGACAGGTCCACGGTGATGTTGGTGTCGCTGTCGTCGTCGTTCGAGGCACGACGGTCGCTGGGTACGACCTTGAGCTTGCCGTCGGCCCACAGCAGGACGCGTTTGCCGTCGCCGCTGACCTCGAAGTGGTCGGCGTCGGAGGCGAGGTACTCGATGCGCTGCTGGGCGAGGTCGTAGCGTTCCAGCTCGGTCTTGGGGTCGGGGTCCTCGGGGTGGGCGCGGGAGGCGCCGAGCACGCCGCGCACCGGGTGGCGCAGCCACAGGACGCCGTCCTTGGCGGCGCGCAGCCCGGAGTAGCGGCCGGCCTCGACGGGGAAGGGCACGATCCGGTCGGCGAGACCCTCCAGGTCGATCCGGGTGGCCGGGGTGCCCTCGGCGTCCGGGGTCTCGTCCTTGTCGGGGGTCTCGAAGGGGCGGCCGTGCCGCTGCGGGCCGAACGGCGAGGGGGTGGTCGCGGCCAGCGTGATCAGGTGCGGGCGGTCGCCGACCACGAAGGCCAGGTCGAAGACGTGCTCGTCGTAGACCGGGTCGAAGGAGCGGGTGGAGAGGAAGGCGAGGTGTTTGCCGTCGCGGGTGAAGACGGGGTCGTAGTCCTGGAAGCGCAGCGGGGTCGCCTCGGTGACGGTGAGGTCGGTGGTGTGGGCGACCCGGAGCTGGGTGAGCCCGCCGGCCCCGGGGTGGGACCAGGCCAGCCAGCCGGAGTCGGGCGAGAACGCCAGCCCGGAGACGTCGCCGTCCTCGCTGCGGTCGACCTCGCGGACCTCGCCGCTCTCGCGTTCGACGAGGAGCAGCCGTCCGTCGTGCGCGGCGACCGCGACCCGGCCGCCGTCGGGGGCGACGGCGAGGTCCAGGACCCGGCCGAGCTGCCCGGCGGCGAGCCGGCGCGGGGTGGAGCCGGGCACGGGACCGGTGGCGGGGGCGAACTCCAGGGCGTCGTCGCCCTCGGCGTCCGTCACCCACACCACCCACTCCTCCGTGTCCGCACGGAAGGTGACGGGCAGCCGGGCGCGCACCCCGGGCTGGGCGGCCAGCGCGCGGGCCGGCCCCGAGCGGTGGGTCACCCAGTGCACGCCGCCGCGCACCAGGACGGCGCTGCCGCGCGCGGTGTGGTCGGGCGAGGCGGAGCTGAACCAGCGGGCCGCGTTGACCGGGCGCGGCTGCCGGTCCACCCGGGACCCGCCGAGCCGGATGTCCAGCCGGCGGGGCTCGGCGCCCTCCAGGTCGTCCAGGAGCCAGAGTTCACCGGCCGAGGCGTAGACGACCCGGGTGCCGTCACCGGCCGCGTGCCGGGCGTAGAAGCCTCCCCCACTCTCGGCTTCTCCCCCACTCTCGGCTTCGCTCGAGCGGGGGGACCCCCATGAGCGGGAGGTGCCCCCATGCGGGGTGTGCCGGCGCAGGTCGGAGCCGTCGGCGAGGGAGGAGTAGAGCGCGCCCGTTCCCTCGTGGTCGGAGAGGAAGGCGATCCGGTCGCCGGCCCACACCGGGTATTCGAGGTTCCCGTCCAGCTCCTCGTGCAGCCGTACGAACTCCCCGGACCCTTCGCGATCGATCCACAGCTTCCCCGCCGTACCGCCCCGGTACCGCTTCCACCAGGCCGCCTCCCGGCCCATCGGCGCGGACAGCAGCACGGTGTGCGGCCCGAAGGCGACATGGCCGACCGGGCCGTACGGCAGGACGGTGGACGGCCCGCCGTCGAGCGGGACGGTGCGGGCCCAGCTGCGCCGGAGGCTGGACTGGCCGTAGGTGCTGATCGCGAGGACCTGCCCGTCGGCGGTCCAGCCGCGCACCTGGGTGCGGGAACTCCCCCAGTGCGTCAGGCGTTCGCTGCTGCCGCCCTCCACCGGGGCCGTGTGCACCTCGGGGGCGCCGTCGCGGGTGGAGGTCCAGGCCACCGTGGTCCCGTCGGGCGAGATGCGCGGCAGCGTCACGGGGACGTTGTCGGCGCTGACCCGCCAGGCCCGGCCGCCGTCCAGGGGCGCGAGCCACACGTCGTCCTCGGCGGTGAAGGCGACCAGGTCGCCGTGGACATGGGGAAATCGGAGGTAGGACCGCGGTCCTGTCGCTGCACCCTGAGTCACCCGCTCAGCCTATGCATCGCGGCACGATTACGGTGGCCGATTTCGATCACTTGCCCTGCACCGGCGAGCACTTGGGGTCGCTCTGGCACCAGACGGTCTTCGTCACGGTCACGGTGGGGCCCGGCTGCTGCCCGTAGGTGGGCGGCCGGTAGGTGCTGTACGCCGGTCCGGGCGTGGCGTCGCAGTTGCCGAGGCCCTTCACCCGGAACCACTCCTTGCCGCCCACCTTCGCGACGAGGTTCCCGCGCACACAGGCGCCGCTGACCGCCTTGGTGACCCGCCCGGTGACGGTGATGTCCCGGCCGTCCTTGGTCCTGCCCCGGCAGTCCACGGAGACGACGGTGGTCTCGGACGCCGAGGGCGTCTTCGGGGCCGACGAGCCGTAGTTGCCGGTGCAGGTGAGCCAGCTGACGTCGACGTGCTGCCGTTCCAGCTCGGCGGTGGCGGTCCGGTCGGTGGTGTACGCGACGGTCGCGGAGTTCAGGTCGGTCGGCTGACAGCCCACCACACCGCCCACGGCGACCACCGCGAGCCCCGCCACGGCCGCCGCCCTGGTCACGCGCGACCGGCGCGTCACGCGCGGTCGGCGCCAAATCGGCCTCAATGCCCCCATGGAGGGCAGCCTGCCACCGTCGACTCCGTGACGGTAGAGGGCATACGGCCACTCACGTGTTCGGAGAGGTCCCCCTGGCGGCCGACGGGCTCCTCAGGTGCGCAGCAGCAGCCACTCCTGGAGTTCCACCAGGTTGCCCTCCGGGTCCTTGAGGTGGGCGACGCGCATGCGTTCCGTCATCGGCATCGGCCCGTGCACCAGGACCGCGCCCCGGGCGGCGATCTGCTCGCAGTAGGCGTCCAGGTCGTCGACGCGCAGCACCACCAGCGAACGGTGCCCGGTCGCGGTGTCCCCCAGCTCGCCCAGCACCTCGGCCATCATGGCCCGGTCCTGGAGGGCTATCCCCGCCGACCCGGCGTGCGGGCTGAACTTCTCGTACGGTCCCTCGCTCGCCCCCGACTGCGGCTTCAGCCCGAGCACCTCGGCGTAGAAGCGGTAGCAGGCGGCGAAGTCGGAGACCAGGAGCCGGACTTGGGCGAGTTCCACGGCGCGTTCCCCCTGTGGTGTCGTACGGGTCAGGACCAGCGGCCGGTGCGGCCCAGCAGCAGGGCCGCGGCCGCGGTGCCGGCGGTCGATGTGCGCATCACGGTAGGCCCCAGGGTGTACGCCTTCGCGCCCGCCTCCTCGAAGAGCGCCAGCTCGTCCCGGGCGACGCCCCCTTCGGGCCCGACGACCAGCACGATCTCACCCTCGGCGGGCAGCCGGGCCGCGGCGAGCGGGTCACTGCCGTGCTCGAAGTCGGAGTGGAGCACCGCGGCCAGGTCGGCTCCGGCGAGCAGTGCGGCGACCTGCTTGGTGGTCGCCGCGTCCGCGATCTCCGGGAAGCGCACCCGGCGGGACTGCTTGCCGGCCTCGCGGGCGGTGGCCCGCCACTTCGCGAGGGACTTCAGGCCCCGGTCGCCCTTCCACTGGGTGATGCAGCGGGCGGCCTGCCAGGGCACGATCGCGTCGACGCCGACCTCGGTCATGGTCTCCACGGCGACCTCACCGCGGTCGCCCTTGGGGAGGGCCTGGACGACGGTGATGCGGGGGCTCGGCCCGGGCTCCTCGAAGACGCTCTCCAGGCCCGTCACCACCAGCCGGTCCTTGCCCTCGGCGGCCCGTACGACGCCCTCCGCCCAGCGTCCGCGCCCGTCGGTGAGGATGACGTCCTCGCCGGGCTGCAGCCGCTTCACGGAGACGGCGTGCCGTCCCTCGGGGCCGTCCAGGACGACCTCGCCGCCCAAGTGGTCGGGCACCACGAGCGGGTCGAGCACGAACACCGGGGCGGTCATCGCCCCTCCCCCTCGTACCCCTCGTATCCTTCGCCCTTGGCCGACAACGCTGTCGACGCGGCGGCGAGTTCCGCCGCGAGGGTCTCCACCAGCTGCCCGGCGGGCAGCGGGCGGGCCAGCCGGTGGCCCTGCCCGGCCCACAGGGCCATGCCCTGCGCGTCCCCGGCCTTGGCGGCGGCCTTGCGCAGCGGGGAGGTGAGGTGGTGGACCTCCGGGTAGGCGGCGGGCGCGTACGGGCCGTGCTCGCGCATGAAGCGGTTGACCAGGCCCCGGGCGGGCCGCCCGGAGAACGCCCGGGTCAGTTCGGTCCGGATGAACAGCGGGTCGGTCAGCGCCCGCTTGTGGAGGTCGGTGGCGCCGGACTCGGGGGTGGCGAGGAAGGCCGTACCCAGCTGGGCGGCGCTCGCACCCGCGGCCAGCACGGCGGCGATCTGGCTGCCGCGCATGATGCCGCCGGCGGCGACGACGGGAATCCGCACCGTCTCCCGTATCTGGGCGATCAGCGACAGCAGTCCGATCCCGGAGCCCTCGTTCTCCTGCACGTCGCGGTGGGTGCCCTGGTGACCGCCGGCCTCCACGCCCTGTGCGATCACCGCGTCCGCCCCGGCCCGCTCGGCGGCGACAGCCTCCTCGGCGGTGGTCGCGGTGACGAGGGTGAAGGTTCCTGCCCGCCGGAGGGAGTCGAGGACGTCCTGGCCGGGGACGCCGAAGTGGAACGAGGCCGCGGCCACCGGGTTGTCGAGCAGCACGGCCAGCTTGGCCTCGTACCCGTCGTCCCGGCCGCTGTCGGGGTCGCCGAGCTCGGTCTTGTACCAGGCGGCCTCACCGGCCAGCTGATGCGCGTAGACCTCCACGGCGCCGGTCTCGGCGTACTCCGTCTGCGGCATGAAGAGGTTCACCCCGAAGGGGCGGCCGGTCAGCCCGCGCAGCTGCTTGATCTCCTGGTACATCCCGTCGGCGGTCTTGTACCCGGCGGCCAGGAACCCCAGCCCGCCCGCCTCGGACACGGCGGCGGCGAGCTGCGGCACGGAGACCCCGCCCGCCATGGGGGCCTGCACGATCGGAAGGGGGAGGAGATCGGTCAGTGCGGAGGACATGACGGCATGTTGTCACGTCCTCCGAACAAGACCGAATCGGGCCGTCCCTCTGGCACATGCCAGATATGTCCGGGCCGAGGGGCGGCGCCCGTACGGCGGCCCCTCAGCCCCCGCGCGGCGCCCCGCCGGCGCCCGCCGACGGGTCAGCGCCCGTTGAACGCGTCCTTCAGCCGGCTGAAGAGTCCCTGCTGACCCGGCTGGAACTGCCCCGTCGGCCGTTCCTCGCCGCGCAGCTTCGCCAGCTCGCGCAGCAGCCGCTCCTGCTCGGGGTCGAGCTTGGTCGGGGTCGTCACCTCGACGTGGACGATGAGATCGCCGCGCCCGCCGCCGCGCAGATGCGTGACGCCACGGGTGTGCAGCGGGATCGACTGCCCGGACTGCGTGCCCGGCCGGATGTCGACCTCCTCCATCCCGTCCAGCGTCTCCAGCGGCACCTTCGTACCGAGCGAGGCCGCCGTCATCGGGATGGTCACCGTGCAGTGCAGGTCGTCGCCGCGCCGCTGGAACGTGGAGTGCGGCAGCTCGTGGATCTCGACGTACAGGTCACCGGCGGGACCACCGCCGGGCCCGACCTCGCCCTCGCCGGCGAGCTGGATCCGGGTGCCGTTGTCGACACCGGCCGGGATCTTCACGGTCAGCGTCCGCCGCGACCGCACCCGCCCGTCACCGGCGCACTCGGGACACGGCGTCGGCACGACCGTGCCGAAGCCCTGGCACTGCGGGCAGGGCCGCGAGGTCATGACCTGGCCCAGGAAGGACCGGGTGACCTGCGAGACCTCACCGCGACCGCGGCACATGTCACACGTCTGCGCGGAGGTGCCCGGCGCCGCGCCCTCACCGTTGCAGGTGTTGCAGACGATCGCCGTGTCGACCTGGATGTCCTTGGTCGTGCCGAAGGCCGCCTCGTCGAGCTCGACCTCGATCCGGATCATGGCGTCCTGGCCGCGCCGGGTCCGCGAGCGCGGACCGCGCTGCGACGCGGTACCGAAGAACGCGTCCATGATGTCCGAGAAGTTCCCGAAGCCACCGGCCCCGAAGCCGCCCGCGCCCGCGCCGCCGCTCTGCGAGAGCGGATCGCCGCCGAGGTCGTAGACCTGCTTCTTCTGCGGGTCGGAGAGCACCTCGTAGGCGGCGTTGATCTCCTTGAACCGCTCCTGGGTCTTCGGATCCGGGTTGACGTCCGGGTGCAGCTCGCGCGCGAGCCGACGGAAGGCCTTCTTGATCTCTTCCTGCGACGCGTCGCGGCGCACGCCGAGAACGGCGTAGTAGTCCGTGGCCACTTACGACTCCGCCAGGATCTGTCCGACGTACCGTGCCACCGCTCGTACCGCTCCCATCGTTCCCGGGTAATCCATGCGGGTCGGTCCGACCACGCCGAGCTTGGCGACTGCCTCGCCGCCCGAACCGTAGCCGACCGACACCACGGACGTGGAGTTGAGTCCCTCGTAGGCGTTCTCGTGACCGATGCGTACGGTCATGCCCGAATCCCCCGCCTCGCCCATGAGCTTGAGGAGGACGACATGCTCCTCCAGGGCCTCCAGGACGGGCCGGATCATGAGGGGAAAATCATGTCCGAAGCGGGTGAGATTGGCGGTGCCGCCGATCATCAGCCGCTCCTCGTTCTCCTCGACGAGCGTCTCCAGCAGGGTGGAGAGCAGCGCCGAGACGGTGCCGCGGTCCTCGGCCTCGAAGGCGTCCGGCAGATCCTCCACCAGCCGGGGCACGTCCGAGAACCGGCGACCGGCGACCCGGCTGTTGAGCCGCGCCCGCAGATCCGCCACCGACGTCTCCCCGATGGGCGCCGGGCAGTCGACCATCCGCTGCTCGACCCGCCCGGTGTCGGTGATCAGCACCAGCATCAGCCGGGCCGGCGCGAGCGAGAGCAGCTCCACGTGCCGCACGGTGGACCGTGTCAGCGACGGGTACTGCACGACCGCGACCTGCCGCGTCAGCTGCGCCAGCAGCCGCACCGTCCGCGCCACGACGTCGTCGAGGTCGACGGCGCCGTCGAGGAAGTTCTGGATGGCCCGCCGCTCGGGCGCGCTCATCGGCTTGACGCCGGCCAGCTTGTCGACGAACAGCCGGTAGCCCTTGTCGGTGGGGATCCGCCCGGCGCTGGTGTGCGGCTGGGCGATGAACCCCTCGTCCTCCAGGGCGGCCATGTCGTTGCGCACGGTCGCCGGGGAGACCCCGAGGTTGTGCCGCTCGGTCAGCGCCTTCGACCCCACCGGCTCCTCGGTGCCGACGTAATCCTGGACAATGGCGCGCAATACCTGAAGCCTGCGTTCACTCAGCATCCGGCGCCACACCTCCAGAAAGTCGTCCCCGCGGCCTTTCGGGCCTTTTCGCCTGGCACTCTGCGAACGCGAGTGCCAGCGTCCCCGGCCCAGTGTACGGCCGCCGGGTACCGACTGGGCAAGGTCGGTGAGGACCCGGGGCGTTCTGCCGTTAGCGTCGTGGTGTGACGGTGACTTGGGAAGAGCTGGGCTGGGAACGGGTGGCCGAGGGGGTCGGCCGGTGCCGGCTGCCGGGCTGGGACTGCACGGCCGGGCTGGTCCTCGGGGCGGGCCCGGTCCTGATGGTGGACGCCGGGTCGAGCCTGGCGGAGGGCGCGCGGTTGCGTACGCAGGCGCAGCGGCTGGCCGGACGCCGTGTGACCCATCTCGCGCTCACCCACCCCCACTTCGACCACGTCTTCGGCACCCCGGCGTTCGCGGGCGCGGACGTGCACACGGCGGCGGGCGCCGAGGACGTCTTCGCGCACGGCCGCGAGGCGCTCCGCCTGGACGCGATCCGCAACGGCCTCCCGGCCCCGGAGGCCGAGGAGGCGGCCGACGCGCTGCCCCTGCCCCGCCGTCCGGTCTGTGGCGAGTGGACCCTCGACCTCGGCGACGGCCGCCGGGCCCTGCTGGCCGACGTGGGCCCCGGCCACACCTCCCACGACCTCGCGGTCCTCGTCCCCGGCGTCCCCGGCGACCGGGCGGTGGTGTTCTGCGGCGACCTGGTGGAGGAGTCCGGCGACCCCCAGGCCGGCCCCGACGCCGTACCGTCCCACTGGCCGGCCGCCCTGGACCGGCTGCTGTCCCTCGGCGGCGAGAACGCCCTGTACGTGCCCGGTCACGGAGCGGTGGTGGACGCGGAGTTCGTACGACGCCAACGCGACGCCCTGGCCGCCCGTTTCGGCGTGTCGTGACCACGCCGCCGCCGCTTCTCCTATCGTCATCCGAATGCGCCAGTACTCCGCCGACCTGACCCCGCCGTGGAAGAAGCCGAAACCGGCGCCGGAGGTGGCCGCCGAACCCGGCCTGGTCGTCGAGGAACCCGGCACCGGATTCTGCGGCGCGGTGATCCGCTGCGAGGCGGGCACGGTGACACTGGAGGACCGCTTCGGCAAACACCGCGTCTTCCCGCTGGAGCCGCGGGGCTTCCTCCTGGAGGGCCGGGCGGTCACCCTCGTACGCCCCACGTCGGCCGCCCCCGCACGCCCCGCCCGTACCGCCTCCGGCTCGGTCGCCGTGCCCGGCGCACGCGCGCGCGTGGCCCGCGCGGGCCGCATCTACGTCGAGGGCCGCCACGACGCGGAACTGGTCGAGAAGGTCTGGGGCGACGACCTGCGCATCGAGGGCGTGGTCGTGGAGTACCTGGAGGGCGTGGACGACCTGCCGTCGATCGTGGCCGAATTCGCACCGGGCCCGGACGCGCGCCTCGGTGTCCTGGTGGACCACCTGCTCCCCGGCACGAAGGAGTGGCGGATCGCCCAGTCGGTCACCAGCGCGCACGCCCTGGTGGTCGGCCACCCGTACATCGACATCTGGGAGGCGGTGAAGCCCGCCGCCCTGGGCATCGAGGCATGGCCGCGCGTCCCGCACGGCCAGGACTGGAAGACGGGCGTGTGCCGGGCCCTCGGCTGGCCCTCGGACAACACGGGCGCGGTGTGGCAGGCGATCCTGGCCCGGGTGGGCTCCTACAAGGACCTCGAACCGGAGCTGCTGGGCCGGGTGGAGGAACTGATCGACTTCGTGACGGCCCCGTAGCCGGGCACCCCCCGGCCCCTTCAGTCCACCAGGTCCCTGACCACCGCGTCCGCCAGCAACCGCCCCCGCAGCGTCAGCACGGCCCGGCCGTCCTCGTACGGGCCGGTCTCCAGCAGCCCCTCCCCCAGCGCCCGCCGCGCGGCCGCCAGCCCCTGCTCCTTCAGCAGCGACAGCGGCACCCCCTCCCGCAGCCGCAGCTCCAACAGGATCCGCTCGACCCGGCGGTCCTCGTCGGTGAGGACCTCACGCCCGGCCCCCGGCGAGCGTCCCGACGCCAGCGCCGCCGCGTACGCCCCCGGATGCTTGACGTTCCACCAGCGCACGCCGCCCACGTGGGCGTGCGCGCCCGGTCCCGCGCCCCACCAGTCGGCGCCCCGCCAGTACAGCTCGTTGTGCAGGCAGCGGGCTCCCCGCGAGGTGGCCCAGTTGGACACCTCGTACCAGTCGAAGCCGGCCGCGGACAGCATCTCCTCGGCGATCAGATAGCGGTCCGCGTGGACGTCGTCGTCGGTCATCGGGACCTCGCCCCGGCGGATCCGGCGGGCCAGCTGCGTGCCCTCCTCGACGATCAGCGCGTACGCCGACACGTGGTCCGGGCCGGCTCCGAGCGCCGCGTCCAGCGAGGCCCGCCAGTCGTCGTCGGACTCGCCCGGCGTGCCGTAGATCAGATCCAGGTTGACGTGCTCGAAGCCGGCCGCGCGGGCCTCCGCGACACACGCCTCGGGGCGCCCCGGGGTGTGCGTGCGGTCCAGGACGCGCAGCACGTGCTGCCGGGCGCTCTGCATGCCGAAGGAGACCCGGTTGAAGCCGCCCTCGCGCAGAGCCGCCAGATAGGCGGGGTCGACGGACTCCGGGTTCGCCTCCGTCGTGACCTCCGCGTCGGCGGCCAGACCGAACTCGTCGCGGATCGCGCCCAGCATCCGTACCAGGTCACCGGCGGCCAGCAGCGTCGGTGTGCCCCCGCCCACGAACACCGTGCGGACCTCGCGCGGGTCGTCGCCCAGGACCTTGCGGGCCAGACGGATCTCGTCGATCAGGGTGTCCGCGTAGTTGTCGCGGGAGGCGAGGACGCCGCCGGTGCCGCGCAGCTCGGTCGCCGTGTACGTGTTGAAGTCGCAGTAGCCGCAGCGGGTCGCGCAGTAGGGGACGTGCAGATAGAACCCGAGGGGGCGGCCGGCGGCACCGGCCAGTGCGTGCGCCGGGAGCGCGCCGTCGTCGGGGACCGGCTCGCCGTCGGGAAGTGCGGAAGGCATGTCCTCCATTGTCCCGTACGACGCCGGTTACTCCGCCTGGAGGACCAGCAGCGCCAGATCGTCCTCCGGCTGCCCGCCGCCGAACTCGTGCACGAGCCGCCGGATGCGCTCGGCGATCAGCTCGGCGCTCAGGCCCGTGCAGCCCGCGAGGGCCCGCGCGAGCCCGTCGCCGTCGTCGAACTGGCGGGAGCCCGAGCGGCGCTCGGTGACCCCGTCGGTCACGCACAGCAGGGTGTCGCCGGGCCCGAGCTCGATGGTCTCGCTGGTGTACGTCTCGTCCTCCACGACCCCGAGCAGGGTCTGCGGCCGGGCGGCGGTGCGGACCGCGCCGTCGGGGCCGAGGAGCAGCGGCAGCGGATGCCCGGCGGAGGCGAGGGTGCAGCGGACACCGCCCGCTTCGAGGGGGGTGAGTTCGCCGTACAGGAGGGAGAGGAAACGGGTCTGCGGGCCGTCGCCGGGCGGCATGCGGCCGCCGGCGGCGACCAGGGCGCGGGCGGCGGCGTCGGCGGCTTCGGTGGCGTCGTCCAGGAGGAGCTGGTTGAGCCGGTCGAGGACGTCGGCGACCCGGTACCCCTCCCGGGCCAGCAGCCGCAGCCAGGGCCGGGCCAGACCGATGACGACGGCGGCCTCGGGGCCCTTGCCCTGGACGTCGCCGACGGCGAAGCACCAGCGGCCGTCGCCGGCCGGGAACAGGTCGTAGAAGTCACCGCTGGGGCCGCCCTTGTCGCAGGGCTCGTAGACGAGCGCGCTGCGCACGCCCGGGATCTCGGCGACCGCACCCGGCAGCAGCCCGCGCTGGAGGACGGCGCTGATGGTGGCCTGGCGGGCGTACTGGCGGGCCGCGCCGATGGCGAGGGCGACCCGGCGTCCGAAGTCCTCGACCAGGCCGGTGATCTCGTCGGGGAAACCGGCCGGGCCGGAGCGTCCGATCACGAGCGTGCCGAGCGGGCGGCCGCCCGCGATGAGCCGGTAGGAGAGCGCCGAACCGCGGGCGCCCTGCGGGCCGAGCGCCTCGCCGGGCCAGGGATACGCCTCGGGCCCGGACCGTAACCCGTCCTTCGCGCACGGCGGGTCCTTCTCCAGGGCGCGGCGCAGTTCCTCGATGCGGTTCTCGCTGCCGTGCCAGACCCGGGCCAGCCGCGGCCCGCCCGCGCCGTTCGCCTCGCCCCAGCCGCCGGACCGCACGGTCGATTCGTCCTCCAGCCACACCGCGCACCAGTCGGCCAGCCTTGGCACGATCAGCTGGCCGGCGAGCGCGGCCACCAGGTTCTCGTCGAGCTGCCCGGCGAGCAGGTCGGAGGCCTCGGCGAGGAAGGACAGCGCGCCCCTGTCCAGCCAGTCCCGGTCCCGGTCGGGGCGCTGGGGCTCGGGCGCGAGGATCTCGGCCACCTTCAGCTCCTGCTCGTCGGGGAGCGTGCCGCCTCGCCCGGTCAGGCGCGCCCACACCGTCTTCGCACCGATGCGGTAGGTGACCCCCCAGGACTCGGCGAGCGAGGCGACCAGACGCAGGCCGCGCCCGTACTCCGGGGTCTCGTAGGGCGTCTCGCCCGGGTGGTCGCGCGGGGCGCGGGAGGGGTGGTGGTCGGTGACCTCGACGACGAACGCCGTCTCCTCCCGCGCCTCCTCCAGCCACCAGTCGACCTCGACGTCGGTGCCGGCGTGCACGACGGCGTTGGTGACGAGTTCGCTGACGACGACCATGGCGTCCTCGGCGACCCGCTGTCCCGGCTCCAGCAGGCCGCAGCCGGTCCACTCGTCGAGGCAGGCGCGCACCAATGCGCGGGCGGAACCCGGCGCAAGGGGGCTCCCGGGCAGGGTCGCGCGCCCCTGCGCGTACGCGCCCGCGCTCTCGTGCGCGGGCGCCTCGTCGCGCGCAGGCGCCTCACGGACCCGGGAGACGGTCTCCCGTTGCGTGGGTATGGCCCCCATGTCGAGCTCCCCGAGCAGTTCGGACGAATACATCCCGATCGATGCGGACAGAGTGACAGACTGGCTGCGCCCATAAGCACCGAGTTACCGAAGTGGGCCGCCATGAGTGAGAACAGTGCTACGCGTGTGCTCGAAGACGGACAGAAACCGGAACAACTCCGAGCATCCGAACTGCGCGCTCTGCTCGCCGCGATGACCGCCGCCCGCGACGGCGACTTCACGAAAGTGCCCGAGACCGGGGAGGGGATGGTCGCCGAACTCACCGCGGTCTTCAACCAGATCATGGACCGCAGCGTTCACTTCAACACCGAAGTGCAGCGCGTGAAACGCGAGCTGGTGCGCCACGGCCGCCTCGACGAACGGCTGTCGGCCAGCCCCGGCCAGGGCGCCTGGACGTCCCGTGTCGACGACGTCAACCAGGTCCTCGACGCCCTGGTCGCCCCCGCGGCGAACGCCACGCGCGTCCTGGACGCGGTGGCCGGCGGCGATCTCACCCAACGGGTCGATCTGCACGACGGCAGCCGCCAGTTGCGCGGCGATCTGCGCAGGCTGGGCCGCGCGGTGAACAAGATGGTCGACCAGCTGTCCCTGTTCACCGGCGAGGTGACCCGGGTCGCGCGTGAGGTCGGCACCGAGGGGCGGCTCGGCGGCCGGGCCAAGGTGCAGCGCCTGTCCGGCAGCTGGCGGGACGTGACCGAGGCCGTCAACACCATGGCGTCCCGGCTGACCGCCCAGGTCCGCGACATCGCCCTGGTGACGACGGCGGTGGCGCGCGGCGACCTGACCCGCACGGTGACCGTCGAGGCGACCGGTGAACTGCTGGAACTGAAGCTCACCGTCAACACCATGGTCGACCAGCTGTCCGCGTTCGCGGACGAGGTGACCCGGGTCGCGCGCGAGGTCGGCACAGAGGGCCAGCTGGGCGGCCGGGCCCAGGTGCGGGGTGTCTCCGGTGTCTGGAAGGACCTCACCGACAACGTCAACTTCATGGCGTCGAACCTGACCTCACAGGTCCGCAACATCGCCCAGGTGACCACAGCCGTCGCCAACGGCGACCTCTCGCAGAAGATCACGGTCGACGCCAAGGGCGAGATTCTCGAACTGAAGTCGACGATCAACACGATGGTCGACCAGCTGTCGGCGTTCGCCGGCGAAGTCACCCGCGTCGCCCGCGAAGTCGGCACCGAAGGAAACCTCGGCGGCCGGGCGCAGGTCAGAGGCGTGTCCGGAGTCTGGAAAGACCTCACCGACAACGTCAACTTCATGGCGGACAACCTGACGAGCCAGGTCCGCAACATCGCGCTCGTCTCCACGGCCGTCGCCCAGGGCGACCTCGGCAAGAAAATCACCGTGGAGGCGAAAGGCGAGATCCTCGAACTGAAATCGACGATCAACACGATGGTCGACCAGCTGTCGGCATTCGCCGACGAAGTCACCCGCGTCGCCCGCGAAGTCGGCACCGAAGGAAACCTCGGCGGCCAGGCACAGGTCAGAGGCGTGTCCGGAGTCTGGAAAGACCTCACCGACAACGTCAACTTCATGGCGCTGAACCTGACCTCACAGGTCCGCAACATCGCCCAGGTGACCACAGCCGTCGCCAACGGCGACCTCTCCAAGAAAATCACCGTCGACGCGCGCGGCGAGATCCTCGAGCTGAAGGACACCGTCAACACGATGGTGGAGCAGTTGCGGGCCTTCGCCGACGAGGTGACCCGGGTGGCCCGCGAGGTCGGCACCGACGGCCGGCTGGGCGGCCGCGCCCAGGTGCTCGGCGTCTCCGGCGTCTGGCGGGACCTGACCGACAACGTCAACTACATGGCCGACAACCTCACCTCACAGGTGCGCAACATCGCCCAGGTGGCGACGGCCGTGGCACAGGGCGACCTGTCGAAGAAGATCGACGTGGACGCGCGCGGCGAGATCCTCGAACTGAAGACGACGATCAACACGATGGTCGACACCCTGTCGTCGTTCTCGTCCGAGGTGACCCGCGTGGCCCGCGAGGTGGGCTCCGAAGGACAACTGGGCGGCCAGGCACGCGTGGAGGGCGTGTACGGCACCTGGAAGCGCCTGACGACCAACGTGAACGAACTCGCCCTCAACCTCACCACCCAGGTCCGCGCGATCGCCGAGGTCGCCTCGGCCGTCGCCCAGGGCGACATGTCCCGGTCGATCACCGTGGAGACGCAGGGCGAGGTCGCCGAGCTGAAGGACAACATCAACCTGATGGTGGCCAACCTGCGCGAGACGACCCGCGCGAAGGACTGGCTGGAGTCCAACCTGGCCCGGCTCGCCGCGCTGATGCAGGGCCACCGGGACCTGATGGAGGTCGCCGACCTGATCCTGCGCGAGCTCACCCCGCTGGTGAACGCCCAGTACGGCGCGTTCTTCCTGGCCGACCCGGACGAGGACGGCGCGGCCGTACGCACGGCCGTACCGGCGAAAGGCATGGCGTTCATCGCCGGCTACGGCTCCGCACAGGGCGCGATCGTGGAGACCGGCGGCCTGCCGGTGCACGGCCTGGTCCGCCAGGCGGCCCGCGAGAAGAAGCGGATCCTCGTCGAGGAGGCACCACCGAACTACATCAAGATCAACAGCGGTCTCGGCGAAGCGGCACCGACGACGATCGTCATCATCCCGATCCTCTTCGAGGACAAACTCCTCGGCGTGATCGAACTGGCCTCCTTCTCCCGCTTCTCCGACGTCCACCTGGCCTTCTTCGACCAGTTCGTCAACACCATCGGCGTGGCCATCAACACGATCATCGCCAACTCCCGCACGGAGTCCCTGCTCGGCGAGTCACAACGACTGGCGATGCAGCTCCAGGAACGCTCGGACGAACTTCAGAAACAACAGGCGGAACTGCAACGCTCGAACGCGGAACTGGAGGAGAAAGCCGCTCTCCTGGCGACTTCTTCCCAGTACAAGTCGGAGTTCCTGGCGAACATGTCCCACGAACTGCGCACTCCGCTGAACTCCTTGCTGATCCTGGCCCGGCTGCTGTCCGACAACCCGGACGGCCGTCTCTCCGACCAGGAGGTCCAGTTCGCGACGACGATCCACCGCTCGGGCTCCGACCTCCTCCAGCTCATCAACGACATCCTGGACCTGTCGAAGATCGAGGCCGGCCGGATGGACGTACGCCCCAAACGCCTGCCTCTGATCAAACTCCTCGACTACGTCCACGCCACCTTCCGCCCGCTGACCCTGGACCGGGGTCTGGCCTTCGAGGTGGCGGTCGGCGAGGACGTACCGCGCGAGATGTACTCCGACGAACAGCGCCTCCAGCAGATCCTGCGCAACCTGCTCTCCAACGCGATCAAGTTCACCGCCAAGGGACGGGTGGAACTGCGGGTCGAGCGGGTGAAGGACCCCGACCAGCACTACGTCCGCGGCAGCGACGAGGTGATCGCCTTCGAGGTGACGGACACCGGCATCGGGATCGCCGCCGAGAAAATCCCGGTGATCTTCGAGGCGTTCCAGCAGGCCGACGGCACCACGAACCGCAAGTACGGCGGCACCGGCCTCGGCCTGTCCATCAGCCGCGAGATCGCGGGCCTGCTCGGCGGCCGTATCGTCGCGGCGAGCGAACAGGGCAAGGGCTCGACGTTCACGCTGTACGTCCCGGTCGTCAGCCCCGGCCACACGGCGGCGGGCCCCACCCCGGAGGACCACGCCCTGCCCGTCCCCGGCCCCGCCCCGGCCACCACCCCCGACACCGACGACTCCTGGCCGGCTCCGGCCAAGCTGGAGGCGTGGCAGTCCGGCCGCGCCGGCCAGATCCTGCCCGGCCGGCGCGTCCTGATCATCGACGACGACATCCGCAACGTCTTCGCGCTCACCCACGTCCTGGGCCGCGTCGGCATGCCCGTGCTCTACGCGGAGAACGGCCGGGAGGGCATCGAGACCCTCGAACGCAACCCGGACGTCGAACTGGTCCTGATGGACATCATGATGCCGGAGATGGACGGCTACGAGACCATCGCGGCCATCCGCCGCGCCCCCCGCTGGACCGGCCTGCCGATCGTCGCGCTGACGGCGAAGGCGATGCCCGGCGACCGGGAGAAGTCCATCGCGCGCGGCGCCAACGACTACGTGCCCAAACCCGTGGACGTCGACCGGCTGCTCACCGTCGTCTGCGCACTCCTGGACCCCGACAGCACGGAAGGCGGCGAGCCCGCCGACAAGGAACGGACGGGGCGATGATCACTGACGAGCGGGCCGGCATCCTCCTGGTCGACGACATGGAGGACAACCTGATCGCGCTGGAGGCCGTGCTGGGATCCCTGAACGAGCCGATAGTGCGCGCGCGTTCCGGCGAGGAGGCGATGAAGGCCCTGCTGCGCCGCCGCTTCGCCGTGGTCCTCCTCGACATCCGCATGCCGGGCATGGACGGCTTCGAAACAGCCGCGAACATCAAACGCCTCGACCAGACCAAGGACGTCCCGATCATCTTCCTGACAGGAGCGGAGGAGGACGCCGGGTACGCGTTCCGCGGCTACGCGACAGGCGCGGCGGACTATCTGACGAAGCCCTTCGATCCCTGGGTGCTGCGGGCGAAGGTCAACGTCTTCCTGGAACTGCACCGGAAGAACCAGCAGTTGCAGTCACTGCTGGCACGCGAACAGGCGGACTTCGGCGAGTTGGGCAAACGGCTGGCGGTTCTGGAGGATCAGCTGTCCAACGAACCTGTCGACGTAGTGACGCTACGAGAAGAAGTCAGGGAACTGCGTCGACTGTTAAGCGGTGCCAAGCGGTCCGGCTGAATGAGGCGGGGACTGTGACGGCGTGCGGCTCCGCCGCGCGGGCGCGACGACCCGCCACGAACCCGCGGCCGCCACAAGTCCCCCCGCCACCCTCTACGCCTCGCGCGTCCCGGCGTACATCTCGTCGATCAGGTGCTTGTACTCCCGCTCCACAACCGGCCTCTTCACCTTCAGGCTCGGCGTGATCTCCCCGTGCTCCACATCCAGGTCCCGGGGCAGCAGCCGGAACTTCTTGATGGTCTGCCAGCGCTGCAGCCCCTCGTTGAGCTGCTTGACGTATCCGTCGACCATCTCGACGGTCGCCGGCGCGGCCACCACCTCGGCGTAGGACTTGCCGCCCAGGCCGTTCTCCTCGGCCCATTCCAGGATCGCGACCTCGTCGAGGGCGATCAGGGCCGTGCAGTAGTTCCGGTCGGCGCCGTGGACGAGGATGTTGGAGACGTACGGGCAGACCGCCTTGAACTGTCCCTCGACCTCGGCGGGCGCGATGTACTTGCCGCCGGACGTCTTGATGAGGTCCTTCTTGCGGTCGGTGATCCGCAGATAGCCGTCGGGGGACAGCTCACCGATGTCACCGGTGTGGAACCACCCGTCGGCTTCGAGGACCTCCGCGGTCTTCTCGGGCAGCCCGTGGTAGCCCTCCATGATGCCGGGGCCGCGGAGCAGGATCTCCCCGTCGTCGGCGATCCGCACCTCACAGCCGGGCAGCGGCTTGCCGACCGTACCGGTGCGGTAGGCCTCGCCCGGGTTCAGGACGGACGCGGCGGAGGACTCCGTCAGACCGTAGCCCTCGAGAACGTGCACACCGGCGCCGGCGAAGAAGTAGCCGATCTCGGGCGCCAGCGCTGCGGACCCGGAGACACAGGCCCGCAGCCGCCCGCCGAAGGCTTCCCGCAGCTTGGCGTAGACGAGGGTGTCGGCGACCTTGTGCTTGGCGGTGAGCCCGAGGGGCGCGGTGGCGGAGCCGGTGCGGCGGAAGTTGTCCTGGGTGGCCTTGGCGTACTCGCGGGCGACGTCGGCCGCCCACTGGAAGATCCGGTACTTGGCGGCGCCGCCCGCGCGGGCCTTCGCGGCGACACCGTTGTAGACCTTCTCGAAGATGCGCGGCACGGCAGCCATGTACGTCGGCTGCACGACCGGCAGATTCTCGATGATCTTGTCGACGCGGCCGTCGACGGCGGTGACATGGCCGACCTCGATCTGCCCGGAGGTGAGCACCTTGCCGAAGACATGGGCGAGCGGCAGCCACAGGTACTGCACGTCGTCGCCGTTGATCAGCCCGGTCGCGGCGACCGACTTCGCCATGTACGACCAGTTGTCGTGCGGCAGCCGTACGCCCTTGGGACGGCCGGTGGTGCCGGAGGTGTAGATGAGCGTGGCGAGCTGGTCTTTGGTGATCGCCCCGACCCGCTCCTTGATCAGCTCGGGGTGGCTCTCCAGGTACTTGGCGCCGCGCTCCTCCAGCTCGGCGAGGGTGATGACCCAGTCACCCGTCTCCGCACCGGCCGGGTCGATGACGACGACCTGGGTGAGCTCGGGCAGCTCGCCGCGCTTCTCGACGGCCTTGGCGACCTGCGCCGCGTTCTCCGCGATGAGCACCCGGCTGCCGGAGTCGGAGAGGATGAACGCAGTCTCCTCGGCGTTGGTCTGCGGATAGACGGTCGTGGTGGCCGCGCCGGCACACAGGATGCCGAGGTCGGCGAGGATCCACTCGACACGGGTGGAGGAGGCCAGGGCGACCCGCTGCTCGGGCTGGATACCGAGTTCGATGAGACCGGCCGCGATCGAGTAGACGCGCTTGGCGGCCTGCCCCCAGCTCAGCGACTTCCAGTCGTCCGGGCCCTGACCGGAGGCGGCGGGCACCGGGTACCGGTAGGCCTCGGCGTCCGGTGTGGCCGCCACGCGCTCCAGGAAGAGGGCCGCCACGGACGGCGGACGGTTCTCGATCAGTGTCTGCGTGTCGCTCACGACATCCTCCGGGGGCCCGCGACGGTGCGGCTGGCTCAGTGCGGCTGGGTTTACTCACGGTGCGGTTCGCACTACTTGTTTAACTCGCGAGTAACTATCGAGCAGGGATCAGAGTAAGCCGCGACCGGCCTGTGCGTAAGGGGCCTCGGCCTGTCTGTTTCCCCGCATCTTCCACGCAGAGCGACCCTACGCACGCGTAGGGGTCCGCCGCACTTTCGTACGGCGGACCCCCGTTGCACCCGATTTGCGGCCGTGGCCGATTGTTACCGGTGGTTACTTCTTGCTCTTGGCCGATCCCGTGCTGTCATCACTGCTGAGGACGGCGATGAAGGCTTCCTGCGGAACCTCCACGGAACCCACCATCTTCATCCGCTTCTTGCCTTCCTTCTGCTTCTCCAGCAGCTTGCGCTTACGGGAGATGTCACCGCCGTAGCACTTGGCGAGGACGTCCTTGCGGATGGCGCGGATGGTCTCGCGGGCGATCACCCGGGAGCCGATGGCGGCCTGGATGGGCACCTCGAAGGCCTGCCTGGGGATGAGCTCGCGCAGCTTGGCGACGAGCCGCACCCCGTACGCGTACGCCGCGTCCTTGTGCGTGATCGCCGAGAAGGCGTCCACCTTGTCGCCGTGCAGCAGGATGTCGACCTTGACCAGGCTGGACGTCTGCTCGCCGGTGGGCTCGTAGTCCAGCGACGCGTAACCACGCGTCTTCGACTTCAACTGGTCGAAGAAGTCGAAGACGATCTCTGCGAGCGGCAGTGTGTACCGGATCTCGACGCGGTCCTCGGACAGGTAGTCCATGCCGAGCAGGGTGCCGCGCCGGGTCTGGCACAGCTCCATGATCGAGCCGATGAACTCGCTGGGCGCCAGGATGGTGGCGCGCACGACCGGCTCGTACACCTCGCCGATCTTCCCCTCGGGGAACTCGCTCGGGTTGGTGACCGTGTGCTCGCTGCCGTCCTCCATGACGACGCGGTAGACCACGTTCGGGGCCGTCGCGATCAGGTCGAGCCCGAACTCGCGCTCCAGCCGCTCCCGGATCACGTCCAGGTGCAGCAGGCCGAGGAAGCCGACGCGGAAACCGAAGCCGAGGGCGGCGGAGGTCTCCGGCTCGTAGACGAGCGCGGCGTCGTTGAGCTGCAGCTTGTCGAGGGCTTCGCGCAGTTCGGGGTAGTCGGAGCCGTCCAGCGGATACAGACCGGAGAAGACCATCGGCTTCGGGTCCTTGTAGCCGCCGAGCGCCTCCGTGGCGCCCTTGTGCTGGCTGGTGACGGTGTCACCGACCTTGGACTGCCGGACGTCCTTCACACCGGTGATCAGGTAGCCCACCTCGCCGACGCCGAGGCCGTCGGCGCCCAGCATCTCGGGCGAGTTCGTACCGATCTCCAGCAGCTCGTGGGTGGCGCCGGTCGACATCATCTTGATGCGCTCGCGCTTGTTGAGCTGGCCGTCGATGACACGGACGTAGGTGACGACACCGCGGTAGGAGTCGTAGACCGAGTCGAAGATCATCGCGCGGGCGGGCGCGTCGGCGACACCGACCGGCGCCGGGATCTCCTTGACGACCTTGTTCAGCAGGGCGTCGACGCCTACACCGGTCTTGGCGGAGACCCGCAGCACGTCGTCCGGCTCGCAGCCGACCAGGTTCGCCAGTTCCTCGGCGAACTTCTCCGGCTGCGCGGCCGGCAGGTCGATCTTGTTGAGCACGGGGATGATCGCGAGGTCGTTCTCCATCGCCAGGTAGAGGTTGGCGAGGGTCTGCGCCTCGATGCCCTGGGCGGCGTCGACGAGGAGGACGGTCCCCTCGCAGGCCGCCAGCGACCGCGAGACCTCGTAGGTGAAGTCGACGTGCCCCGGGGTGTCGATCATGTTGAGGATGTGCGTGCTGCCCTGGTCGGGGCCCTCGGTGGGGGCCCAGGGCAGACGCACCGCCTGGGACTTGATCGTGATGCCGCGCTCGCGCTCGATGTCCATCCGGTCGAGGTACTGAGCACGCATCTGCCGCTGCTCGACCACTCCGGTCAGCTGGAGCATCCGGTCGGCGAGCGTGGACTTGCCGTGGTCGATGTGCGCGATGATGCAGAAATTGCGGATCAGAGCCGGGGCGGTACGGCTCGGCTCGGGCACATTGTTAGGGGTCGCGGGCACGCAGGGTCCTGTCTCTTGAGGCGCCTTGTGCCTCGGGTCGGATCGATACGTAGTCTCCATGGTCCCATGACGGGGGACCGGGGACCGGTTTGGGCGGTTCCCCGCCCCGCTGCTAGTCTGGGCAGCTGTGTCTCATGCCCTCTCAGCGCGAGGCACGTCTTCGAGAAATCATCGGTACGGGATCTGCACGGTCCCGCACCAGAACCTGAAAAGGCTCTTTCGTGGCGAACATCAAGTCCCAGATCAAGCGGATCAAGACCAACGAGAAGGCTCGGCAGCGCAACAAGGCTGTCAAGTCCTCCCTCAAGACCGCGATCCGCAAGGCCCGCGAGGCCGCTGCCGCGGGTGACGTCGAGAAGGCCACCGAGTACCAGCGCGCCGCGTCGCGTGCACTCGACAAGGCCGTCTCGAAGGGCGTCATCCACAAGAACCAGGCCGCCAACAAGAAGTCGGCGCTCGCTTCCAAGGTCGCGACCCTCCAGGGCTGACACTTGATACGACGCCGGAAGGATCCGGGCGGGCCCTCTCTCATCCGCCCCCGACCGGCCCCCAGAGCCTGTTCGCGGCCTGCGTTCGCCACGCGGGAACGGGCTCGAAAAGCTTGAACCGAGGCCCCGGCATTCCACCCTTCCCCAGGGCGGCCGCCGGGGCTTTCGGCATTCCGGGCGAATCCCGTCCCCCTGCGGTACGCCCGGCCTGTTACCCCCGGCCTCGCGACCGCGCCGCCCGCGCGATGGTCACCACGGCCTTCTCCAGGGCGTACTCGGGATCGTCCCCGCCGCCCTTGACCCCCGCATCGGCGTCGGCGACGGCCCGCAGCGCCACCGCCACCCCGTCGGGCGTCCAGCCCCGCATCTGCTGCCGTACCCGGTCGATCTTCCACGGCGGCATCCCGAGCTCCCGCGCGAGATCGGCGGGCCGGCCGCCCCGCGCCCCCGACAGCTTCCCGATCGCCCGCACCCCCTGCGCGAGGGCACTGGTGATCAGGACCGGGGCGACCCCGGTCGCCAGCGACCAGCGCAACGCCTCCAGCGCCTCCGCCGTACGTCCTTCCACGGCCCGGTCGGCGACGGTAAAGCTCGACGCCTCGGCCCGCCCGGTGTAGTACCGCCCGACGACGGCCTCGTCGATGGTGCCCTCGACATCGGCGGCGAGCTGGGTCACGGCCGAGGCCAGCTCCCGCAGATCGCTGCCGATGGCGTCGACGAGCGCCTGACAGGCCTCGGGCGTGGCCGAGCGTCCCAGCGCCCGGAACTCGCTCCGCGTGAACGCGAGCCGGTCCGCCGGCTTGGTCATCTTCGGGCAGGCGACCTCCCGTGCCCCCGCCTTGCGCGCCGCGTCCAGCAGCCCCTTGCCCTTGACCCCGCCCGCGTGCAGCAGCACCAGGGTGATCTCCTCGGCGGGCGCCCCGAGGTACGCCTTCACGTCCTTGATCGTGTCGGCGGACAGGTCCTGCGCGTTGCGTACGACCACGACCTTGCGCTCCGCGAAGAGCGACGGGCTGGTCAGCTCGGCGAGTGTGCCGGGCTGCAACTGGTCCGGGTTCAGATCCCGTACGTCCGTGTCGGCGTCGGCGGCCCGGGCAGCCGCCACCACCTGCTGCACGGCGCGGTCGAGCAGCAGTTCTTCCTGCCCCACGGCAAGTGTCAGCGGGGCGAGCGGATCGTCATCAGCAGTCTTCTTTGCCATCACGCCAAGCATCCCACGGCCCACTGACAGCGCGGCCGCGCCGCCTGCCGGGCACCCGTACCCGCTACGGCTCCTCCCGCCACCCCTCCCACTCCCCCGCGAACTCGTCCAGCTCCGCCGGGTCCAGCCGCCCCTCCGCGTCCCTCAGCAGCACCAGCCACTGCGCGTCCTCGGCGTCGTCCTCCCCCGCCAGCGCGTCCCGCACCAGCCGCGGCTCCTCACCGATCCCGAAGCGCTCCCCGAGCGCCTCGGCGGCTTCCTCCGCCGCATCCCGGTCCGGCAGCACCAGCACATGTCTCACATCGCTCACGGCACCATTCTCGGCCACCGCCGCCGGCCCGAACGAGCCGGAGCGGCCGGCTCAGCCCTTGGGCACGATCTGCACGTCGAGGTCGACGCGGATGCTCGGCCCGACGACCGCGATCCCGCGCGCGAGCATCGTCTGCCAGCTCACGGTGAAGTCGTCCCGGTGCAGTTCGGTCGTGGCCCGGCAGGCCGCCCGCACCTCGCCCTCCATGCCGGTGCCGAGCCCGAGGTACTCCGTGTCGAGCGTGACCGTCCGCGTCACGCCGTGCAGGGACAGCGCCCCGGTGACGGCCCATCTGGTGCCGCCCCGGTGCGCGAACCGGTCGCCGTAGAACTCCAGCGTCGGAAACCGCAGCACGTCCAGGAAGTCCGCCGACCGCAGATGGTCGTCCCGCATCCGCACGCCCGTGTCGATGGTCGCGGCGTCGATCACGACGTGCAGGGCGGACCGCTCCACCGGCTCGGCGATCCGCACCGCGCCCGCGAACGAGTTGAACCGCCCGTGGATCCGGGCCAGTCCGATGTGCCGGGCGGTGAAGGCGATCGAGGAATGCGTCGGCTCGATCTCCCAGTCCCCGGGCGCCGGCAGCTCCGGCGGCCGGGCGACCTGGAGGGTCACGTCACCGAGCGAGGCGAGGCAGTTCTCGCCGACCCGCGCGGTGGCCCGGTACGGCGTGAACCCCTCGGCGGACACCGCGAGCCGGTACTCGCCGGCCGGCACGGTCGTCACGAACGACCCGTAGGGGTCCGCGCCCCCGCTGACCACCGTGCACCCCATGGTGTCGCTGACCGCGAACTCGGCGTTCGTCACCGGCTCGTTGACCGGGTCGAGCACCCGGCAGCTCAGGACCCCGGCGTCGGGCGGAGTCCGCACCGCCGCGAGGGGGCTCGTCCGCTGCACCCGGTTCGTTCGGTTTCCCCTCAAGCCGCCGAACATCCACGCCACCCCTGTACGCCTCGCCACCGTCCGTTGCCGAAGATACATTCGATCACTGATGCGGCTTTCGGGGCAACACAGGCCCACATCGCGGGAATCCGGCAGATGAGCCGGAACTACCCATGAGTAGCATGCTACGTGCCAGTAGTAACGCGTTCTCCCGTGACGTCCGAATTAGCCATTCCGGCTGGTGTTCCGCGGATTTCGCACAGCGGGCACACGGTCCAGCGCGATCCCGAACCGCTCCCGGTAGACCCCCAGCACCTCCTCGTCGCCCTCCAACTCCCCTACCTCACGCGCCCCGTCCGCCTCCGTCACCGTCAGCGTCCGCCCGCTGAGCGTGATCCGCCCGCCGTCCTCGGTGACCCGGGAACACACCAGCGACTGCGTGAAGTGGGACGACGGCGAGGTGCTGTGCCACCACGCCCCGGCGGTGAAGTCCCCGAGCACCCGCGGCCGGACCTCCAGCCGGTACTGCGGCTTCCCGTCCCGCAGCACGTCCAGGTCCCCGGCCACCGCTCCCGTCTCTCCCCCGGCACCCGCCGCGTCCGGCCCGGCCCCGGTGATCCGGAACGTGCCGCCCGGGTCCACCTGCTCACCCCGCTCCGCGAACGCCAGCGGGTAGTGGCTGTGCGCCCCGAACCCGACGTCGGCGAGCCACTCGCTCCCGTCCACCGTCCCGACCCGCAGCGCGAGATGGTCGTACGGGATCCCGAGCCGCCCCTGATCCCCGTACACCCGCCCCGCCAGCAGCGTCACCTCGAAACCGAGCGCGGTCAGCAACGCCGAGAAGGCGCCGTTGAGTTCGTAGCAGAACCCGCCCCGGCCCGCGCCCACCACCTTGTCCACCAGTCGCTTCTCCTCCAGCACGATCTCCTCGCCGAGGTGGATCGACAGGTTCTCGAAGGGCACGGCCCGCAGATGCCTCAGCTGCAGATCCCGCAGGGCCTCGGCGGTGGGCCGGGCCGGGCGGGCGGCCCCGAGCCGGTGGAGGTAGGCGTCAATCCGCGTGGGGTTCACCGAGTTCATGCCCTCAGTCTCGCGCCACTGCCAGCTCCCCCGCCTCCCGTCCCGTGCGGCCGCCGGTCACGGCGAGCGCCCCGTCACGGTCGGTCCGCAGCACCACCGCCCCGGCGGCCCTCAGCCGCGCCACCGTGTCCGGCGCCGGGTGTCCGTACGGGTTGTCCGCCCCGCACGAGATGAGCGCGACCCGTGGCGCCACCAGCCGCAGCAGCTGCGGATCCTGATACGCGGACCCGTGATGGGCCACTTTCAGAACGTCCACCCGGCCCAGTTCGGCGGCCGCCGGTGATCTCAGCAGCTCCTGCTGGGCCGGGGGTTCTAGGTCTCCGAGCAGCAGCATCCGCAGTCCGGCCGAGCGGACCAGCAGGGCGACACTGGCGTCGTTCGGGCCGTCCGGGTCCGGTGCCGGGTCCGGGGGCGGCCACAGCACCTGCCAGTCCAGCCCGCCGGTGGTGCGCCGCTCCCCGGCGACCGCGCGCGTGACCGGGATCCGGTGCTCGGCCGCCTCTCTCCGCACGAACTCGGCCTGTTCCGCCGGTTCCTCGAACCCGGTCGTCTCGATCTGCGCGACCGTCCTCCCCCGCAGCACTCCGGGCAGCCCGCCGACATGGTCGGCATGGAAGTGGGTCAGGACGACGAGCGGGACACGGGTGATGCCGAGTTCCCGCAGGCAGTGGTCGACCAGCGTCGGATCGGGCCCGGCGTCCACCACCACACCCGTGCCGGCGCCCGCCGCGAGCACCGTCGCGTCGCCCTGCCCGACGTCGCACATCGCCAGTCGCCAGCCGGGCGGCGGCCAGCCCGTGATCACCCGGGTCAGCGGTGCCGGCCGTACCACCAGCAGCACGAGCAGCACCCCGAGCGCCCCGCACCACCACGGATGCCGCAGCAACCGCCGCCCCAGCGGTACGACGACCACTGTGACCCCGGCCAGCAGCAGTGCTCCCGTCCAGCTCCCGGGCCAGTCCACGCCCGCGCCCGGCAGCGCGGCCCCGGTCCGGGCGATCCCCGCGATCCACCCGGCCGGCCAGCCCGCGCACCACGCCAGCGCCTTGGCCAACGGCATCGCCACCGGGGCCGCCGCGAGCGCCGCGAACCCCAGCACCGTGGCCGGCGCGACGGCGATCTCGGCCAGCAGATTGCACGGCACCGCCACCAGACTCACCCGCGCCGACAGCACCGCGACCACCGGCGCGCACACCGCCTGCGCGGCAGCAGCGGCGCCCAGGCCCTCGGCCAGCCGCTCCGGCACCCCGCGCCGTCGCAGCGCCTCGCTCCAGCCGGGCGCCAGCACCAGCAGCGCCCCGGTGGCCAGCACGGACAGCAGGAAGCCGTAACTGCGTGCCAGCCACGGGTCGTACAGCACCAGCAGCAGAACCGCCGTCGCCAGCGCCGGGATCAGGGACCTGCGGCGGCCGGTCGCCAGGGCCAGCAGGGCGACGGCTCCGCAGGCCGCGGCCCGCAGCACGCTGGGGTCCGGCCGGCAGACGACGACGAAGCCGAGGGTGAGCGCCGACGCGAACAGCGCGGTCGATCGCAGCGACAGCCCCAGGCGCGGGGCGAGGCCACGCCGCTCGACCCGCTGGGCCAGTCCCGGCGGTCCGACGAGCAGGGCGAGCAGGATGGTGAGGTTGCTGCCCGAGACCGCGAGGGTGTGCGCGAGATCGGTCTCCTCGAAGGCCTCGTGCAGTTCGGGCGTGATCCGCGAGGTGTCCCCGACGACCAGCCCGGGCAGCAGCGCCCGCGCGTCCTCGGGCAGCCCCTCGGTCGCCTCCCGCAGCCCGGCCCGCAACCGCCCGGCCAGCCGCTGCGGCCCATTCGCCGCGCCCACCACCACCGGTGCGGGACGCTCCCGCACCCGCAGCATCGCGGCGGTCCGGTCCCCGCCGGCCGTCGCCGGCGCCAGCCGCCCGCTCACCCGCAGCCGTGTGGAGGGCAGCAGCCCGAGCCACTGCGCGCGGCCGCCGCCACGAGGCGCCCGCACCCCCGGGTCGACGGCCATCAGCACCGGTGAGCGCGTCGTCACCGCCGTCCCGTCGCCGCTCTCCACCCGCCGTACGTCGCCGCGCACCAGCACGGCGGCCGGAGTGGCGTGGTCCCCCTGCACGCGCGGCCTGCTGACCCACGGGTCGCCCGTGAGCTCCACCTCGACGGTGACGGTCGTGTAGGCCTGGGCCAGCCCAGGCACCGGCCCGCGGCGCACATCCGCCCCGTGCAGCCCCGCGGAGGCGGCGGCCCCGGCGACACACAGAAGCAGCGCGCCGACGGAGGCGTTCCGCCAAGTCGGCCGCAGCGGCGGAGCGTTGCCGGTCACCGTCCCTGGCCGGAGGGCCGGCGTGTTGCCGGTCACCGTCCCTGGCCGGAGGGCCGGGGAGTTGTCGGTCACCGTCCCTGGCCGGCGGTCCGCGCGGCTGCGCCACAGCAGGATCAACCCGGCGACCAGGCAGGCGACGGCGATCCCGGCCGTCCACCCCGGCGGTGCGTCCAGGGTCAGGGCCGCCGTCGCCCAGGCGGCCAGCGCGGGCGGCACCAGCCGCAGGTCGGCCACCGTGTCCTGCCGGGGGTGTGCGGTCCCCAGCCGCTTGCCCGAACCGGCGTGAACGGCCCGGCGCACGGTCACGGATCCCGGCGGGGCTTGGCCGGTCGCGCGGCTCATGGCCGTACCAGATCCCGCAGGTCGGAGAAGCGGCGGTCGCCGATGCCCTTGACCTGGCGGAGTTCGTCGACCGAGCGGAAGCCGACGTGCTCGGTCCGGTAGTCGACGATGTGCTGCGCCAGCACCGGGCCGACTCCGGGCAGGGCGTCGAGCTGCTCCACGGTCGCCGTGTTCAGGGAGACCGGCGCGGCCGGACCCGTACCCGCCGCGGCACCACCTGCGACCTGGCCCGGGGCGGCCGGCGGGGCGGGGCCCCCGACGACGATCTGTTCGCCGTCCACCAGGAAGCGGGCGCGGTTGAGTCCGCCGGTGTCCGTACCGGGCCGCACCCCGCCCGCCGCCCGCAGCGCATCGGTGACCCGGGACCCGGCCGGCAGAGCGTGGACCCCCGGCTCACGCACCTTCCCGGCGACGTCCACGACGATCTCACCGCCGGGCCCGGCCGTCCCCGCGGGCGCCGCTGCGGTACCGGTGCCCGCGGCCGGAACCTTCTCCTCGCTCTTCTCGTACGGCGCCTCGGCACGCACCACCTCCGGTGCGCTCACCGATTCGGTCCGGCCCGTCCAGAAGTGCTGCACGGCCAGAGCCCCGGCCACGACGAGGACCACCCCGAGAGCCACCGCGCCCCGGCGTTCCAGCCCGCAGCGGGTCGCCAGCCACACCGGCATCCGCTCCCGCACGGCGAGCCCGATCCGGGACCGCAGCCGGGGGAGCGCGGGTTCGCGCAGGGCCGTGGTCTCGCCCGCGAGCGCACGGGCCGAGGACACCACGGCCGCCGCCGTGGACAGTGCGGCCGCGGCGGTACGCACCCCGGACGCGGCGGCGCGCACCCTGGAGGTGGCCGCCGTCGGTCCGGAGATGGCCGCGGTCAGTCCGGCCGCCGCACCGGTGCCAGTCACCGTTCCGGCGTGCGGGGGTCCGTGTCCCGGCTCCGGCCTGGTGACTCCCCGTTCACCGAAGAGGAGTTCCGCCCGGCGGCGCAGTTCGTCCGCCGGGGCCGGGCGCTGGCGGGCGCGGACCCGGACCGGGGACCGGCGGTGCCGGGTACGGCCGTCGGAAGTGGGGCCCCGGCCCGGGCCACTGGTCGCATGTGTCTCGTGTGAGCGTGATCGAAGTGCCATGCGACGAGGATGGGGCTTCCCGCCCACTCGCGATGATCTTGCTCAAGTTCCGTGGACCACGCCCTGGTTGTGGACAACTTCGCCACCCGCACGAGTGAAACCGGCGGGGCTGCCGCCGTCCGGTCCACAGGTCACCGCGGTGAGACGACCGCCCCGAGCAGCCCAGGTCCGGTGTGCGCGCCGATGACCGCACCGACCTCGCTGACATGCAGCTCGACCAGCCCCGGGACCCGCGCCCGCAGCCGGTCGGCGAGGGCCGCGGCCCGTTCGGGGGCGGCGAGATGGTGGACGGCGATGTCCACCTCGGCGCCGCCCGCCCGGTCGGCGGCGAGCTCCTCGAGGCGGGCGATGGCGCGGGACGCCGTCCGTACCTTCTCCAGGGGCTCGACGCGGCCGCCGTCCAGCTGGAGCAGGGGCTTCACGGCGAGCGCGGAACCCAGCAGGGCCTGCGCCGCTCCGATGCGGCCGCCGCGGCGCAGATAGTCGAGGGTGTCGACGTAGAAGTACGCGGTCGTGCTGGCGGCGCGCTTCTCCGCCGCCGTGACGGCCTCGTCGGCGGTGCCGCCCGCCTCGGCGGCCTCGGCCGCCGCGAGCGCGCAGAAACCGAGCGCCATCGCGACCATCCCGGTGTCCACCACCCGCACCGGGACGGGTGCTTCGCGGGCCGCGATGACCGCCGCGTCGTAGGTGCCCGACAGTTCGGCGGACAGGTGGAGCGAGACGATACCGGTGGCACCTGACTCGGCGACCTTGCGGTACGTTTCGGCGAACACCTCGGGGCTGGGCCGGGACGTGGTGACAGAGCGCCGCTTCTGCAGAGCCTGGGCCAGGGAACGGGTCGAGATCTCGGTGCCCTCTTCGAACGCCCGGTCGCCGAGGACCACGGTCAGGGGAACCGCGGTGATGCCGTGGCGCTCCATCGTCCGCGGCGGCAGGTAGGCCGTTGAATCGGTGACGATCGCGACATGGCGGGACATGAGCTGGAGGTTACCTGGCGTAGCCCAGGGGCGGCAGCCCGCCCCCGCCCGCCCCGACCAGGACCGGCCGTATCAAGTGGTGCTCTCCGGCCGGGGCTTCTTCTGCCAGGGGTAGGCCTGACGCCGCCCGGGCGGGGTGATCGCGGGCTGCGCCGGGTCCCCGTCCGGGGCGGACCGGGGTGCCTCGGGCCAGGTCTGGCGGTCGCCCCGACCGGCGGCGGCCTCGGGCCACGGCGGGGTTTCGGGCGCGGAGGCAGGACGCGACCAGTGCCGAAGGGCGTCCGCCTCGACGCCGATCTGCGTGCTCAAGGTGTCCAGATCGTCGTCGGCGAACCGGTGGGCCCGGTCACGCGCCGCCCACCGCAACGCGTCCGCGGACTCGGTGATGCGCGTGGTACGCCGGCGCAGCTCGGGCAGCCGCGCGGCGAGCGTGGCCCGGTCCGGCTCGGACTCCAGACGCCTGAGCTCGCCGTCCAGTTCGTGCCCGTGCGCACTGAGACGCTGGAAGAGGCCGAGGGACTCCTTCAGCGACTCGTCCTCGGCGACGCCCGCGTCCAGCGCGTCCTGGGTGGCCCGCATCGAGGTGCGCAGGGTGAGCCGCAGCTGGGCGATCTCGGCCGCCGGGCCGATCTGGACCATGGACTTGGCGCGCAGCGTGTGGTCCTCGACCGTCCGCCGGGCCTGCGTGATCGTACGGTCCACACCGCGCTTGGCGGCGCCGACCGCCTTGAACGTGACGTACGCCCCGCCCGCGACGAAGAGCAGGAAGAGCAGGGCGAATACGGCGATCACTGTTTCCACGGTGCTCCTCCTCCGCTGACGGCCACCCGACCACCCGACCGCTTCCGAGCACGGCGGGGGCGGCCGCCCTCTTCAACGGTAAACGCAAAGGGCAGGCCCGGAGTTCCAGAAAGACCCCGAACCTGCCCTTAGGGGACCGCCCGGAGGCGGCCCGTGGCCGTTACGCCGTGACGATGTTCACCAGCTTCGGCGCGCGGACGATCACCTTGCGGATACCCGCGCCGTCCAGTGCCGCGACGACCTTCTCGTCGGCCAGCGCCACCTTCTCCAGCTCCTCCTCGGAGATCGCCGGCGGCACCTCCAGGCGGGCCTTGACCTTGCCCTTGATCTGCACGACGCAGGTCACGGTCTCATCCACGACGTAGTCCGGGTCGGCGACCGGGAAGTCCCGGTGCACGACCGAGTCGCTGTGACCCAGCTTGCGCCACAGCTCCTCGGCGACGTGCGGGGCCAGCGGCGCGATCATCAGCACCAGAGGCTCGGCGACCGTACGCGATACCGCGCCGCCCGCCTTGGTCAGGTGGTTGTTCAGCTCGGTGACCTTGGCGATGGCTGTGTTGAAGCGCAGGCCCTCCAGGTCCTGGCGGACGCCGTCGATCGCCTTGTGCAGGGCACGCAGCGTGTCCTCGTCGGCATCGGCGTCGGTGACGGTGACCTCACCGGTGGCCTCGTCGACGATGACGCGCCACAGCCGCTGCAGCAGCCGGAACTGGCCGACCACCGCGCGTGTGTCCCACGGCCGGGAGACGTCCAGCGGGCCCATCGCCATCTCGTACAGGCGCAGCGTGTCGGCGCCGTACTCGGCGCAGATCTCGTCCGGAGTCACCGCGTTCTTCAGGGACTTGCCCATCTTGCCCAGCAGCCGGGTGACCTTCTCGCCCTGGTAGTAGTAGGCGCCGTCCTGCTCCTCGACCTCGGCGGCGGGGACCGGGAAGCCTCGGCTGTCGCGGTAGACGTAGGCCTGGATCATGCCCTGGTTGAACAGCTTGTGGAACGGCTCGGCGGACGAGACGTGCCCCAGGTCGTACAGGACCTTCGACCAGAAACGGGCGTACAGCAGGTGCAGTACCGCGTGCTCGGCGCCGCCGACGTACAGGTCGACACCGCCGTGCGGCATGCCCTGGCGCGGACCCATCCAGTAGCGCTCGATCTCCGGGTCGACCAGCTGCTGGTCGTTGTGCGGGTCCAGGTAGCGCAGCTCGTACCAGCAGGAACCGGCCCAGTTGGGCATGGTGTTGGTCTCGCGGCGGTACTTCTTCGGCCCGTCGCCCAGGTCCAGGGTGACGTTGACCCATTCCTCGTTGCGCGACAGCGGCGTCTCGGGCTGGGTGTCCGCATCCTCCGGGTCGAAGGTGCGCGGCGAGTAGTCCTCGACCTCCGGCAGCTCCAGCGGCAGCATCGACTCGGGCAGCGCGTGGGCGACGCCGTCCTCGTCGTAGACGATCGGGAAGGGCTCGCCCCAGTAGCGCTGGCGGCTGAACAGCCAGTCGCGCAGCCGGAAGTTGACGGTGCCCTCGCCGATGCCCTTGCGGGCCAGCCATTCCGTGATGCGGGCCTTGGCCTCCGCGACCGGCAGGCCGTCCAGCTTGATGTCGTCGTTGGAGGAGTTGATGATCTTCGCGTCGTAGGAGCCGAAGGCGTCCTCCCACGTCGAGGTGTCGGTGCCGCGGCCGTCGGTCGGCTCGACGATGCAGACGATCGGCAGCTCGAAGGCGCGCGCGAACTCGAAGTCGCGCTGGTCGCCGGCCGGGACGGCCATGATCGCGCCGGTGCCGTAGCCCATCAGTACGTAGTCGGCGACGAACACCGGGACCTTGTCGCCGTTGACCGGGTTGGTCGCGTACGCGCCCGTGAAGACGCCGGTCTTGTCCTTGGCCTCGGCCTGCCGCTCCACGTCGGACTTGGCGCCGGCCTGCGCGCGGTACGCGGCCACGGCCTCGGCGGGCGTCGCGTGGCCGCCGGTCCACACGTCGTGGGTGCCCTCGGGCCAGGCGGCCGGGACGAACTTGTCGACCAGCGGGTGCTCGGGGGCCAGCACCATGTAGGTCGCGCCGAACAGGGTGTCGGGGCGCGTGGTGAAGACGGTGATCTTCTCGCCGTCGATCGGGAAGTCGACGCGGGCGCCCTCGCTGCGGCCGATCCAGTTGCGCTGCTGCAGCTTGATGGCCTCGGGCCAGTCCAGCTCGTTCAGGTCGTCCAGCAGCCGGTCGGCGTAGGCGGTGATGCGCATGTTCCACTGGCGCAGCTTGGCCTTGAAGACGGGGAAGTTGCCGCGCTCGGAGCGTCCGTCGGCGGTGACCTCCTCGTTGGCCAGCACGGTGCCCAGCCCCGGGCACCAGTTGACCGGCGCGTCCGAGGCGTAGGCCAGGCGGAAATCGCCCAGGACGTCGCCGCGCTCGGTTGCGGTCAGCTCGTTCCACGCGCGCGTGTGGCCCGGTACGGCTCGCTCACCGGACTCGAACTGGGCGATCAGCCCGGAGATCGGGCGGGCCTTGTTCGCCTCGTCGTCGTACCAGGAGTTGAAGATCTGCAGGAAGATCCACTGGGTCCACTTGTAGTAGTCCGGGTCGATCGTGGCGAACGACCGGCGCTTGTCGTGGCCCAGGCCCAGCCGGCGCAGCTGGGCCTTCATGTTCTCGATGTTGGACTCGGTGGACACCCGCGGGTGCGTGCCGGTCTGCACGGCGTACTGCTCGGCGGGCAGGCCGAAGGCGTCGAAGCCCAGGGTGTGCAGGACGTTGTGGCCGTTCATCCGCTGGAATCGGGCGAACACATCGGTGGCGATGTAGCCCAGGGGGTGGCCGACGTGCAGTCCCGCCCCGGACGGGTACGGGAACATGTCCATGATGAACTTCTTGGGCCTGGCGACCAGCTCGGGGTCGCCGGCCAGGTCACCCTTGGGATTCGGCGCCGCGTACGTGCCGTCGGCGTCCCAGAAGTCCTGCCAGCGTGCCTCGATCTCGGCCGCCAGGGCGGCCGTGTAGCGGTGCGGCGCGGCCTCCGCCGACGTGGCGGTGGCAGCGGGGTTCGTCTCGCTCATGATCCTCAAAGCTCCATCGATCGTCTCTGCCTGCGGCTGTGACTTGCTAGAAACGAAAAATCCCCTCGCACAGGAGGGGACGCCGCGCCGATGCCGACCGGCCGTTCGATCCGGCAGTCGGGACTGATCAGCGCGGCCCGCTAAGCAGAAGGCGTACGGCACGCATGGCGTCAGGGTACCGCAGCACTTGAGCAAGCCGCGACGCGCTTACGTATCAACGGTTGACACGTATGTCTAAGGCGACAACCGGGACGAGAGTTGAACCAGGTTCAAAACTTACTTCGCGTAACAACCACTAAGGGACATCACAAGGCCCGCATTGCCCTTTGATAACAACGCAATAACTCAAACCTCGTACTGATCGGTATGGCGCCACTTAGGCTGCGGCACCGGGACCGCTTTCCCGAACTGCTCGGAGTTGCCCCCATGAACCCTCGTCGTAGTAACAGCTCGCTCCCCAAGCCAGGCCGCTCGGCCTGGGGGGTGGCGTCGGCTGTCGTCCTGTTGCTCATACCCGTGGTCGTGCTGACCGGAGGCAGCCAGTTCCAACAGTTCCTGAACTTCGGCGCGGGCGTGCTGTCGCTCGTCTCGCTGAGTTGCTCGGTGATCTGGGGTCTGGTCGCACAGGACCGCATCTTCCTCAATACCCGCCAGCGGATCATCGGCCAGGCGGTGCACCGGACGACCGCCGTCGCCTCGATCGCGTTCCTGCTGGTGCACATCGTCACGAAGATTGCTCTCGATCACACCGTGGTGATCGCCGCGATCATCCCGTTCTCGCTCGGCGTCACCGGAAGCGCCGGCCTGATCGGGCTCGGTTCGCTGGCCGGACTGCTGATGATCTTCGTGGGTGTCACCGGCGCCCTGCGCAGCAATTTCGCCGCCCCGGCCGTGGTGGCGGCCCGCTGGCGGGCCATGCACATGCTGGCCTACCCGGCCTGGTGCGCCGCTCTGATCCACGGCCTGTTCGCGGGCCGCGCGGCGAAGCCCTTCTTCATGATCTCGTACGAGCTGTGCCTGGTCGGCGTGATGGGCGCGCTGGCGCTGCGTGCCGCCCCGCGCCCGTTCAAGCGCAAGGTCGCCGACCGTCTCGTCTCCATCCTGGGCAGCTCGGAGCGCCCCGACCTGGACGAGCTGGACGCCAGCCGCGCCCGGGTGGGCGAGTCCGGCCTGCCGGGCTACGACGGCGGACGTGAACGCGAACGCGAGCCGAGGCCCTCGCGGGCCGACGCCGGAGCCCCGCAGCCCAACCCGCTGTTCCCGACCGGGATGCCGACCCCCGATCCGGCCTCCGGCTTCGCGGCCGCCTACCGGGCCACCTCCACGCCCGGACAGCCCCAGCCCCAGTCGCAGTCGCCGTTCGCGGCAGGTCAGACCGCGCGCATGGAGCGGCTGGACCTCCAGGCCACCGAAGCCTTCCCGCGCATGGACGGCCCCGGCAGCACCTCGGGCACCTGGCCGGTCCCGTCCCCGCCGCCGGTCGGCGAAGCGCCCCCGTCGGCGTACGACCCGCTCCAGGACACCGGATACAACATCCCGGTCTATGGCAATCCGGGCGCTGGCGGACCGGGCGGACGTGATGTGTACGACACGGGTGAGACGAACCCCGGCTACGGCACGTACAACTCGAACGACACGTACAACAGCGGTCCCGCCAACGAACCAGCGCCCGGCGCGTCCTTCGACGCACCGGGTTCGGGCGAACCTTGGAACACGCCTTCCGGAGGCTATAGGTGAACGAGGCCCTGCCCGACGTCCCAGAAGTCCGCGTGGTCGGCCTTCCGCAGCTCACGTCGGGCTTCGACCTTGTCGAAAGACTCGATCTGCCCATGCATCTCAAGGTGCACGGGCCGCTTGAACCCTTGGGCGGGGAGCAGCTCGCGCAGCTCTCCGAACGCATCAACCTGAAGGGCCGCGGCGGCGCGGGCTTCCCCTTCCACAAAAAGCTGCGCTCGGTCGCCGAAGCGGCGATCAAGCGCGGTGTCCGGCCGGTGGTCGTCGTCAACGGCAGCGAGGACGAGCCGGCCTGCCGCAAGGACACGGTGCTGATCAACCGTGCCCCGCATCTGATCCTGGACGGCGCGCTGCTGTGCGCCGAGGCGCTGGGTGCCCGCACGCTCGTGGTGGGGGTCACCCGGGAGTCCACACAGCGCTCCATGGAGCAGGCGCTCGCCGAACGCGGTCTGAGCACCGGCCGCCGTTCGGCCCTGAAGGCGTTCGTCCAGCGCAACCCGGTGCGGATGGTCACCGGCGCGGCCGCGTCGCTGGTCCGCTCGATCGACGGCGGCCCCGCGATCCCGCCCGGCCGCAAGACCAGCGCCTCCCAGAACGGCGTCGGCGGCGCGCCCACGCTGCTGTCGAACGCGGAGACGTTCGCGCAGCTGGCGATCGCCGCCCGGATCGGCCCGGAGCGTTACGGCAACACCGGTCTGTACGACGAGCCGGGCACCGTCATGCTGACGGTCTCCGGCGCGGTCGCCCGTCCCATGGTGATCGAGGTGCCCACGGGTGTGCCGCTGCGCTACGTCCTGCAGCTGGCCGGCGCCCCGCCGGTGCCGCAGGGTGTGCTGACCGGCGGCTACCACGGCAAGTGGATCGACGCGGCGACGGTCAACGAGGCGATCGTCTCCCGCAACTCCCTGGACGCGGTGGGCGGTGCGCTGGGCGCCGGCGCGATCCTGCCGATCACGCAGGACACCTGCCCGCTGGGCGAGTCGCTGCGGGTCGCCCAGTGGCTGGCGGAGGAGAGCGCGGGACAGTGCGGTCCCTGCTACCTCGGCCTGCCGGCGGCCGCGCGCGGCATGGAGGACATCCTCAACGGCGGCGGACCGGCCGCCCTGGAGGCGCTCAAGCAGGTCGCGAAGAACGTGAAGCGGCGCGGCGCGTGCTCGCACCCGGACGGCTCCGCGATGTTCCTGGAATCGACGATCAAGGCGTTCACCGACGACCTGGCCGCGCATGTCCTCGGAAACGGCTGCGGACGGCCCGTGGAAGGCGTTCTGCCGCTCTTCGAGGACGGCAAGCTCCCGACCGGCATCCCTGGCGGCGCAGAGCCCGAGGAGACCAGCGGCAGCCGTCAGAAGATCTACGTCGACTGGACGCTGTGCCGGGGCCACGGTCTGTGCGCGGACATCCTCCCGGAGGTCTTCGAACTGGGCGTGGACGGTTTCCCGACGGTGGCTCAGGCGAAGGTGCCGCGGTTCGCGGAGGCCAAGGCGCTGCGCGCGGTGCGCCGCTGCCCGGCGCTCGCGCTGCGTCTCGAGGAGGACACGCGTTCCCAGGCGCCTGCCAAGAACCTTCCGGTTCTCTCGCAGGGCCGCGGCCGCCGGGCCCTCGGCCGCTGACAGCACCAGCACCACGTGTAAGGCGGGCCACCCGACCGAGTGGCCCGCCTTACACGTGACACGAGTTTTCCCGGCACTCGTTTCCGATGTTTCCGAATGTTTCCCGACAACGTCGAATTGGGGCCGAGACCACGGAGGGGGGGGGGAAGTATTCTTTGTTTGGCTGGGGTATTTTTTCTTGGAGTTTTTAAAAAAAA